>JAIQFW010000167.1 GCA_020073105.1 Terriglobia bacterium
GCCGCGGTGCTGATCAACGGTGGCGGAACCGGTTACTACCGCAGCGGTTACGAGTCAACGGCTATTCAGAACCTGGCCCATGGTGCTGCAGTGTCGCTTACGCCGCTAGAGCGCATCATGTTGTTGTCGGATGTTTGGGCGTCGGTGCGCGTGGGGCGGCAGCCCGTGGGAGACTATCTGACCCTGGCTGAAGGCATGACGTCCGACCGTACCAGTGCCGTGCTATCTACGGTGTTCAATCAGTTGAACTTCATCGGCAAATATCTGGTCAATGATGTAGATCGCGAGGGGTACCGGGCTTGGGTGCGGACGACGCTAACCCCGGTGGCCCACGACATCGGATGGGAATCGGTTCCGGGCGAACGGGAAGACAACAAGGTGCTGCGGGCGAGGCTGTTGGCTGTCTTGGGGGTGAATGGGCGTGATCCGGAGGCTCTGGCTGTGGCGCGAAAGCTCTCCGAGCAAACTCTACGAGATGCGAGTTCGGTCGACAGCGACTTGGCTGGCGCAGCTTTAACCGTGGCGGCAACGAACGGGGACGCAGCTTTTTATGATCAGTTGATGGCCGGATTGAGGGCCGCGAAGACTCCCGAAGAGTACTACCGGTATTTCTACACCCTGCCCGACTTTACGGACCCGCAGTTGTTGGGGCGCACGCTGCAATTTGCCATCTCTTCGGACGTGCGATCCCAGGATGCCTTGGGCCTGATCAGCGGGGTCATGGCGAGTTCCGCGGGCCAGACCCTGGCTTGGGACTTCGTGCGTTCGCACTGGGCTGAGGTGGAGAAAGCCGGGGGTCCCTTCGCTAGCGCGCAAGTGGTAGTTAGCGCGGGTTCGTTCTGCGACGCGCAACTGCGGGACGGGGTAAGCGACTTCCTCTCCGCCCACAGGGTGCCGGCTGCGGAGCGCGCTTTCCGGCAGTCCATGGAGCGGATCAACGGTTGCCTCGACCTGAAGACCCAGCAGTCGGGCCAACTGGCCTCTTGGTTGGAACACCGCGGGGGCGGCTCGGCCACACGAGGAGCGTCTAACAGTAAGTAGTGAGCATTGAATAGTACCGTGACATTCTTAAATTCGTTATGGCCTCACCATATTGGCCGCTGACCAACTCTTGACGAATTCTCCAAGCCGGTCCAGCGCGTCGGGAAACTTGTCGGTTACGGCCGCGAAGCCAAGGCGGAAATGCGAGGGTGCGTCGAAACAATCCCCTGGCGCGAGCAGGATGCCTTGTTCCACAGCGGCCCGGCAGAAAGGGCGGCTGTTTTCTCCACTGACTAGCCAGGGGAAAGCAGTCATTCCGCCACGAGGAGGAATCCAGCCAAGCGTCTCGCGATGCTCCGACATGAAGGCGGCAAGCTGCCGAAGATTTTGAGTCGCCGTTTCCTGTGTTTTCCCGAGGACGATATTCCGGTGGCACATTGCAATCTCCGCCAACATTTCTCCGGCGGTATTGTTTGAAATGGAGAAATAGGTGCGCGCATTCCAGTAGCGCTCGCGGCGCTTAGAATCGTGCTCGATCATCCAACCGGTCCGCACCCGGATAAAGGGAAAGCCTTCGAGAAATCATGGATGACGGTGGCATGCGGCAGACGGGAAGCCGATTTTGTCGCCTGTCCATGATAGATAGGATGGAACACCTCATCGCTAACAAGCTGAATTTCACGAGACGCGGTGAACTCGTGCAAGCTGTCCAGTTCCGCATCGCTAATCGTTGCGCCAGTAGGATTGTGGGGACTGTTAATTAGAATTAACTTGGTATTTCGATCCGCCAGTTGCTTGATCTCTTCGAGATCGATACGGAAGTTGTTCTCCTTCCGAACGGCGTAGTAGCGAGTCTCGATCCGAAGGGATTCGGGCAGGGCGGAAAAGGGCGGGTAACCTGGTTGAGGCAGGACAACGTTGGCTCCAGGTTCCGCAGCCAGCCACATGAGAATAAGCAGCGCCTCAGAGGCACCAGTCACGACTTGTACAGCGTCGACAGTAACATCCTGCATGTCGGCGATGGCTGCGCGTAAGCCTTCGGCTCCTGCCGGGCGGCTGTAGGCTAATTTGTGATTCAGGAAGCGCTGCCGCTCCGCCTCACTGGCGAGACTCAGGATCCCATTCAGGGTCCAGCGCGGTCCTTCGCTTGCGGCCAAGTTGAATTCGATGTCGTGGTCGTAGGTGGCCAGCCACATGTCCAGCAGGAAGGGTCTTAACTGCATGTTGCACCTCGATCGAGGGATTAGATGTGCCGATCGTCAGCTCGGCCTCACAAAACTTTCATGCATCCACCTCCTAATAATAGGATCCTCAGTCCACTTCGCGAATTTCGGCGGCACCCGCTTTGGCAGAGGTCCCGGTCTGCTGTTGCTTCTGCCACTCGTCTTCACCAAGAGTCGAAATGGCTGGCAGCTTTTTCTTCTTCAGACCGGCGTTCACGGCCGGCAATTCTGTGTCCGCAAGTTTCCGGAAGTCGCCGATGATGTCCTCCAGTTCGTGTGCGAGTGATTCGGCACGCGCTGCCTGGTCGTCCGTGGGCCGTCCCTCATAGTTGTTAACAGCGCCGTAAACCTGGCCCAGGTGCTCACGAATCCGTTCTTCACCAGTGATGCCTCCGCCCTCTTTGGTAGCGACGATCTTGGACCGGAGTTTGTCGCATTCCTCAGCGAGGTGCTGCAGACGTGCGCGGAGCGGGTCCTTCTCGGAGAGCCTGGAAGCGCTGTTGTTGGCAGCATCACGCACACCCTCAATCGCACTCACGCCATAGCTCATATGAGCCATCGTTTTGACCAGCTTCATTGCCAAATCGAATTGCGCCTTGCGGTCTTCGACGGTGTAGGTAGCACGTGGATCGAGAACCACGTTCAAAGGTTCGGTGTATACCTTGTCACCTTTGGTCATCTTGACGGTGTAGGTGCCGGGAAGAACCCGTGGACCCTGGGCAGCAGCGAACAGGGCCGTCGCCGCCGGCGGAACGATCGGGGCCTTCAGCCGCATCGACCAGGTTGCGCGGTTGAGCCCTCGGTGCTTGCTGCTGGCTACCGTATCGACTAACTTGCCGTCCTGGTCGAGGATTTCGATCTTCAGGTCTCCGAAGATATGACGCCCCTTCTGGTAGTAGGTGATGAACGCATCGGTCGGACGGGTGGGGCCGCTGAAGGTCTCATCGCCCTCCGGCCAGCCCCCGTTGGCGTTGAAATACTGAACCGCCGGCGGCCCCTCGATGAGCATCGCCTCCTTGGCCATCAGATCGGGAGTGAGAGCGCGCAGGGGAGAAATGTCATCAATGATCCAGATGCCCCGGCCGTGAGTGGCCAGCACCAAATCGGAATCGCGGGGCTGGATCACGATATCCCGGACTGCGGCAGCGGGGAAATTACTGGCTTTGTACTGCGCCCAGTGCCCGCCGCCGTCGCAGGAGATCCACAGGCCGAACTCAGTACCCAGGAAGAGCAGATTGGGATCAACCGTGTCTTCGGTGATCACGTGCATGTAACCGAGCACGCCGTTTTCTTGAACGTTTAAGGAACTCCAGGTCTTTCCGTAATCGGTGGTTTTGTAGGCATACGGCTTGATGTCACCATAAGTGTGACGATCGAATGTGGCATAAGCTGTGGCTTCGTCGAAACGGCTGGCGGCGACGGTTGAAACCCATGAGTTCCTGGGAAGCCCGGGCACGTTAGCCACGACGTTGGTCCAGGTCTTTGCCCCATCACGCGTGATTTGCAAGTTGCCGTCATCGGTTCCTACCCAAATAATGTGCCCGTTCTTTGGCGACTCCGAAATCGAGTAGATCGTAGTGTGCATTTCTGCCGACGAATTGTCGACCGTGACTCCGCCAGATTCTTCCTGCTTCTGTTTTTCGGGGTCGTTAGTCGTCAGGTCGGGGGAGATGCGCTCCCAGGATTGGCCATGGTCGCGGGAGCGGAACAGGAACTGCGTTCCCAGGTAGATCGTCCCTTTCTCGTTCGGGCTCAGGTGAATGGGAGCGTTCCAGTTGAAGCGCAGCTTCTTCTCGTTGTAGTTGGGGGAAGGTTTGATGGAGCGGGTTTCCAGCGTATGGCGGTTCACGCGGCCGATCTCGCCACCCTGCGATTCGGCGTAGATGTAATTGGGATCGGCGGGGTCCTCAAAGATCCAGAAGCCATCGCCGTTGTATACATTCTCCCAGCGTGAATTGGTCACCCCGCTGGGGTAAGAGGAGTCCCCGACCCAGGCGCTATTGTCCTGCAGGCCTCCGTAAACGTGATAGGGGTTCGCGTTGTCCACGCTCACGTGGTAGAACTGCGACACCGGAAGATTGAGCTGGTGTTTCCAGCGGGTCCCGCCATCTTCGCTGCGCCACAGGCCGCCGTCGTCGCCGGTGAAAATCACGTTCGGATTGTCGGGATTAATCCAAACCACGTGGAAATCGCCGTGCGCATTGGCCACAAAACTGAAGCTCTGTCCGCCGTTTACACTTAGCAACAAACCCAAGTCGGGCCGGAAGACCTTGTTTTCGTTCTTGGGGTCAACGATCAAGTCGCCGAAGTAGAAAGGCCGCCAGACCATGAACCGGCTGGCGTCCAAACGGTTCCAAGTCTGGCCGCCATCGTCGGAGCGGAACAGCGCGCTATTTTTCGATTCGATCATGGCGTAAACCACCTGAGGGTTGGAAGGAGCCACCGCCAGCGGTATTCGCCCCCAGGGTTTCTCGGGGAGGCCTTTGCTGTTGCTGGCGGTCAGTTCCGTCCAGTGATCGCCGCCGTCAGTGGATTTGAAAAGACCGCTTCCAGGTCCGCCCGAGCGGAAGGTCCAGCCCTGCCGCCGGAAGTCCCACATGTCAGCGAAGATGGTTTGTGGGGCCTGCGGGCTCATGGCTATCATTCCGCATCCCGTCGATCCGTTCGCCCCGGCCAGCACTTTCCTCCACGACTTACCTCCGTCTGTTGTCTTGAAAACGCCGCGCTCCTCGTTGTCATTCCAGAGGTGGCCCGTGGCGCAGGCGAGGACGGAATTGCTGTCCCGGGGATCGATCAGGATCTTGGCGATATGCTCCGAGTCCTTCAATCCCATGTTGGTCCAGTTCTCGCCACCGTCGGTGGACTTGTAAATGCCATCGCCGACTGAGACACTGTTTCGCGTCCAGGCCTCACCGGTTCCCACCCAAACGACATTGGGGTCAGAGCGATCAATAGTTACGGCCCCAATCGACTGCACTGCTTGGCGGTCAAATACCGGCCTGAAGGTCGTGCCTCCATTGACCGACTTCCACACTCCGCCGCTGGCCGCGCCCACGAACACGGTGAAACGCCCATCCTTTTCAATGGCGTCCACCGCCGCAATGCGTCCACTCATGGTGGCGGAGCCGATGTTTCGCGCGGGCAGTCCGGAGATAGTTGCCGCGTCAAACTTGATGCTTTGCTGGGCACACGCGGCCGGGCAGGAAAGGAGCGACATGGCAGAGAAAATCAGTGCCGACAAGCACAGTTCTTTGCGACGGAAGAAAGTAGTAGTCATTGATCGGCGTCCTCGTTGGATCGTAGGTAAGAAATGAGCCATGGAACGATTGCTGGCTATGGCTTTTTCGCTTCTTCTTTCTTGAGGGATACCGGGACCGCGAAATCCGAGCTCTCCAGGGGTACGTTGGCTTCCAACTTCTCGATGGTGATGGTTTGCCAGGAACTAGGATCGTTCTTCGGTCCGGATGCGATGGAGAACGGAAACATGACCCCGTTCACCGGCTTGTAGGAACCCATTTCGCTGGCCGTTTCCTTCACCGAGGCCCGAATGAATTCCTGGGTTTCCTTGCGGATCTCGAGGTAGGTGTCGGGATCCAGATAGTAGTAAATGATGTCGCCATTTTTCAGCGTTACCTTGAGCCGCAGGGCGTCGTCCCCGTCCACAATGTCATGGCCCAAATACTCGACCGTGTTGCCCTTTTCTTTGTAGTTCACCAGCGGCCCGTCAAAGTCGGAATCCATCAGCAGGTCTCGCAGATCGTCCTCGCCCATAAGCTGTGGGTCTTTCTTGCCGCCGAAGGGTTGAATCTGCCAGCCGGTAGAGCCGTCGTAGGCCTGTACGGCGGTCATGCCCTGCAACAAAAAGGTTTCCCGCACCAGGTTGGGGCGCATATTTTCCTGGCCTGTGGTGGCCACGAAGCCGCCGGGGAACACGGCCTTCCCCCTGATGCGCAGCGACTTGATGGTCTGGATCTTGTCCATCCCACCTTTGGCTGCGATGTTCTTGTTGACCAGTTCTTCCGCGGTTTGAGATAAGGCAAAAAGACTGAAACACAGGACAGCAAGCAGAACCACCAGGCGATCACGCATGCAGCATGCTCCTCAGAAAGAAGACGAAAAGATTCCCTCGGGAAACGACACTGTACTCCTATTCGACGTAGTTGCCAACGTTTCGTGAGCGAGGTTATGTGGGGTCCGGCAATGAGTTGTGGCACGCGCCGTCAGGCTCGGCCAGATCGTGAGGGTCGTAGACTGTCCATCTGCTTAAGTGCGACATGAGCTGTTATCATCCCCAATGCCGCGCTGAGTACGGTCAACTCGATGCGGGACACGCCCAAGCGAGCCGCCTCTCTTTATCTCGTGTTCACTCTTCTGTTCATCAAGTACAGAATCGCCATGATCCGCAGGCTGTCACGTCGGCCACAACGTTCGCCGAGAAATCCAGCGAGCATGGCCCCGGCAATCGTTCCCCATAGCGCGCTGGCGACGGTCACCCCCAGCCACGCGGGAGAAAGCTGGTAGGTTTGGGCGAGAGTGCTTGTGGTCCCAGAGATGACCGCGATGTCGACTCCAAACATCAGACCGCCCAGGGACGCCACCACGGTGCTCTTTGCCAGACAGGCGTTGAGTTTCATGGGCTGCTAGGGCTTCGTAGGAAGTTCCCGACAACATCTTGCGGAAACCACTGGCCAATACGAATGCTGCAGGCCGCTTCTTCGACGGCCACGGCGCTGCGCAAGCCTGGGCCAAGATCCAGTTGCCACACAGACCAGCCGCGGGAAGCCTCCGGCTTGCTGTAGACCTCCAACTCTAGTTTTGTGTTCCCACCCCGCGGTATGACCCCAAACCCCGCCAGCGGCATAGACAACCCTTCGCCCCATGCCTTGATGTAGGACTCCTTCGCTGCCCAACAAGCAAAGAAGGCCGAGAAACGTTCGGACGCAGGTTGAGACCGCAGCCACTCCGCTTCTTTCTGGGAAAAGAAACGGTCGCCGAGTTCAACGGGATCCACGTTCTCCCGGATCCTCTCCACGTCCACTCCGACTCGTCGCCCGCGCGTGATCGCGATCACCGTGGTCCCTTCGGTGTGCGACAAGTTGAACCTCAGATCAGTGTTCGCCGCTAGCTCTGGCTTCCCATGTTTCGCGGTGCGAAAGCGAACGTCACGTGGATGGACCCCCAGGTACTGGCCGAGGGCGATCCGAAGGAAGGCGCGGGAAAGAATAAACTGTACGCGCGGCGCGGCAACGATGAATCGCGATGCCCGATGTTGCTCATCCGCATCGAGTAGCTCGGAATACGCGCTGATCGCCGTCTTCTGGGCCGCAAGGTCTGTGTGCCAGACGTGGACCTCATTTTCAGGCAGGACTCCATCGAGACGGGTTAGGTCCAAACGAACCGAGGCGCAGGTTGCGCTCCCTGGCGAGGTGTGAGTCGGCTTCACAAGTGTGATACGGCACAACGGGCCTGCAGCCTTTACATATCACGGACCATCCGGGGGTGCAAACCGGGCTTTGTTAAAGACATCGATGCCGTTGTGTATTACAATCCCAACCATCCAGCCTGATGAGTACGCCGGGAATCCCAGCCAAAGGTGTCCGATTCTGCATTGCAACTTCGGGGTGTGACGATGAGGAACTTGGACGAAGTACTGCGGGAAAAGGAAATGGCGCTGCTGCGTGTGCGGCAGGAGATAGAGGCGCTTCAGGTGGTGGCCCCGATGCTGATGGAACGAATGGAGCCGGTTGGGCCCGAACTTGCTCGGTCTGAACCGGCGTCAAAGAATCGGTGGCCGCTGGAGGTTGACGCACCACCTCAGTCGTTCCTCGGGTGATCGGGCCGCTGCCTTGATCCTGTGTGGGCAGGATTACGCGAGGGTCAACACCGGAACCCAGAAAATGCGCCCCTATAGGTCATGAAGCAACCGTCAGGCTTTGAGTAATCAGGATGGAACCACCGCCGGCCAGCCTCCAGTTTCGTGGCTATTGCCCGATGGCACTGGCAGTTGCCGAAAACGCATTGTTGGCGTTGCTGCCAATCAGCCGGATCGTTCCCACCACTAAAACCAGAATGACCGCCAGCATTACGGCGTATTCTGCAATATCTTGTCCCTGGTCGTCCGACCAGAGCCTACGGGCCAACTCAGCCATAACAACTCCTCCCACCGATACCCGAGCGTAGCGTGCAACTATGATGCCGGGCTAGGACCCGCTTGTCAAATGAAACTGGAGGGGGTCAGTCGGGTCAAACCGTACCCTGCCCGCGGGATTTAGAATGAAGTGGCATGGTTCCGGTGATCGAGTTCCAGAACGTGACCAAGGAGTATCGCAGCCTTTTTGGCCGCCGCCGTTTTCGCGCGCTCGATGGCTTCAATTTGCAAGTGGAGAGTGGAGAAATCTTCGGATTCTTGGGTCCAAACGGGGCGGGGAAGACCACTGCGATTCACTTGGCCATGGGTTTCATGCTGCCCACCAGCGGAAGGGGCCGTTTGCTCGGAGAGCGCTTTGGCCATGCCGCTACCCGTAGCCGGGTGGGCTTTCTTCCCGAAAATGTCGCCCTCTATCCTCGCCGCGCCGAGCAACTCGTCCGCTTCTATGGGGCGCTCAATAGCATGAAGGCGTCGCAGTTGAACCAGCGCGCCGGTCAGGTCCTGGAAATGGTCGGCTTGCAGGACGATGCCAAGCGCAATGTGAGTAAGTTTTCTCGTGGCATGTTGCAGCGCGTAGGTTTGGCCCAGGCATTGGTGAACGATCCTGAGCTACTGATCCTGGATGAACCCACGTCTGCCCTGGATCCGCTCGCGCGAGTGGCCGTCCGTGAATTACTGTTGCGAGCACGATCGGCGGGCAAAACCATCTTTCTCAGCTCCCACTTGCTTTCGGAAGTCGAATTGGTCTGCGACCGTGTGGCTGTGCTTCATCGCGGCCGGCTGGTGCGGCTGGGCAAGACGGCCGATCTCCTCGAAAGCGGTGAGCGCAGCCAAATTGTGGCCCGTGGCATCGCCGCGGCACTGTTTCCGGGAGCAACCGCGCGAGACGGCGTAGTAACTTTTTCCGTGGGTACGCAGCAGCAGCGGGCGGTTCTAGAACAGATCTGGAACCTGGGCGGAGAGGTAATCAGTGTGAATCCCGAGCGGCGCTCTCTGGAAGAGATTTTTCTCGAAGTCACCGGGGGGATCGAGTCGCCAGTTTCGCGAGGTACACAATGAAACCGGTACTCCTGATCGCGGTCAATTTCGTGCGCGAACAGCGCTGGCCGATCCTTGTACTGTTGCTCTGGGTCCTGGTGCTGGCATTCTTGGGATTAGCCACGGATGCGGCCCGTCAAAGCGAGGACTTGCTTTTCGTCTTCAAGCAGGTTGCAGTTTACGTGGTGGCTTTCAGCGTTTTTTTTGGCAGTTCGGCGATCTTCAACGACCGCAGGTCCCGCCGAATCCTTGGAGTCTTGTCCAAAGCCGTGGGACGTCAGCAGTACCTCTCGGGACTGGTGCTCGGCATCACGCTGGCCAGCGCTATATACTGCTTTACTCTTGGTCTGACCGGCAGCTGGACGTTGGGAGAAGCCGGATTCCCTGCGTCACAGGTCTGGTACCTCATGGTTTGCCTGCTGGCGGCCTGTACCCTGGCCGGAACC
>JAIQFW010000168.1 GCA_020073105.1 Terriglobia bacterium
GTATCTCCGCTGCTGATGGTCGCGAGTCGCTGCCCCTGGCGAACCCAGCGGTTTGGGCCAATGACATCGATGTGATCGATCTTGCCCACCAGGTTGGTGGCGAAGCCGTCCACTCCTACCCGCGCGTTCTCCGCAGTTTCCTTAAGCACCCAGGTGTGTCCGGGGTGGAAGCAATACCCCTGGGGGATTTCCAAGCCCAATTCACGCTGCATCCGCGGTGGCTGTGGCTTGGCCCATATCTCCGGCTTCACCGTGGGTTGCTCCTGCGGCTGGAGGAAATAGCTGATAGTCATGATCAGGAGGAACATGAGAAGGACAAACAGGATCGACATGGCGACCTCCCTTTGTGCGCCAAGCTCGCTTGGCGCTGCTTGCGACCTCTCAAGGTGCACGTGGAGGGCAAATCGGGCGGGAACCGCTTTTCCTAGTAAACATTGGGGTTAGCGCTGGAATGACGCTGACCGAATGGTCTCCTATCACTGCGTTTTGCTGGTAACCAAAGCATTTTGCAGTGGCGTCGGCGGATGTGAGCCCCCAACCTCAAGCCTTCCTACGTGAGCTAGAACATCTTCCCACTGGCCTTGGGTCACGACTTCAAGTGACTGCCATCACAGCAGATAAAGCTCGTCAAAGTAGAGAATTTCATCAGTGGTAGCGAAGACTGCTGAGTTTATTTACACAGTCTCTGGTGAGGGGGTTTCACTGGTGACCAATTTTGCAACAGTTACGAAAGGGAGCCTGGCCACTACCTGGAGTCATGCAAATCATACGGAGAGGAAAGCAATTATGAAGATGACGAAGCTGGCAATACTGGTTGTCATGATCGCGGTAGCGCTGTTCATTTTGGTCCCAAGCCTCTCGTGGGCGGAAGACGGAGCAGCCATTTACAAGACAAAGTGTGCCGCCTGCCACGGGGCCGATGGAGCCGGCAAACCAGCCGCCAAGATCCCCAGCCTGGTGTCCGACGACGCCAAGAAAAAGTCCGATGCTGATCTGACCGACATGATCGCCAACGGCGGGCCGAACAAGAAAGCCATGCACGCATTTGTGGCCAAGGGCATGACTCCCGACCAGGTCAAGGCTGTGGTGGCGGCCGTCCGCGATATGCAGAAGAAGTAGATTCGCTGTTTCCTAGACGATACGCCGCTGTGGCGTGTACAAGCTGTCCGCCGGGTGGCGGGAGAGCATGAGGGTGAGTCATGAAGCTCACCGGTTCAACTTGGCAGATTGCACGGCAAACCAGCCGGTTCTTAGCCAGTCGGGAAACCCCTTGGTGTGCTCCCCACTCAGGAACAGCCAGCCCGGGTCCCGCCCTAACCTCCGGGCCCGGTGGTTTACTCCCTGCGCAGCCGGTCAGGTCCGGTCATGACGTAGGCGAGTGCGTTCCGCGGCCTTCGTCCTCTACTTCCTACTTCATTCCGGCGGCACGAAAGTCCCCCCATTGGGGACAAGCAAGGAGAGATCTATGAGTAAGGCCCTGCTGTATGACGCAACGATGTGTATCGGCTGCAAACAATGTGAAGCCGCGTGCGCCGGGCAGAACAAGCTGCCCTATGACGACAAGGTAGCCGCCGAACCCGTTCAGTCGGAGCATAAATACACGGTCGTGCTCACTAAAGAGGACAAGTTTATGCGCCGGCTGTGCATGCACTGTGAGCATCCGGCCTGTGCGTCCGTCTGCCCGGTGGGCGCCTTCCACAAGGCGGCGGAGGGACCGGTAGTTTACGACGTGTGGAAGTGCATCGGTTGCCGGTACTGCATGGTGGCTTGTGCCTTCGCGCAGCCGAAGTATGAGTGGCAATCGCTGAATCCCCGCGTCCGCAAATGCATTATGTGTCCGGAACGTGTGCAAGCCGGGCAGCAGACAGCTTGTGCCGAAGCCTGCCCGACCGGGGCAACCAAGTTCGGCGAACGCGACGATCTGATCAAGGAGGCCCAGGACCGGATCCGTCACAACCCTTCGAACTACGTGCCTCACATCTATGGACTCACGGAAGTTGGTGGGACTTCAGTGTTGCTCCTCTCCAGCGTAGCGTTCGAGCAGTTCGGTTATCCCAAATCTGAGAGGGTGGGTGACACACCGATGCCGGAGTACACCGGCCGCGTTATGTCAAAGATCCCGGACTTCATTCCGCTCTGGAGTTTGGTGCTGGGTGGCGTGTATTGGATCACACACCGCCGCGAAGATGTGGCCGCTGAAGAGAAGAAGAACGGGGGCGCGCAATGAAGCTCAAGCTGACTTTTTGGAAGCTGGTGTTTTTCTTGATCATGTCGTTGGGAATCTACTCGGCCTACATCCGCTATGCCCACGGCCTGGGCGCTGTTTCCAACATGACCGACCAGTTTCCCTGGGGCATCTGGATCGGCTTCGACGTGCTCTGCGGCGTGATGCTGGCTGCCGGCGGTTTCATTGTTACCGGTGCGGTGCATCTCTTGAACATCAAACGCTTGCACAGTATCGCTCGTCCCACGGTGCTGACCGCGTTCCTCGGCTACTGCCTGGTGATCGTGGGCTTGTGCTTCGACCTTGGCCGCCCCTGGTTTATCTGGCACCAGCTCATCTATATGAACCCGCACTCGGTCATGTTCGAAGTGGGTTTCTGCGTGATGTTCTACACCACCGTGCTCTTCTTCGAATTCCTGCCCAACGTGCTCGAGCGCTTCAATTTGAGGACACCACTCAAATGGATCGAGCGGATCATGGCAGCACTGGTCGTCGCCGGCATCCTGCTCTCGACGCTGCACCAGAGTTCCCTGGGCGCACTTTACCTCATCATGCCCAGCAAGTTGCATCCATTCTGGTATTCACCCGCCCTGCCGTTCTTTTTCTTCGGTTCCGCGTTGGCCGTGGGCTTAGCAATGACCATTTTCGAATCATCGCTCAGTTCGCGGGCCTTTGGGCGCCAGCTTGAGCTGCCGGTGCTGATTGAACTCGGCGGCGCGTTGCTGGTGGTCCTCTGGGTCAACGCGCTGCTGCGTTTCG
The DNA here is from genome assembly GCA_020073105.1 of Terriglobia bacterium. Classification (GTDB taxonomy): domain Bacteria; phylum Acidobacteriota; class Terriglobia; order Terriglobales; family Acidobacteriaceae; genus JAIQFW01. The sequence goes on from JAIQFW010000168.1 coordinate 2,984, forward strand.
AGGACTTTTTCCGTCGCGGACAGCTTGGCAACATCGTCAAGCCGAGCTACGAAGCCTACTTTTTGTGGTTGGAACTAGCGCTGGCCTTCGTGATCCCCATCACGTTGCTGAGTTTCAAGAAAGTCCGGCGTTCGCCGGGCGGACTCTACCTGGCGGCCGTGATCTGCCTGCTGGGCTTTGTGACCAACCGGCTCAACGTCAGCGTAACCGGGTTTGAGACCTGGGTTGGACATCACTATATGCCGAAGTGGACGGAGTTCATGATTACGTTGTCGATCGTCGCCGCGGGTTTTGCCCTCTTTGGCCTGGCCGTGAAGTATCTGCCTATCTTCCCCGAGGAAGTACACCATGAGGGCCATCAACTTGAGGCCCGGGAGAAGCCCCTGACGGTGGCTGCGGTGCTGGAGCATGCCGGAGATTGAGCCAACTCGTGGCTGGTGGTCGCAACTGACGCGCAGCCTCAGCGCCAAGTTGATCACCTTGTTGCTGGCGAGCATGGTGGCGATTTTTGCCCTACTCGGATATCTCAATATCCGGTTGCACCGCCAGCACCTGGAGGCAGCGACGCTGACCAGCGCCGAGCGGGTCAGTGACGTCATCAAGCGCAACGCCACGTATTACATGCTGCGCAATGACCGTGAGGGTCTTTACCACATGATCCAGACCATCGCGGACGAGCCGGGCATGGTCAAGGTCCGCATTTTCGACCAGGACGGGCGCATCAGCTATTCCACCGATCCGCAGGAAGTGAGCCATGTGGTGGACAAGGGGGCGGAGGCCTGCTATGGCTGCCATGCGCAATCCCAGCCTCTGGTACGCCTCGACCGCCCCGACCGGTTCCGCATTTACCGGAACGGTGGCGGAAAACGCGTGTTGGGAATCATCACTCCCATTGAAAATCAGCCTTCCTGTCACAACGCCGCTTGCCACGCACATCCTGCCGGCCAGCAGATCCTTGGCGTACTAGACACCAATCTGTCGCTGGCAAAGGCGGACGCGCAACTGGCCGAAGGCAACACCCGCACGTTGGCCTACACAGTGGCGGCCATGTTGATGGTGGCATGGCTGAGCTGGTTGGTCATCGTGCGCATGGTCGGCAAACCGATCCATGCGCTGACCAGGGGCACCATGCGCCTTTCGCAGGGGGACCTCGGTTATCAAATCGAAGTCTCGTCGCAGGACGAAGTCGGGGACTTGGCGCAGTCTTTCAACGACATGAGTCTGCAGTTGCGTGCTGCCAACGAAGAGATTGTTGCCTGGGCAAGGACACTGGAGGACCGGGTCGAGGAGAAAACGCGTGAACTGAAGAACGCCCATGACCACGTCTTGCACGTGGAGAAAATGGCCTCCGTCGGGAAGCTGGCGGCCGTGGTCGCCCACGAAATCAACAACCCGCTGGCTGGAATCCTCACTTACGCCAAGCTGCTCAAGAAATGGCTGGACCGCGGAGAAATGGATAAGGGCAGACAACAAGAGGCAGCCCAATGCCTGGACTTGATCGCCGGAGAGAGCCGCCGCTGCGGCGACATCGTCAAGAACCTGTTGACTTTCTCCCGCACCGCACCCCTGAACGTAGCGTCCACTGAGCTAAATGCTGTGGTTGACCGATGCGTCCGACTGGTGCAACACCAATTGGAGATGAATGGCATTGAATTGCAGCTCGATCTCGCCGGGGACTTGCCCATGGTGCAATGCGATGCCGCGCAGATCGAGCAAGTCGTATTGGCCCTGGTGATGAACGCCATCGACGCCATGCCCCGTGGCGGAAACCTATGGCTGCGGACACGCATGCTGCCGCTCCCAGGCAAGGTTCAGATCGAAGTGCGGGATGACGGCACGGGTATTTCCCCCGATATCCTTCCGCGTCTTTTTGAGCCGTTCCTGACGACCAAGGAAAGTGGCCACGGCGTGGGCCTCGGACTGGCGGTCAGTCGCGGCATCGTCGAGCGTCACAGCGGTACCATCGAGGTGCAGTCCGAATTGGGCAAGGGCACCACCTTTACCGTGACCCTGCCGGTGAACGCGCCGCAAATTGTGGTGGTCAACCAGGGTGAAGGAGCAGTAACCACGAACGTGAGGTGATGAACATGAGTGCACAAGGCAAGCTGCTGATCGTAGACGATGAGCTGAGTGTGCGCGATTCGCTAGGCAAATGGTTTCACGAGGAAGGTTATGAGGTAGCGACAGCGGAGAGTGCGAACGAGGCCTTGACCCGCCTGGCGGAGCAGCGTTGGGACGTGGCGCTGGTCGACATCAAGATGCGGGGCACAGATGGAATCGAGCTGCAGCGCCGGATGCACGAGATCGATCCCGAACTGACGGTGATCATGATGACCGGCTATGCCTCGGTCGAAACCGCGGTGGCCGCACTCAAGAATGGCGCCTACGACTACGTGACCAAGCCGCTGGATCCGGATGACATCGCACACCTGGTCAAGAATGCCTTGGCGCACAAGCGAACCGAGAAAGAAAACGTCCTGTTGCGGGAGACGGTGGCTGAGGTTGCCAAACCAGAAGAGATGGTCGGGCAGAGCCAGGCCATGAAGAAGGTGTTTGACGCCATTGAAACCGTCGGCCCGACGGATGCGACTGTTTTGATTACCGGAGAAAGTGGCACCGGCAAGGAACTGGTGGCGCGGGCCGTCCATCAGGCGAGTCCGCGGCGCTTCCATCCGCTGGTGGTGATCCACTGCGGCGCCCTGACCGAAACTCTGTTGGAAAGCGAGCTGTTCGGCCACGAGAAAGGCGCATTTACCGGTGCCCAGTACCGCAAGAAAGGCAAGTTTGAAATTGCCGAGGGCGGAACCGTCTTTCTGGATGAGATTGGCGATATCAGCTTGAAGACCCAGACCGATCTGTTGCGCGTCTTGCAGGAACACGAGATTGTCCGGGTCGGCGGGAACCAGCCTATCAAAGTGGATTTTCGCTGCGTGGCCGCGACCAACAAGAATCTGGAGCTGCTGATTGAGGAAGGGAAGTTCCGCCCCGATCTTTTCTATCGCCTCAACGTTTTTCACATCGAATTGCCGCCGCTGCGTGACCGCCGTGACGATATTCCTCCGCTGGTAAATCACTTTGTCCACAAGTTCTCCCTGCAGATGAACAAGCGGATCAATCGGGTGTCCCCCGGCGCGATGAACTTGCTGCAGCAGCAGAACTGGTCCGGCAACGTGCGCGAACTGGAGAATGCGGTGGAAAGAGCGATGGTGGTCGCGCAGGAGCCGGAAATCCGTGAGCAGGACTTTGTTTTCAAGGCCGCCGCCTCGAACGGCACCTCCAAGAGCCTGGAGGAAATCGAGAAGGCACACATCCTGCGCACGCTGGAATCCTGCAACTGGAACCAGAGCCACGCGGCCGAGGTGCTGGACATCGATCGGGTCACCCTGCACCATAAACTGAAAAAGTACGGCTGGAGCCGACCCCACGTTGAAACCCGATGAACCTTCAACTGCTGCCGATCGGGAAGCTCGATGGCGGGCTGCTGATGGATCTGGCACCCGCCTTGGCGGACACTTTCGGCATCCCTTGCGAGATCATCTCTTCGAGCCTTGATCCTCAGTTCGCTTTTCACCACGAGCGGCAGCAGTACCACTCATCCGAGGTCCTGGCGCGCATACAAACCGTGCGGACTTCTCAATCCTGGCGCGTCCTGGGAGTAGCTGCCGTGGACCTCTACATCCCGATCCTGACGTTCGTCTTCGGAGAGGCCCAGGTGGGAGGGCCGTGCGCGGTGGTGTCCTTACATCGTCTGCGCCAGGAGTTCTACGGACTACCCCCAGACGCAAAACTGCTAAGGCAACGTTTGCTGAAGGAAGCCGTACATGAGATCGGGCACACGGTCAATCTTACGCATTGTGATGATTATCGCTGTGCGATGGCCCCCTCGCACGCGGTGGAGTGGATTGACTTAAAGGAAAGCTGGCTATGCGCGGCCTGTCACGGCCGAATCTTCGAAAAAGCAATACCCTAGCCGGGTAAATCATTGTGGCGCTAGCTGACCTATGCGGCCTTCTTCTTGCCGACGGCTTGCAGGATCGGCAACGGGAGCTTCACGACGCGTACTTCAGTCTCTCGTGTGGAGATTCCTCGCACTGCAATGCCGTTTCCTTCCGGAAAGGGATTCGACACGACTTCGAATTCCTCCCCGTAGATACGGATTCGTCTGGATTCAGCGTAGCCCATGGCTTTGAGCCTTTCGCAGATGTGGAGGAGTTCGGCGGAGTGCGGGCTGGCCTTTTCGCTGGTCACAATGGCTGGATTCTACCGAAGAACCAGCGGGACAGTCTCGGCCCGCGCTCACACATCGATGTGATACTGATCAACCGGTTCAGAATGACCAGTCTAGCGGCGCAATGCAGAGACTAGAAGCGCCCGTCTATGCCGACTTCTGCAGGTCCGTACCCTGGACGTGGAAGGCCCGCATCTTCGTCAATTCAGCGATGCGGTGCCGCACGTAGCCGTCTTCAGTTAGATGTGCGGACGCGATGTCGTCAAGCTTCGATTGAACCAGGCGATCCACCGGTTTGCGGCTGGCAAACTCGGGATCCATGCGGCTGCAAAATTGACATACCCGGCCATTGCGCGTGTCCTGTCCGCGAGAATCACGATGAAAACGATCCATAGAAGACTTTCTCCTGGATGAGGGCTAACTGCACTAATGAGAGGACACATATATAACACAAACGCGGCGCTAGAAGGCAAGAGGGCACGTCCGGGTAACCTAATGTGCATGGGCGAACAAGCCATCCCACAAACGAACACCCGGGTTTCGCGAGGTCGGCCCTCGCATCAATTCTTACAGAAGCTTACGCGCCAGGAACGATGGTAGGGCAATTGCCGTGTAGTGGACACGGGCTGTTGCGCCCCGGAGAAAGCTGATGAAAACGCTGCTTCAGGACCTCCGATACCGCAGAGGCCGCGAAGAAGTGCTTCTATGCGGCAAAAGCTAGTCGAAAACCACCGTCTTATTTCCATAGAGCAGGATTCGGTTCTCGATGTGCCAGCGCACCGCACGCGACAACACTACTTTCTCCAGATCGCGGCCTTTCTGCAGCAAATCATCGAGCGAATCCCGGTGCGAGATGCGGACTACGTCCTGCTCGATAATCGGTCCATCGTCGAGCGCCTCGGTAACGTAATGGCTGGTAGCGCCAATCAGCTTCACCCCTCTCGTAAAGGCCTGGTGGTAAGGCTTGGCTCCGACAAATGCCGGCAGAAAAGAGTGGTGAATGTTGATGATCCGCTGCGGGAACTGAGCCACGAACTCATTCGAGAGGACCTGCATGTAGCGCGCCAGCACCAGGAAGTCAAACTTGTGCTGCGTGATCAGGTCCAGAACTCTTTGCTCGGCCTGCGCCTTGTTGTCCTTGGTGACCGGAACGACGACGTACGGAACCTGGTAGAAGTCTGCAATCGGCTGATTGTCCGGATGGTTCGAGATGATCAAGGGGATGTCGCAAGTTAGCTCCCCGCTCTTGTGGCGATAAAGCAGGTCCACCAGGCAGTGGTCATATTTGGAAACCAGAATGATCATCCTCGGACGATGGTCAGACCGCGCCAGACGCCACCGCATCTCGAACTTCTCAGCGATGGGAGAGAAGTGCCGGGAGAAGTCAGATAGCTGGATGGTGAAATCCTTGGAGTCGAACTCGACCCGCATCAGGAACAGGTTGGAGCCTTCGTCGGCATGTTCATCCGCATGCAGGATGTTGCCGTTGTGGCGGAAAACGAAATCGGAGATAGCGGCGACGATGCCTTTACGGTCGGGGCAGGAGATGAGCAGGACGGCAGAGGTTTTCACGCTATCGGTCCAGATGCCTCGTGTTCAGCAGCCAATCGTGACGGCAAGTTCTTCTTCTCTGTGTCCCTCTGTGTCCTCTGTGGTTCAGGTTTTTCACCACAGAGGACACAGAGGGACACAGAGGAGAGCTGTTCTTTGGTTGTGGCGTATGCGGGCTGGAACTTGGATCGAGGTAAAGCGTTCTTCATCGACGCGCCTTCAACTGCTTCGCGATCTCCCGCGCCGCGTTCGCGCCCGATCCACCCGTCAATCCCGCTCCGGGATGCGTTCCCGATCCGCACAAGTACAAATTCTTGATCGGCGTGTGGTAGCGCGCCCAGTCCAGCAGCGGCCGCATGGTGAAGAATTGGTCGAGCGCCAGTTCGCCATGGAAGATGTGCCCGCCGGTGAGTCCGTATGTGTCCTCCAAATCCTGCGGAGTGATGATCTGATGGGTCAGAATCTGTTCCGGCAGATTCGGGGCATACTGCGCCAGGGTTTTCACCACGGTGTCGCCCAGCGGCACCCGCTGGCTTTCCCAGTCGCCATTCTTCAACTTGAAGGGCACGTACTGAACATAAATGGACATCACGTGCTTGCCGTCGGGAGCCAGCGAAGGGTCCTCCACGGTGGGAATCACCACCTCCAGGTACGGCTGCTTGGAGAAGTTTCCGTACTTGGACTCATCGAAAGCGCGCTCCAGGTAATCAATCTCCGGGCCAATGTGGATGCGACCAGCGAGTGCGCTGCTGTCACCGTTCAGTGCCGTGAACTTCGGCAGCCCAGATAACGCAAGGTTGACCTTGGCCACCGTGCCCGGCATGCGGTAGTGCTGCAGCTTCATGGCGAAATCGGGCGAGAGATGGACCGGATCGACCAGCTTCAGCAGAGTCCGCTTGGGATCGGCATTGGAGACGATCGCCTTGGCGCTGATCTCTTCTCCCGTCGCCAGTACAACGCCGGTGGCCACGCCGTTTCCGACGGACACTTCAATGACTTCGGCGTTGCTGCGGATCTCCGCACCGGCCTGGGTTGCGGCTGCGGCCATGGCTTGGGTGATGATCTCGTAAT
>JAIQFW010000169.1 GCA_020073105.1 Terriglobia bacterium
GAGCAGATCCACGACACGGGCGTCATCAACGGGCGCTTCACCGAGCAGGAAGCCAAGGACCTGGCCATGGTTTTGCGGTCGGGTGCGCTACCGGCTGGAATCAAGTATCTTGAGGAGCGCACGGTAGGGCCGTCGCTGGGCAGCGATTCGATTCGCGCCGGCGTGACCGCCGCGATGATCGGCATGTTGGCCGTACTGGTCTTCATGCTGGTCTACTATCATGCGGCGGGTATCAATGCCGACATCGCTCTGATTCTGAACTTGATTATTCTGCTCGGGTTCCTGGGCTTCACTGGGGCAACGCTGACGCTGCCGGGCATTGCAGGAGTGATCTTGACCGTCGGCATGGGCGTAGATTCGAATGTGCTGATTTTTGAGCGCATTCGCGAAGAACTGAGAAATGGCAAAACGCCGCCCTCGGCGGTGGAGCAGGGATTTAGCCACGCCTGGGTCACCATTGTGGACACGCACGTGACCACGATCGTGTCAGCCGTTATTCTGTTCCTCTTTGGCACCGGACCGGTGCGCGGGTTCGCGGTCACGCTGAGCTTTGGTCTGTTTGCGAACTTGTTCACCGCGGTGTTCGTTTCACGCGTAATCTTCGATTGGTTGCTGAGCCGGAAGCAACGCGGCGAGGCCTTGAGCATCGGATAGTCGCTTGGTGGATGGGAGCTGGTAGCTAGGAAAGGTCCTAAAACAGGTGGAATTTTTTCGCAATCCAAACATAGATTTCCTTGGCAAGAAGTGGTATTTTCTCGCCTTTTCCTTGGTGTTCAGTGTGGCCGGGATGTTTTCCATGCTGTTCTGGCATGGGATCCCCTACGGGGTGGACTTCCGCGGTGGGACCCTGGTCTACGTGAAGTTCGCCCGGACCCCCGACGACAATGCCATCCGCGCCGCCATGGACCGCGCCGGGTTGCACAACGCTCGCATTCAACGTTACGGACCGCCCAGCAGCAACGAAGTCTTGATCGGGGTCTCGGAAGCAGAAACCAGCGAACAGGCGCTCGACCGCAGCAAGAGCCTGATCATCAACGCGCTCGAAACCAATGCGCCTGCCGACAAGCAGGACCTGAATAATGCCAGCGTTCTTACCGTAAAGAGCTACCTTCTGCAAAAGGATCCCCTGCACCTTGGCACCGACGCCGATCAGCGTTACGGGGCGCAGGCCCAGGCCATCGTCGATTACCGGGACAAGAGCAAGAGCGGAGTCCTCGGTTCGATGGAGGAGTTGAAAGGCGTGGCCGACCCTGCGGTGGTGGCTTCGCTTGCAGATGGCTTTTTTGTTTCGAATTTCGCGGTGCGCAATGTGGAGATCGTCGGCCCGCAGGTGGGCGCGCAACTCCGGCGGCAAGCCTTGCTGGCAACCGCCTACTCTCTGGCCGGGATGCTCATCTATTTGGCCGTACGGTTTGAGTGGATCTACGGCGTGGCCGCGGTCATTACCGTGTTCCACGATACCTTGATCACGGTGGGCGCATTCTCTCTGATGAACAAAGAGATTTCGCTGACCGTGATCGCGGCCATCCTGACCCTGATTGGCTATTCCAATAACGACACCATCGTGGTGTTCGACCGGATTCGGGAAAATCTGAAATTGATGCGCCGGGAAAAGCTCTCCGACATCGTGAATCGGAGCATCAACCAGACCCTGAGCCGGACGATCTTGACGGCGGGTCTAACGTTCTTGACGGTGCTGGCGCTATTCCTGTTTGGGGGCGAGGTGCTGCATGGATTCTCCTTTGCTCTGGTCATCGGCATCCTGATCGGGACCTATTCCTCAATCGCGATTGCGGCGCCCATTCTGGTGGCCTACCAGGATTGGCGGGCAAACCGGGGGAGATCCCCCATAATGCTTCCCGTAGCCAAGGAAAGCAGCCGCAGGGACAAGGCCAAGGTCTGAAGCTGCAACCGGTTGGACGCAGCCGGCTTGAAGTTTGTGATTCACGGGCATTTGAGTTAGTATGCTGCGGCCTTCAATTGGGCCTTTGTAAGACGCTGTCTGGGAGCAAAGAGGAGGCAGTCGGTGTCTAAGAGTATTTAGGGATAGTGTAGGAGGGGGACCTCATGTTTGAAGACAGCCTAATCGAATCAGCTGGAAGGCTGAGCACCAAGCGGGGCATGACCACGACCATCTCCTTCGTAATTCAGATGGTGTTGATCGGGATTCTGGTGTTGATTCCGCTTTTGTTCACCGATGCCCTTCCCAAGACACAGTTAATGACGTTCCTGGTGGCCCCGCCCCCGCCACCTCCTCCGCCGCCGCCGGCAGCAGCCCCGATCAAGGTGGTAAAGACCATCCAGACCGACATCATCAATGGGCAACTCCGCACCCCTACCAAGATTCCGGAGAAAGTACAGATGATTAAGGAAGACGAAGCCCCCCCGCCAATGATGTCGAGTGGAGGCGTGGTCGGTGGCGTGCCCGGCGGCATCCCGGGAGGCCAGATGGGCGGCGTGATCGGCGGCATCATCAGTTCGACGCCGGTGGTCCCCAGGGTGGCGACTCCGCAACGGGTACGGGTATCCCAAGGCGTGACGCAAGGCTTGTTGATCCGCAAGATCCAGCCCAACTACCCGCCCCTGGCGCGGCAGGCGCGCATCCAAGGTACCGTGCTCTTGCAGGCTGAGATCAGCCGGGAAGGAACCATCGAGAACCTGCGTTTGATCAGCGGCCATCCCATGCTGGCGCCAGCGGCCATTGAGGCGGTGAAGCAGTGGCGGTACAAACCTTACATCTTGAACGGCGAACCGGTGGAAGTGGAGACCCAGATCACGGTGAACTTTACTTTGTCCGGCGGCTAGACGTACGGGCAGTTTTGGCAGTACTTTGCAGACGGCAAGCGATTACCCGATGTGACAAGTTCTGAGGAGGAAAAAGCAACTCATGTTCGTAGCCAACATAGCACCCCATGCTCTTCACAACATATCCACCATGGCGATGTGGCTCTTCCAGGATCAGCCGGTGGGTTGGGACCCGATTTCGCTCTGGAAACAGATGGGATTCATCGCGAGGTCCGTGGTCGTCATCCTGTTCGTTATGTCCGGTTGGTCGATCGGCGTCATGATTGACCGCTGGATGGCATTCGGCGCGGCGAGAAAGCAGTCGCGGGCGTTCGCTCCCGCCGTCGCGGGTGCGCTGCGCGATGGCAAGATCGACGAGGCCATCAAAGTGGCGGAACGCAACAAAAAGAGCCATCTGGCCAAGGTCGTCACCGCTGGCTTGATGGAATTTCGCGCCCACGAGCAGAGCACCGATATTCCGGGCGAGACCATCGAGGCTTCCAAGCGCGCACTGGAGCGCACCGAAGCTATCGTCCACGCCGAGTTGAAGCGCGGCTTGGGCGGCCTGGCCACCATCGGGTCCACCGCCCCATTCGTTGGCCTGTTCGGCACGGTGATGGGCATTCTGAACGCCTTTAAGGGCATTTCGGAGCAGAAAGCCACCGGTCTGGGCGCAGTCGCAGGCGGTATCGCGGAGGCGCTGGTGACCACCGCTGTCGGCCTGTTCGTGGCGATCCCGGCCGTGATGATGTTCAACTACTTGACCGGGCGCGTGGAGGCCTTCGATGTGGAGATGGACAACTCCTCCAGCGAATTGATCGACTACTTCCTCAAGCGGCGGGGAATGCGCCGGTCGTAACGGCTGGTCGGCTTCTGGCCTTGAGTTGCTTGGCCGGCGCTGGGTACTGTTCCAGCGCCGAGCCCTACAAACCCGAGGTAGCCGACTGACGCAAGTCTGACGAGTAGGAGAGCAGGTTATGGCATTAGCCAAGAGGGACGAAGGTTCCAAGGTCAACTCCGACATCAACGTCACACCTATGGTGGACGTGATGCTGGTGCTGCTGATTATCTTCATGGTGATCACCCCGATGTTGCAAAAGGGTCAAAGCGTCGATTTGGCAAAAGTAAACAATCCGGAGGCGATGCCGGATGCCGACAAGGAAGACGCCCTGATCGTGGCCGTGATGCGCGACGGAAAGGTATTCTTCGGCGACGACCGGACCGAACCCGACCAACTCACCCAGAAGGTCAAAGATCGTCTGGCCAACCGCGTCGACAAGCGAGTATTCGTCAAAGCCGACGCCCGGGCCAAGTTCGGTTCCGTGGTGCAGGTCGTGGATAACGTCCGCGCCGCCGGAGTAGACCAGTTAGGGTTGCTCACCGACCAGAGAAAGGCAACGGGGGCCCAGCCACCACCAACTGGCGGGCAGTGAAGGAGATCTTATGTCAATGGCAGTCGGCCCCAGCGGGGGCCAAAACGCAAATATCAACGTAACGCCACTGATCGACGTGCTGCTGGTGTTGTTGATCATTTTCATGGTCATCACGCCGTTGACGCCAAAAGGGCTGGAAGCACTGGTACCCCAGCCACCGCCGCCCAACGCCCCCAAGAACACCTCTTCGGACCGCACCGTCGTGGTGCAGCTGATTGACCGTGGCCCGGGGCAGGTCCCTGGTCTCAAGATCAACCAGGAGGACACGACCTGGGACGGACTGCAGGGACGTCTGACGGACATTTTCAAGACCCGCGCTGAGAAGGTGATGTTCGTCAAGGGCGACGACAATGTGCCGTTCATGGATGTGGCCAATGTCATTGACATCGCCCATGCCTCCGGCGTAGACAAGGTGGGTCTGATCACGGCCAAGATTGAGGCGGGCGGTTAGGCACGTGGGAAGCAGAGCTTCCGTCGCAACCTCTGTGCGTTGGTAGGTGCAGATTTGGTGTGCGATGCGGCACCGGCCCGGGTCTTTCCTGTAATCGGCTTGTGCCTGACGCGGAGTGTGCAGGCCCCGGATTCCTGGCAAGGGAGACTTATAAAGCAATGAAAAACAGCATACGGATGCTGGCGCTCATAGCGGTTGGCTTGGTGTTGTTTTCCGCGACTGGCTGCAACAAGCTGAGGGCGCGCGACCAACTGAACAAAGGTGTAGCCTCCTACAAGAACGCACGATACGAGGAGGCGATTGATCACTTCCAGCAAGCGGTGACACTGGATCCCAGCTTGTTAAATGCGCGGCTGTACCTTGCGACGGCGCTGGCCAACCAATACATCCCTGGCGTGGACACCGACGACAACAACCGCATCGGCCAGCAGGCGATTGATGAATTCAAGAAAGTCCTGGAAAAAAATGCCGGGCACGATCAGCGAGTGACCAGCTTGAAGGGCATTGCCTCGCTCTACTTCAATATGAAGAAGCTGGAAGATGCGAAGCAATACAACCACAAAGTTGCGGAAGTGGATCCCAACGATCCGGAAGCGTACTACTCCATCGGCGTGATCGCGTGGACGGAGACTTACCAGCCACGCATGGAGGAACGTGCCAAATTGGGGTTGAAGCCCGAAGAACCGTTGAAAGACAAGAAGGTCTGTGCCGACCTCAAAGAGAAGAACTGGGCCAACATCCAGGATGGCATTGATGAACTGAACAAAGCGTTGCAATTGCGCCCGGACTACGACGATGCCATGGCCTACATGAATCTGATGTACCGCGAGAAGGCCGACGTCGAATGCGATGACCCCGCGGCGCGCGCCGCCGATCTGAAGACGGCCGACGATTGGGTTGACAAGACCATGGCCACGAAAAAAGCCAAAGCCGAGAAGCAACCGGGCCAGCAGGGCATCACGCTGGACCAATCCGGCAACAAGTAAATTGGCCACGCCCCTTTAAACCGGAGCCCCTCCCGCGGGAGGGGCGTTTGTTTGTCTTGCCGCCTCGGTCGGCGGGCCCATTCACAACATAAGCAATGGGTCGTGCGGTTGAACCGGGGCGGAGAACCGGTCCGAAATGTAGTTCGCCAATCTCTCGCTTTCACGCCGGAAGTATGCGAGTTCGCTCTCAGTACAACTTTCCACCCCGTCACGGCGGCATACGGCCATCTCGATCGGTGCGCCGACTCTAGGATCGTGCTGGGTGGTCTCGTATACGCAGTAATATGCCAGCAGGAGGCGCTGTTTGGTTGTCATCGAGATCTTGTGATGAGCAGCCGCTAGGTACATAGCGCCATGTTCCCCGACTCCAATGGCAGATCTTCCCGCGCGACAGCATATCGGGCCCGAAAATGCCGGCAGGCCCCAGCGGTAAATGACCGGGCCATGGCGATTGAAACCTCCCAGCAGAAAGCTGGTCTCGCCAACATATTGCGTCCTGCGATAGAGGTCTTGTGTGCGCAGTGCATATTGTGCGGCGCCCACGTCAAGGTTCTCCGCAAAAGTCTCCTGGGCAGCCGCGATCTGGGCCTGCACATCCGAGCCAACGCCGGTTCCTGCGCTGGCGGAAATCCAATTCTGGCCGATGCGACGTAGTTTACGCACGTGAAACTTGTAATACCCCTCCTTTACCCCATCCCATGCCAGAGTATCGGAAGCGAAGACCAGTTCGTCCTCCCCCTGCAGTGCCACTATCAACGTCATGGTTTTGACCTCTTCCTTAACTTGGGACACACGTAGTCGTCTGCAGACAGCAGCTCCGGAATTGCCCTGGGTTCGTCCTGCGTGCTGCGATGACCGAACCAACGCAAGAATCGGTGGATCACAATACGAAGCTTGGGAACGTAGCCTTGGCGATCCAGAGCAACGCGGGAAGGCGAGGGAAGGTCCGGACAGCATATGAGCAAGTCGGTGCGCCCCTTGAGCGCCTCAGTCGCCAGCATCGATAACAAACAGGTGCAGCCTGGGCCGGGATCGCTGACCGGCCAACATTCATACATCGTGACCGCCTCTCTTTCATCGGCGGCGGAACGCAGTGAAAGATCCCGCCGGGTTCTGACCCAGGCCACCAGGGCCAGATCACCATGGCGGCGGACCACATACACCCGGTCGCCGTGTTTGAGACGATCTCGATACTCGTGGAATCGCGGGAAGGGGACCTCGGGGTGTTCCAACGTCAGGTCCGCCAGATCGCTGAATCGTCCCTGCGCAACGGTTATGTCCGGGTCAGAGGCGGCGCATTCCAGTTGAAACGGGAGTTGGCCAGGCTTGCTTTGAAACAACGTGGCAGTCTGGCGGTTCCACACCGCATGGTGGAACAAATCGAACCCCCAGGCCAGCAGATAGCTATTCAATTGCCCGGTAGCTCGGGCCCATCGCACTCGCCGCGCCTGAGTACGTTTCCATACCCAGAGGGACCGAAAAATATGGAACGCAGTCGGGTGAGTGCGCACATAGCTGACAATCCGGCGGCGGGCGCCCGCCCACCGGGAATCGAGCAAGCTGCCTACGCGGCGCAGCCAACCGTTGAAGCCGGGGCGTTCGAAATGGAGACTCAGGATCTGATGGGTGTGGGTTGCGAACCGTCGCTTGAAGAATTCGTCTCCCCGCAGAAAATCAACTTCGCGCTCCACCGCCTCACGCGCATAGGAGAACAAGTGGTAGAGCAAGATCTCGCCGGGAGCGTATTCTTCAGCATCGACATCGAAAGTCTGCTGGTAGTAGGCATACTTGCCCTGCAGCTGAAAACCCAGACTCCATGCCAGCGGCCGTCCGTCCAGTTCCAGTACGCCGAACCGCAATTCCTTGCACGGGTCCAGTTGAGCGGCCAACGTCCGCATCAGGCTACGCATTTCGGGCTCTTCAAAGCAGCTGGTCTTGGCCAGCAGAGCACATCGCCGCCGGTGGCAGCGGAAGAATTGTGTAAGTTGCTGCTGGACCTCCTCCCGGCGTTCGACATGACGGAACACGACCTCGCCGGACTTCTGCAACCTATGAAGACGCCGGCGCAGATGCTTGCTGGCGAGCAGGGATTCAATGACCTGCCGTCGATTATCGCCGAACAGAATCGTCGGACAGGTGTCGGCGACCTGAAGCCGCAGCAGGTGGCGGAGCTGGCGTGGCAATTGACCATAAGCTTGCAGGAGACGGCTGTCACGCCGGAGATTCTCGAAGACGCATTCCCTCCACATCGGAGCCGCTCGTAGAAGTGCTTGCAGAGCGGCGGAAAGTGGTTGCACCGGCTGGGCGTGGGAGCACAACATGTCACAATAGTCAGATTGCGGCGCACCCAGGAACCGGAGCGTGCCATGCCGCTGGACCAAGGGCAGGATAAGAACGATCTCGCCGGCTTGGTATACGATCGAGACGCACATCTTCAGGCCGTGGCGGTAGGATTGCCACCAAGCTCGGGTCCAAGGGAAGCTTTGGAAGATTTCTGGTTGTGGCTGGGCCTGCCAGAGTCTTTGCCAGACCGTTGCAAGTCCTTCTAATTCTGCGGTGTCGGACACGATCTGACATTCGAAGCCCATAGCCGAGAAGAGGGCGTCGCTTCCAGGATCAGGGCTAGACTGGTGCTGATTCAAACGAGGCATGGGCCGGGATTGAGGGGGATTCCGCGCTGGGGGACAGACACGCCAGCAAAGGTTATCCCAGGGACTAACCAGCGATCTGTGACAGCCATCACCCAACCACGTGATGTTGCAAAACGGTATGATTCAGGCTGACTAGGGCATGTTCAAGAAGATCCTCATCGCCAACCGGGGAGAAATTGCGGTGCGCATCCTTCGCGCCTGCCGCGAACTGGGGATCGCCTCGGTGGCGGTTTATTCGGACGTGGACCGGGCCTCGCTGCACGTTCGCAAAGCCGATGAGGCTTATCATATCGGGCCGGCCGCGCCTTCTGAATCGTATCTGAATTTCACCAAGATATTGGGCGTTGCCAAGCTGAGCGGCGCCGACGCTATCCATCCCGGCTACGGTTTTCTTTCTGAAAATGCAAGGTTCGCCCAGGCTTGTGGTGATGCGGGAGTGAAGTTCATTGGTCCAACCGCCGCCTCGATGGA
Organism: Terriglobia bacterium; assembly: GCA_020073105.1. Classification (GTDB taxonomy): domain Bacteria; phylum Acidobacteriota; class Terriglobia; order Terriglobales; family Acidobacteriaceae; genus JAIQFW01. The sequence goes on from JAIQFW010000169.1 coordinate 8,777, forward strand.
AATGATGGGCTCGAAGACTCGGGCGCGACAGGAGATGGAAAAGGCTGGGGTGCCGTTTGTCCCTGGAACTTCGCGCGGATTGGAATCACCCAGGCAAGCGGAGCAGATTGCGGCCAAGATCGGTTATCCGGTCATGCTGAAAGCTGCGGCTGGGGGTGGTGGCAAGGGCATGCGCCTGGTGCATAGGCCGGAGGAACTCAGGGCCGCGCTGGAAGCGGCGCAAAGCGAAGCGCAGCGCGCGTTCGGTGACGGCGAAGTCTATCTCGAGAAGGCCATTGTCAACCCTCGCCACATTGAAGTGCAGGTGCTGGCGGATGAGCACGGCAACACGGTTTACCTCGGAGAGCGCGAGTGCTCCATTCAGCGCAGGCACCAGAAGGTCGTTGAGGAAGCCCCGTCGCCAATTGTGGACCCTGCCATGCGCCGCCGCATGGGGGAGGTTGCCGTCCGGGTTGCCAAGGCGGCTGGTTACACCAATGCTGGAACGGTGGAGTTTCTGGTCGATCAAAACAGGAATTTCTACTTCCTGGAGATGAATACCAGGCTCCAGGTGGAACACCCGGTCACGGAACTGATTACCGGACTTGACCTGGTTCACTTGCAGATCCGCATCGCGGCAGGGGAAAAGCTGCCCTTCACCCAGGATGACATTTTCATCCGCGGGCACGCGATCGAGTGCCGCATCTATGCCGAAGACCCTGACAACAACTACTTCCCGAGCCCGGGGAAGATCACGCTCTTGCTCGCGCCGTCTGGGCCGGGAATCCGCCGTGACAGCGGGATGTATGAAGGGTGGACCGTGCCCGTCGATTACGATCCGCTGCTGGCCAAATTGATCGGATATGGAAGCGATCGGCAACAAGCGATTTCACGGCTGGTGCGCGCGCTGAACGAGTATTTCGTTGGTGGCATTAAGACCAACATTTCGCTCTTTCGGCGAATTTTGAGTGACGGAGATTTCCAAGCTGGCAAACTCGACACCGGATTTCTGGACCGGCTCTTGCAATCTGCACCAGCTGACGTCATGCAGGAAGACTCCCAGGTCGCAGCCATT
>JAIQFW010000170.1 GCA_020073105.1 Terriglobia bacterium
CTGCGATCACGATGCCTACTGGACCCTTGGGCAGGTAGCCAAGCAGCCGGCCGTATTCCTCTGGCACGAATCCCACGACCTGCAGAATTGCGACGCTATCATTGTCCCGGGTGGCTTTGCTTATGGGGACTACTTGCGCACCGGCGCCATCGCCAAGTTCTCGCCTGTGATGGAATCGGTGAGGAAGTTCGCCGACGGCGGCGGACTGGTCCTGGGTATTTGCAACGGCTTCCAGATTCTGTGTGAGTCCGGCCTGCTGCCGGGAGCGCTGATGCGCAACGTAGGGCTGATGTATGTCTGCAAGCCGGTGCAGGTGCGGGTGGAGAGCACCGACACGCCGTTCACCAACGCCTGCCGCGAAGGCGAGGTCCTCACCATCCCGATTGGCCACATGGAGGGGAACTACTTCTGCGAGGACTCAACCTTGGCCGAACTGCGCCGCGAGAAGCGGATCATCTTCCGTTATGCCACGCCTAACGGCGAGATTACCCCGGAGGCCAACCCCAACGGATCACTCGACAACATTGCCGGGATCTGCAGTCCGGGCCGCAACGTGCTTGGCATGATGCCTCACCCCGAGCGCTCGAGCGAGCCTGAACTGGGAGGAACTGACGGCTTCAAGATTTTCGAATCGCTGGTTGGGGCTATGGCGGCGAAGTAGGCGCCTTGTTCAAGTGATCAATTGTCTCCGCGAACTCTGCGGATGTTCTCAGCGGCCTCTGCGTCTTCAGGTTTTGACCGGGCGTCCCAAAAAGACAACGTCTTGAATCGCGGAGGTCGCAGAGACAGGCCGCAGAGTTTGCGGAGGACCGTTTCTGCGTCCAACCCAATAAAGCCAGAGGCCTTGGCAACCTGCTATAGTAACCTGTCCTCAAATCAAGGGATCCTAGCGGACATTTACACTTTCATACGAATGACTATCGAACTCGCAGTGATCCGCAAGACAGCGCTTGCCTTTTTTCTGATCCTCACGCCGGGATTCATGGCCGCACAGGTTGCCCCTCGTTGGGAAATCTTTGGGGGTTATTCTTACCGTCGCATGGACACTCCGACGCTGGGTTTTGCTGACTACTCGAACCTGCACGGGTGGAATGCAGCGGCGGCGTTTAACCTCACGCGCCAGTGGTCGTTCGCACTCGACCTCAGCGGCCATTACGGTTCACACCTGAATGTGTTCAATTACATGATTGGCCCCCAATACGCCTGGCGGCGGGAGAAGTCGAAGTTCTTCATTCACGGCCTGTTCGGCAAGGTGCAAGAAGTGGTGGATGTCCCTAACGGCACCCAGAACAGTCTCAAGAGCGTCGGACGTTCGGTGGCCGGTGGTGGCGGGTTTGATTGGGACTATAGTTCCCGGTTCACGATTCGCGTGGTGCAGGCGGATTTTGTGAGTACCAATACGTTTGGAACCACCCAGAACGACATCCGGGTTTCGACCGGGCTCATCTTCCATCTTGGACAGATTGGCCACCGCCCCAAGCTGTGAGCAGCCTGGCGGCCATGTTGAAATCTGCGGAATTTCAATTTTTCTGAAGGACCTCGATGATGCCGAGCAAAACACTGTCCTTGTGGTGGATTGTCCTGGCGCTGGCTGGTTTGACTGGCTGCAGCGCCTCCTCCAGCCATCTGGCCTACGTAAGCCTGCCCGTGTCCAACGCCGTAGATGCGTTCCGCGTCAACAATGACAGTGGAAAGTTCACCGTCATCGTGGGATCCCCCTTTCTGGCAGGCAATTCTCCGGGCCCGGTCATCGTATCTCCCTCGAAAGAGTTTCTCTACGTGGCGAATCGGACCGAAGATACCATTTCGCTCTTCAAGATTGACAGCAACATCGGATCCTTGACCGAAGTCACTCCCCGCACCGGCACCGGGTTTTCCCCCAATTCGATGGTGATGGACGGCGGTGGCAAGTTTCTTTTCGTAGCCAATCAGGTCTCCAGTAGTATCTCGGTCTATTCCATCAACTCCGGAAGCGGCGCTCTGACCGAAGTCACGGGCTCTCCCTTTTCCACGCAACCCAGCCCGGTAGGGCTTGCGGTGACCTCGTCAGGCAGCTTTCTCTACGTAGTCAACAGTAACCTGAAGCTGGTATTTGGATATGCCGTCGGTTCGGACGGGACGTTGCAGCCGGTACCCGGCGCCAGGTTTGCCGTTGGCGCCGGAGCCTTCGCAATTGCAGTAGATCCGGGAGACAAGTTTGTCTATGTCGCCAACGCCGCCGACGATACGGTATCGATTCTGTCCATTGCTTCGGCCGGGGATTTGACGCCCGTGGCGGGTTCGCCCTTTGACACCGGTACTGCTCCTATTGCCATCGCCGTCTCGCCCTCAGGACAGTACCTGTATATCGCGAACCACACCTCCAACAACATCACTGCGTATTCGATTGACTCGGACACCGGTGTTCCTACAGCTGTTGCCGGTTCCCCTTTCAGTGCCAGTTCGACGCCGGTCTCGCTGGTGGCCGACCCCAACGGCAAGTTCCTGTACGTGCTGAGTCAAGGTTCGGCTGTCATCGCTACGCTGTCGGTAACTTCCAGTACTGGCGTGCTCGCCACCGGCACGCAGTCGGCCTCGGCCGCGTCGATACCAGTCTCGATGTCCGTCACCAAGTAAACCTGCTTTATACCATGATCAACTTTGGCATCGTTGGATTTGGATTGCACGCGGTGAAGCGCCTGATGCCGGGTTTTGCTTCGGCTAGCAACTGCCGTGTGGTCGCACTCTCCCGTCGCGATCTCAGCAAAGCCCAAGAATCCGCGCGCCAGTTCAACATTCCGCTGGCCTTCGATTCGGCGGAGAAGTTATGCGCCTCTCCCCAAGTGGACGCAGTTTTCGTCACCACACCCAATGCGTATCACCTGCGCGATGTATTGGTCGCAGTCGATCACGGCAAACCCGTGCTTTGCGAAAAGCCCATGGCGGTTAACGCCGATCAGTGCCGGCAGATGGTCGAGGCTGCCCGCAAGGCTGGGGTCCTGCTGGGAGTGGCCCAGGTGTTCCGGTTTGAGGACAGCACCGCTCGTTTCCGGGAACGCCTCGCCGCCGGAGAGATTGGCAAACCGATTTTTGCGCGCTCGGAATTTTCATTTCAGGGAGGGGCCGGACATTCCCGTACTTGGCTGAACGACCTGAATGTGTCCGGCGGCGGTCCCGTGGCAGATGTGGGCGTGCACTGCATTGATGGGCTACGCTTTATCCTGCAGGACGAAGTTGTCTGCGTGAGCGCGCGTGGCTTCTCCGATGCTGGCTCCGGTGAAGTAGAAGCCGCAGCCGCGCTGATTCTGGAGTTTTCCCGGGGAACCCTGGGGACGGTCATGGTTTCGTTTCGTGCCGACTATCGCACACCGCTGGAGCTGGTCGGGGACGCAGGAGTCCTGCGGGCTGACGATGCCTTTAACGTCGAGCATCCGATCCAGTTGGAGTTGCGCCGCAATGGAGGACTTGTCGAAACGGAAACGGTCTCCAACCAGCTCGCTTACACGCGACAGGTGGAGGCCTTCGCAGCTGCGGTCGAGGGAAAGTCCGAGTTTCCGGTCCCAGGCGAGGAAGGATGGCGCAACCAGGAAGTTCTCGATGCCGCCTACCTCAGCATGAAGAGTGGAAAGACAGAGGAAGTGCGGGCTGTGGTCAGCGGCTAGATGACGATCCAACTTCCTGCTTTGTTTCTTCCACGCGACGCTCTAGAATCCAGCTAGAATCAAAACGGAGACATTGCGAATTGTCTTACCTCCAACTGCTGCTCGGGCTCCTGCTGGTTTCGAATCTGGTGCTCCTGGCACTGGCCGCCTTGTTGTTGCAGCGGCGGTTTGATAGTTCTTCGCAAGTTGATGTATTGGCAGAGCTTGCAAGTCATACTGAAACGCTGCAACAGTCCCTCTCTGGGCAGTTTTCTTCCGCCACGGCCGACATGGCGCAACGTTTGGAGCGGACCAAGGGCGATCTCCTGCAGCAGGTGTCAGATCGGCTCGGCGAAGGACTCTGTTTACTGGGCAATGTAGTTTGAGGAAAGGCTGGGGACGTGGTTAGCCCATCGACTTTAGTGACGACGATCTTCTGTTTAGCGCTCGGGGCCATCATCGCTTGGCTGGTATTGCGAACGAAATCTGCGGTGCTCCGAGAGCGAGTGTCGAGCCTCGACCAAGACTCAGCCAGAATTCGCAAGCAACTTGATGTAGAACGTTCCTCCAACGAGAGTTTGATGACCCAAGTAAGTGAACTCACTGCAAAACTTCAACAGGAGCGCACGACCTATAAAGAAAAATTAGAATTATTGGATCAAGCGGAAGAAAAATTCAGCGATGCTTTCCAGGCACTGGCGGCCCAGGCGCTAAGTAGCAACAATCAGTCTTTTCTAGACTTGGCCAAAGCGAAACTCGACACCTATCAAGAAATGGCCCAAGGCGAGCTAGAAGCCCGCCAAAAAGCCGTTCAAGCCCTAGTCGACCCGATTAAGACGTCCCTAACGAAGGTCGACGAACAGATTCGCACCATTGAAGAAGCGAGGAACCAGGCATATGGCTCGTTGAGTCAACAGGTCGCCTCTTTGATCACGACTCAGGACCAACTGCGCGGCGAGACTAGCAACTTAGTGAAGGCCCTGCGCACGCCCTCGGTCCGCGGTCGTTGGGGCGAAATTCAGCTCAGGCGTGTAGTTGAGATTGCGGGAATGGTGCCATACTGCGACTTTGAGGAGCAGGTTTCGGTCGAAACCAACGACGGCCGATTGCGCCCGGATCTGGTTGTGAAATTGCCGGTCGGCAAAAACATCGTTGTGGATGCTAAGACTCCGCTGCAGGCCTACCTTGAAGCAGTGGAAGCAACTGAACCGGACGTCCGCAAGGCCAGATTGTTGGACCATGCTAACCAAGTCCGCTCACACATGGCTAAACTCGGTTCTAAGTCCTATTCAGATCAGTTTCATCCTGCTCCGGAATTCGTAGTTATGTTTCTGCCTGGAGAGACTTTTTTCAGCGCGGCGCTCGAACAGGATCCAGGTTTGATCGAGTATGGTGTAAGTCAAAACGTCATCCCTGCTTCGCCCACAACCTTGATTGCTCTCCTGAAGGCGGTCGCTTACGGCTGGAGGCAAGAAAAGATTGCTGAGAGCGCCCACCAGATCAGTGAACTCGGGAAGGAACTGTACGAGCGCCTTCGCATCTTCGCGGGTCATCTGGCCTCACTCGGCAAAGACCTCGATCGAGCGGTGGATTGCTACAACAAAGCAGTCGGCTCGCTTGAGAACCGAGTTCTTGTATCTGCACGGCGTTTTCCCGAGCTAGGAGCACGGGGCGCGGGCGAAATTCCTCAACCAGCCCAGATCGAAAGCACTACTAGAACATTGGCACTGGAATGGGAGGAACCAACCCCTGTTCAGCCGGACGCGGACTCTACCTCGCCGCCGCTCTCGTTGATCGACAAAGCCAGCGCGTAGGCGTCTTGCCTTGACCACGCCAAACCGGCCCTCCTATACTCCCCCTTCATTCACTCAACCAAGAGGATTCTTAACATGAAGATTGGTTTTGGACTTCCCAACATCGGTCCTCTAGGATCCGCCGAGTCAATTTCCAAAGTTGCCCAGCGTGCCGAAGCCCTGGACTACGCCACCCTGTGGACAATTGAACGCGTCCTCTGGCCGGTCAAGCCCCAAACGCCGTACCCGGTGACCTCGGATGGTTCCCTGCCTGAACAGTACAAGTACTGCCTCGATCCGCTGGATACGCTGACCTTTGCCGCCGCCCACACGATGAAGATCGGCCTTGGCACCAGCGTGCTCGATATTCCCTACTACAATCCCGTCATGCTGGCGCGACGGCTGACCACGATTGATGTGTTCTCTGGTGGACGGTTGCGAGTGGGTCTGGGCCTCGGTTGGTCCAAGGACGAGATGGACGCCGCCGGCGCCAACATGAAGGAACGGGGTGCTCGGGCCGACGAATTCCTGCAAGTGCTCAAGGCGATCTGGACCACCAACCCGGCTGAGTTTCACGGCAAGTTCTTCCAGCTCCCCAAGTCCTACATCTCCCTCAAGCCGGTGCAGAAGCCGCACCCCCCGATTTACATGGCGGCGTTCGCTCCGCCGGCATTGAAGCGCGTGGCCACACTCGCCGACGGGTGGAACCCCGTGGCCGTCCCCATCGATGGCATGGCGCAGATGTTTGGCGCCATCCAACAAATGGCAAAAGAGGCTGGACGTGATCCTGCGTCCCTGGCCATGATGGTGCGCGCCAACCTTCACATCACCGACAAGCCGCTTGGGAAAGATCGGGCCGTCTTCACCGGCACGCTGGAACAGATCAAGGAAGATGTTGCTGAATGCAAGCGCATTGGTGCCCGCGAAGTCGCTTTTGACGTGACTTTCCAGGCGAAGTCACTGGACCAGTGGCTGGGGTTAATGGAGCAGCTCCGCAAACTCGGCTAGAGAGCGAACGTGGTACCCCCAGGGAAGTTCCGTACCATCCCGGCAAAAACTCGCGCCCCCGCCAGGGCCATTTTTTCGGTTTGCTCGTCTAAGGCAACCAGCGGCCCAAGGAGGACCAACATGAAACAAATGTCTTTGGTAGGATTTGTGCTCCTGGTGTGTCTGATTGCAGAAACGATCGGTGCGGCGGCGCAGAATTCGAACGCCATGGCTACCGAAGACCACACGGCTCCCAGCTATGACATGAAGGCGCAGTCTCTGCTCGACCTGGAGCGCGTGCAAAAGAAGTTTGTGGATCTGGCCAACGCTGTCCCGGCCGACAAACTCACCTGGCGTCCTTCGGCGGACTCTCGCTCGTTCGCGGAAGTCTTTCTCCATGTCGCCGGCGAACGTTACGGGATTCTGGGTCTCATGGGGGCTGAGCCCCCGGTCGGATTCGATGGCAAGACCTTTGAGAAATCCACGACTGACAGGGCCCGGCTCGTCGAGGAGTTGAACAAATCGTGGGAGTTCACCCAAAAGGCGATCAACGGCATGACCAACGCGGATTTTGCGAAGCTCCTTCCGAAACTCGGCCCCCAGGCGAATGCTGGCGACGTGATCTACATCCTGGTCTCCGACGCGCATGAGCACCTTGGCCAGTCGATCGCCTATGCTCGCGTGAACGGCATCGTTCCGCCCTGGACCGTGGAGGCGCAGAAAAAGGCCGCGGAGAAGAAGGCCGAGCAGAAATAGTGGCGGTGTAGCGCGTGTTGTCGGGTGCCTCATCCTTTCGCGCTCTCTGCGAAAGGGTGGGAGCCAGAGGGCCGTCCCCCCGGCGCTCCTGCAAACGTGGAATGATCCCAAGACTCGTGTGCCTAGCCCAGCAATTCCCAAACGCCTTCGAAGTTGACAAAGTAGGGTTCCACCGCCAGTCCTGGGAAAATCTGCCGCAACAGCTCGACGCCCCGCTGCAATTCCTCCTTATGATGACGGCTCTCCCTCTCACGGTCGCCGTCGAAGGCCGCCAGCCCGCCATAAGTCGCGCAGTCGGAGTGGCTCATCAGTAACATCCGCTGGGTGGCGTGCAGGCGGATCGACATCCGCACCTGCTCGAGAATGAAGTCACGCTCGAAGTCATTGCGCGGCGAGGCCAACGTCTTCGCTCCACCCGCCACCACGATCATGTCGGGCCGCGCTATGCCCTGCTGCTGCAGAAACTTGTGAATGGCCAGACGGATGCGCTGATCGAAGCAGCACAGCACCGCGGCGTCTGCTACGTAAGGCTCCGGTGGCGAATCAAAATGAAAGACTTTCTCCATGAATGAACTTGTCCCCACCCTCTCGCACAGAACGCAAAAAGGGTGGGTCGCCCGTGGCTAGTGCCTGATCATATCGAGGTCCCGCACGATCTGCTCAGGATCGCCATGCCCGAGAAAAACCTCCCCCTGCGGGGTACGGATGTGGACCACTTTGTTCCCCCAGACGTAAGCGCGAGATCCGCCGACACCGCGAATGCCGTAACCGCGCAGCAGGCTCCAGCGCTCGACGCCATAGCTCTGGATCTGTGCCAGCGGAATGGAGCGCAAGCGGAAGCCTAAGGTGCGAATCTCGAGGCCACCGGGCCCGAAGTTGTATTGGAAGCCGTTCCAGGCAAACGCGGCGAGCACCAAGAACAAGACGCACATCACGGCTCCTACCATGCGGATGGGCCCAGCCGGCGCAAGCGTGATGATCCATAGCTCCACCACCACGGGCACCAGAAACACGACCGCCAACCCCGGCGAAGCATGGGTTTCCCGGGCAATCCATTGCTGGACGAGCAGCGGCTCGCCGCGCTGGGTGCTCACATAAATGCCTATCAAGGCCACGATCGCCACTGGCAGCAAAAGGAAACCTAACCCCGGTTTCACGGACTCCCCTCGCAGGTTGTAACCCAGCACGCTCATGTTGACGGAATACATGAACCCAAGGACGAGGTAGAAGAAACCCAGCAAGGCCCACGAGAACTTCTCCGGGACGTGTTGCTTGTGGACCACCAACAACACGGCGGTGAAGACCAGCAGCAGAAATGCAGTAATGCCCAGGGCAAACTCCAGGGAGACCTCGCGCGTCATCCAACCGTTGGGTTGGCCCGAAGCCCCGAAGTGGGTCGCCATGCGCAACGGCAACTGGTCCCACACCAGCCAGAAGCGCAGCGCAGTCAGCGGGAGCGCCAGCCACATCAACCAGGTCAATGTCCGAAATAGAGTCCGGTTCATGAGATCACCTCGAACAATGCCACAGTTCGTGCCCTGGGGCTAGCCTCCAGGATGAGCCAGAACCTCGTAGTGCAGCACACGCGGCCCTCGTTCCACAAGGAACTTCTCATCCTCGGGATAGAAGACAGCTTTCTCATAGTCGGGACCGGCAAAGGCTTCAATCGCTTGCCAGGAGTCCCACAGCGAGATCAGAGTAAATTCGCATTTGCCTTCTGCAACGCGGCGCAGGGTCCACACGCCGCGGTTCCCCGGCACCGAGGCATACTCCTTCAGTCCTGTCTTCTGCAGGTATTCAAAATACGTGTCCTTGTCGGTTTCTCGGACAGCGCCTCGCCAAATGCGTGCGATCATAATTGCCCACCTTTGCTCATCTCTGCAGCTCTAAGATACAGATTTGCTTTGAAGACAATCGGGAACACTTCGCCGGGGCCGTCCGACCGCACGAAGCTGCGGACCAGTTCGGAGCGGGAAAAATGTCCCAGGCTGAGCAGGCGAATCAGTTCGTTTCGCGAGAAGCTCTCCCAGGCGCGTGAACGGCGCCAGGGGAAGCAGGTCGCCTCCACAGCGGTCGGCGTCAGCCCTTCACGCTTCCCGGCTTCAATCTGTTCCCGCAGCCAGCGCAAGTAGAGAAGCTTCTTCTCCAGCGCCTGCCGCGGGTCCTCGCGGATCACGACTCCCGGAATGTCTGGAAACTCGGGGCGCAAGGTGTGGACGTGGCCGTGCCCTTCGACCATGACTTCGATCTCAAGGGTCAGCAGATTTTCCAGGGTCGCGATCCACTTGAGGCTGTCCACGTCGGGATTGGGCGTCGCGAAGTAGCTGCCCATGAAGGCGTCGCCAGCGATCAGAACTTTCTGTTGCCTATCGTAAAGCACAACATGGTCGTCGCAGTGGCCTGGGGCAGCAAATACCTCAAGTTCACC
>JAIQFW010000308.1 GCA_020073105.1 Terriglobia bacterium
ACGGGTGCGCAGAAATGAGTGATGACCCGGGTAAAGAACAGCGCTCCATGGGTGTGCGCCAAGTCCTCAGGAGCAAACTGCACATACGACATGAAATCCCGGGTGTGATCGAGCGCCATGATGACCATGGCGAGTCCACGCAAGACATCCACGGAAACCAACCGTGGAACTTGCGCGGAGAGAAGAGAAGCCTTCGTGCGGACGGTGGCCACCGCAGGGGAAGCGGCGGCAGTCACCATACCCCGACTCTCCAGGCACAAGTCGATATTTCATTCATAGTTTTATCTTAACGGCTGAGACGAACTCGGAGATTTGCGGGATGTAAACAAATTGTAAAAAAATACGTACGGAACGATTGGCGTGAGCTGTGCCCTTGCCGAAGGGCAATGGGTTATGTTGGACCCGTCTCCGCTTTGGTGTACATGTCGTCAATCAGCGTACGATAGCGTTCTTCAATCCCGCGCCGCCGCACCTTGAACGTCGGCCTTCCATGATGACGTAGTGGAAGGGCGGAATGTGGTGCACGATGCAAAACACCATGCCCCGCACCGTGGCAAAGGTGAGAAAGAAGCTGACGGACGCGATCAACAGCCGACGCCGCGGACGATCGGCAATGCGCTCCCGCAAAAAAGCACCCAGACGAGTGCGGCGAAGGGCGAAGAGCAATGCGGCCGTCGTCGCCGCGAGAATGGGCAGGAGGACCCAATCGATGTGCAAGCGCATGGGTCATTAGACCTCGGCGGAGATGCGGACGGCAAACCAACAGGTCTGTCGCCCGGCGAAGCGTGGGGAACTTGTCCCATGCGATTGCCGGCGTACGTCGCAGTGCGCCGGGGCTGCGACATCGACCAAATCTGACGAGGGCAGGGCGGTGGGGGGAACAGGTGTCAGGTGTCAGGTGTCAGGTGTCAGGTGTCAGGTGTCAGGTGTCAGGTGTGGAGACAATCAGCGCGACGTTCGGCCCATGATCGCGGTGTTATCGCGGCGGCTGCCATGGACCAGCGCGGCTCGTTGCAGAAATCGCTGGCCAAGGAAAAGGGCGGCGATGTGACCGATGCCATGATGGAAGAATTCAAGTCGCTGGTGACCGAAGTGCTCACGCCGCACGCCAGCGCCATATTGCTGGATCCGGAGTGGGGGCTTCCAGCCTCCAAGCGGCGGGCGAAGACTGCGGGGTTGTTGCTGGCTTACGAGAAGACGGGATACGACAAGACCGGCCCCGGGCGTCTGGGCGACCTGCTTGATCTCTGGTCAGCGCGCCGCCTGAAGGAAGCGGGCGCGGACTGCGTGAAGATCCTGCTCTACTACACGCCGTTCGATCCCAAAGACGTCAACGACAAGAAGCATGCCTGGGTGGAACGGATCGGCGACGAATGCCGCGCCAACGATATTCCGTTCTTCCTTGAGTTTGTCGGCTACGAAGAAGGCGCGGACGAAAAGGGTCTGGACTACGCTAAGAAAAAGCCAAAGATTGTTGCCGCCAGCATGAAGGAGTTCAGCAAGGACCGCTATGGCGTGGATGTGCTGAAAGTAGAGGTGCCGATCAATATGAAATATGTGGACGGCACCAGGGCGTTCGGCGGACAGAAAGCCTACAGCAAGATAGAGGCGATGGGGCTTTTCCTGGAAGCGGCGACGGCCACCACCAAGCCGTTTATCTATCTTTCAGCGGGCGTGAGCAACGCCGAGTTCACCGAAGCATTGGAACTGGCGGCGGAGTCCGGGGTTAAGTTCAACGGCGTGTTGTGCGGCCGCGCCACCTGGAAGGAAGGCATCCCGGTTTATGCCAAGCAGGGTGCCGCCGCCTTCCGCGAATGGCTGGAGTCTGAAGGGGTAAAGAACATCAACAATGTGAACGACCGGTTGAAGGCCGCGACCCCGTGGTATTCGATTTACGGGGTCGAGGCGGCGTTAGTGGGCGCATAGTACTTAGCCGAGAGTCAAAAGGCGTGTCGCTTGCGGCACGCCCTTTTTTCTGAATCCATCCCTATCTTTTCGGCACCTACACCATGGTGCTTCATGGCCTCAACGCTATTCTGAATGGCAAGCCTTTGGGAGGTGTTGTGAATCTGAGCCCACCCACGGCGTTGATCACCGGCGCCTCCGGCGGCATCGGATACGAACTGGCCAAGCTCTTCGCCAAAGACCATCACAACCTGGTCCTGGTCGCCCGCAACGGGCCGAGACTGGAGCAGGTCGGGAACGAACTGGAGCGCCAGTTTGGCATCACGGTCAGGACAGCGGCCCTCGACCTGGGGGCTCCGGCTGCTCCTCAGTCGCTGTTCGCGGAGTTGCGGCGCGAACGGGTTGCGGTCCACATTCTGGTTAACAACGCCGGCTACGGCAGGTTCGGAGAATTCGCCGAGGTCGGGTTGGAAGAGAGTGTCGGCCAGATCCAGCTCAACGTCACGGCGCTCACTTGTCTCACCAAGCTTTTTCTCGGGCCCATGCTGGAGCGGGGCTCGGGCAAGATCATGAATGTAGCTTCGACCGCGGGCTTTCAGCCGGGTCCCCTGATGGCCGTGTACTACGCCACCAAGGCGTATGTGATCTCCTTCTCTGAGGCGCTGGCCAATGAATTGGCCGGCAAGGGTCTCACTGTGACCTGCCTTTGTCCGGGAGCAACCGAGACCTCATTCGCTGGCCGAGCCGGCAACGACCAGTCACGCTTGTTCAAGAAGCTTCGCCCCATGGATGCGAAGACCGTGGCTCGCGCCGGATACCAGGGTCTGCTCAAGGGCAGGACCATCGTAATTCCAGGATTCCGCAATTGGCTGGTCGTCGAATCGCTCCGGATCTCGCCCCGGAAAGTGGTGACGGCGGTTTCGCGCTGGGTGTCGGAAAAAGCGGAGTAACGAAGGCCAATC
>JAIQFW010000171.1 GCA_020073105.1 Terriglobia bacterium
GATGCCGCCGCGGCCTCCTCCTGCCGGACCCATGCGCATGCCGCCGCCGCCGGGGCCGCCGCGCGGTCCACCATCGCCTCCAGCTTGCCCTCGTTGGACTTCTTGGGGTCGTCCTTGAATTCGGGCAACTCGGTGACGTAACGGTGCAGGTCGGTGAAGCGAATGCTTAATGGCTCAATATCCGGATGCTTTTCCGACAGCAGGATCCCGATATCTTCCGCGTTGTCCCAGGTCAGATCTTTGGGCATGGGGAACCTCAGCCATTAGCATTTAGCAGTTAGCACTTGGTCATCCGGTTCCTCGATACTACCCGGCAAGAACCTTCATGGCCAAATGCTAATTGCTAACTGCTGCTTTTCTAGTGTTCTTCCGACACGTAGTTCCGGTTCCAGGCCGGAATCTCAACCACGACTTTGCCGGGCTTGGTAATTACCGCCTGGCAGCCGAGACGGGAATTTAGCTGGAGATCGGCGGCCATGTCAAGACGGTCGGCCTCGTCGTCATCCATTTCGGAGAGGTTCTCCGCGCCTTCTTTCACCCAAACGTGACAGGTGGTGCAGGCGCAATTGCCCCCGCAGGCGTGGTCCAGCCGGATGCCGTTGTTGAGGGCGACATCCAGAAGGGACTGCTCTTTGCCGTGGTCTTTGTAGGGCAGTTTGCCGTGCTCGAACTCGACGGTCTTGCCCTCGGGCAGGAAGGTCACCTGGACGGTGTTTTCGCCGGTTTCCATTGTTGCGGTTCTGCCGCCTTGGTCCTTTTCTTCTGGCATGATCTCATCCAACCTCAGCGGCCAAAGCCGCTTGAAAATTGCCGGCTGCGGCACGGCTGAAGCCGCGCCCTGACACGAAACGGCGACGAGGGAGGCGCGGCAAACTGCGTCTCTCCCACGGTCTCGCTGTAGAGACGTTGCTTGCAACGTCTCAACTATTCGAAATCCGCCTTCGCCACGGGGTGCCCTGCCATCGGCGCCTCGCCCATGTCAGCTTCGTCCATGGTCTTGCCTTTGAGGGCGCTGCTGACCGCACTGTCCATCATCAATTCTGCAAGCCGCATTGTGCCCTGGTTCAGGGCGTCGATCGCCTTGCGGATGGAGGCGTAATCATCTTCATTCCTTACCTCATTGAGGGCCTTCTCCAGCTTACTGATTTTCTTCTTCTCGTCACTGGTAAGCTTGCCCCAGGCTGGGCTCTGTTTGCCCTTTTCCAGCGCGGCAAGAATGGTGCCGGCTTCGTTGCCTGCCTCGATTACCTGCCGGCGGCGGAAGTCTTCTTCCGCATAGTCAAAAGAGTCCAGAATCATGCTCTCGACCTGTTCGTCGGTCAAACCGTAGCTGGGCTGGACTTCGATTTCGGCTTCTTTGCCGCTGCGTTGCTCCCGCGCCGAGACGTGAAGAATGCCGTTGGCATCGATCAGGAACTTCACCTCAATGCGCGGCATGCCGGCGGTCATGGGAGGAATTCCCCTCAGATCGAAGCGCGCCAGGGAGCGGCAATCAGTTGCCAGCTCGCGCTCACCCTGAAGGACATGGATGGCGACGTTTGCCTGACCATCGATCTGCGTGGTGTAGTACTGTGTCGCGGAAGCGGGAATGGTCGAATTCCGCAGAATAATTTTGTCGGTCACGCCGCCCGCAACTTCGATGCCCAGCGAGAGCGGCGTCACGTCGAGCAGCAACATGTTCTGAGTGGCCTCGGAACCGCCACCGAGAATGGTGGCCTGCACCGCGGCACCGAGAGCAACAACTTCATCAGGGTTCAGGTCGGTGTGAGGCTTGCGCTTGAACATCTCTTCGACCAGCGCCCGGACCTTCGGGATGCGCGTCGAGCCACCAACCAAGACGACTTCATCGATATGCTCGGGCTTCAGGCCGGCATCTTTCAAGGCCTGCTTACACGGTGCCACTGTGCGATCAATCACCGGCTGGATCAGCTGTTCGAACTGCTCACGGGTGATCTCACGTTGGTAACGCCCACCGTCAGGCAGTTCGACGTCGAGCTTGATTGCAGGCTGCGTGGAAAGCGCGATCTTGGCTTCGATCACAGCTTGGCGAATCGTGGCAACGGCTTCGCCATTTCGCGAGAGATCATTCCCCATGTCACCGCGAATGTCGTCGAGCGCAATGCGAATCAGCAGGTTGTCGATGTCATCGCCGCCGAGGTGGGTGTCGCCATTGGTAGCGATGACTTCGAAGATGCCGTCGTGCAGCTTGAGTATGGAGATGTCGAAGGTGCCGCCGCCGAAGTCATAAACCGCCACGATGCCGTTCTGCTTCTTATCGAGGCCATAAGCGAGCGAGGCAGCCGTGGGTTCATTGACCAGCCGCAGGACCTCAAGTCCGGCGATGCGGCCGGCATCTTTGGTCGCTTGCCGCTGGGCGTCGTTGAAGTAGGCCGGCACAGTAATGACAGCCTTGACCACCGGAGCGTTGAAGAACCGTTCCGCGTTGCGTTTGAGTTGGCGCAGAATGAAGGCTGATATCTCGGGTGGAGTGAAAGCCTGATGGCCGAGCTGAATTCTCAGGACCTCCCCCACCTGCATGTCCTCCGCCAGGCGAAACGGGAACAACTTGAGTTCCTCTTGGATGTCTTCCATGCCGCGCCCCATCAGGCGTTTGATCGAATAGACTGAACGCTCGGGAGTCTCAATCAGGTATTTGCGGGCGGCATTGCCGACGATGATCTGATGGTGCTCATCCAGCGCGACCACCGAGGGCACCAGGTTCGAGCCATCCTCGCCCGGAATGACGACAGGGTTCTCCCCCTGCATGAACGCCACCAGCGAGTTGGTGGTGCCAAGGTCGATGCCGACGATACGATCGTTGCTCATCAGATTGCGAATGTCATTGCGATCCGGCTCTTAGCACTTAGCCAGCCCCGGGTCCTGGCGGTTCCGGCAAGGTCCCTCGGTGGCCAAATGCTAATTGCTAACTGCTAAGTGCTGCTCTCCAGCGCCTCAGTCACATCCCTCACCAGATTGCGGACGTAGTTTCGCCGATTCAGCAGATCCAGCATCTTGTCCCGCACTTTGCGCCGGTCCTCTTCCGCGCCGCTATCGACCAGCTTGTCCCACTGGTCCCAGTAGCCTCTGAGTTCGTTCAGCAAGGCCTCATACTTGGCTTCGAGGGACATCTTCTGCTTGCCGATTTCCTGGATCAGCATCGGGTCGTTTTCACCGGCTTTTTTCTGCATGCGCAGCTCCTCCAGCTGCATGTTGAGTTCGAAAACCTCCTCGAGCAGATCGGGAGGCACAACTTGCTTCTTGACCTCGCCGGTAGCGCGGGCCTTTTCCGTGGCCGCTTTGGACTGCTCCTCCAGTTCCACACCCTCAAGCCGAAGCAGATACTCGGTGCGCTTGATCGGGTCCTTCAAGGTGCGGTACGCGTCGTTGAGGAGGGAGCTTTGTTCCATGCTCCATTCCTGTTCGCGGCTTTCCGCGCGGGCGTAAAGATCGGGGTGCAGTTTGCGGCTGAGTTCGTAGAACTCCCGCTCCAGAAGCCCCGTATCGACATTGAGTTTTCGCGGGAACCCGAAGAAGCTGAAGTAGTCGACGGGCACCGGCGGCTGGACCTTTCCGCAGGCGCTGCAGAAGTGGGAGGCGCGCATGTCGCCGCAAGACCAGCAGGCCGTAGTTGCATCACCCGGCATGATCAACGACGAACTCGATTTGAGTTCTGGCTTCGCCATAAGACACATTCACCACGGCCGCTAGTCCGTCGCACCGCCCAGTGCCATTCCGGCCCAAAGCATCGCAAGGAGCGCCGTGGTGCTTGCACCTGATAAAAACCGCGTCCGACGGGCGAGACGCCCGTCGCTCCATCAATCGATCAACCCGAGAACGAAGTCCCACACCCGCACGACTTCGTGGAATTTGGGTTCACGAACACAAATCCCTGCTGCATGAGCGTTTCCTGGTAGTCCAGAGTCATGCCGTGCAGGTAAATGAACGACTTGGGATCGACAAAAACCCTGACGTCTCCGAACTGGAAGATGCGGTCACGTTCGCGGGGCTGGGTGTCAAAACGAATGTTATAGCTCAACCCCGAGCAGCCCCCGCCCTGCACGCCCAGACGCAATCCGCCCTGCTCGGGCGAAATGCCCTCTTTGACGATGGCTGTACGTATCCTGGCCAACGCCTTATCCGTGACCTGGATACCCTTCGCCGGGGTTGCCGGCTTGGCGGCTTCTTCCGTAACTGGACTCATAACAGGATTTTACTGCGCCTCGACCGCCACCGGCTTGGTTACGTCCTGCTTCTTCTTCCAGTCGTGGATCGCAGCCCGGATGGCATCTTCCGCCAGCACCGAGCAGTGAATCTTGACCGGAGGCAGCGAAAGCTCCTTCACGATTTCCGTGTTCTTGATCTGCAGCGCCTCATCCACCGTCTTGCCCTTCACCCACTCGGTGGCCAGGGAGG
This sequence comes from Terriglobia bacterium, assembly GCA_020073105.1. Taxonomy (GTDB): domain Bacteria; phylum Acidobacteriota; class Terriglobia; order Terriglobales; family Acidobacteriaceae; genus JAIQFW01. The sequence continues at coordinate 4,414 of JAIQFW010000171.1, forward strand.
ACGACGCGATAGCCGAGCCGCATCCGAACGTCTTAAACTTTGCATCTTCAATGACACTGGTCTGCGGGTTGACCTTGATCTGCAGTTTCATCACGTCGCCGCATTCCGGGGCTCCGACCAGACCTGTTCCAACTTCAGGGCTGCTCTTGTCCATCGAGCCCACGTTGCGCGGATTGTTATAGTGATCGATTACCTTATCGCTGTATGCCATTTACTGTCTCCTCACCCTCTTAAGATTGATTGTCATCCTGAGGCAGCCGTCGTTGCTGCCGAAGGATCTGGGCGCGCCGCGCGATCATCCTCGCGTTCTTTGCGAGGATGCCCAATACGCGCGTTCGGCGTGCATCCTCATCACTCGGCCGCCCACTTCACTGACTTCAAATCGACGCCCTCCTTCGCCATCTCGTAGAGCGGCGAAAGTTCACGCAGCCGCTGCACCGTTTCTACGACCCGGTCGGCTACATAATCGACTTCTGCCTCGGTGTTGAAACGACCGATGCCGAAGCGGATGGAACTATGGGCCAGGTCATCGCCTGTGCCCAAAGCCTTCAATACGTAAGATGGCTCCAGCGTTGCGGAGGTGCAGGCCGACCCGCTCGAAACCGCGATGTCGTTGATGCCCATCAACAGCGACTCGCCTTCCACGTAGGCGAAACTGATGTTCAGGTTGCCGGGCAGCCGGTGTTCCATAGAGCCGTTGATGTAAACTTCGTCCAAGCGACCCATAATCGTGTCACGCAACCGGTTGCGCAGACCAGCCAGGCGGCAGGATTCCTTGGGCATCTCTTCCGACGCAATCGCGCAGGCCTTGCCCAGCCCGACGATGCCAGGCACATTCAAGGTTCCGGAGCGCATGCCCCGCTCGTGCCCGCCACCATCGATGATGGCGGAAATCTGCACCCGCGGGTTCTTGCGCCGCACGTAGAGGGCGCCCACCCCCTTCGGTCCATACATCTTGTGCGCCGAAATCGACATGAGGTCGATGTTCTGCTTGTTGACATCGACCGGAACCTTGCCCACCGCCTGGGTGGCGTCGGTATGGAAGATCACGCCGCGCTCATGGCAAAGCTTGCCAATTTCGGCCCAAGGCTGCAGCACGCCAATCTCGTTGTTCGCCGCCATGATCGTCACCAGGATAGTCTTGTCATCCATGGCGCACTTGAGATCTTCGAGGTCAACCAGCCCATCTTTCTGCACCGGCAGATAGGTGACGCGGTAGCCGTATTTCTCCAGGCGCTTGCAGGTGTCGAGCACGGCCTTGTGTTCGGTGACGGCCGTGATGATGTGGTTGCCCTTCTCCTTGTACATTTCGGCCACGCCTTTGATAGCAAGGTTGTCGCTCTCGGTGGCGCCCGAAGTGAAAATGATCTCCTTCGTCGTGGCACCGACCAGCTTGGCAATGCGCTCGCGCGCGGTCTCCACTCCTTCCTCGGCCGCCCAGCCGAAGGAATGATTGCGGCTGGCGGCGTTGCCGAACTTCTCCATGAAATAGGGCAACATTTCTTCCAACACCCGCGGATCCATGGGCGTGGTGGCGTGGTTGTCCATGTAGACCGGCAGTTTGACCCCGTTCGGGGCCGAATGCTGCGTCTGGGGGATCGTCTTTACATCCGTGCTCATGATTGCTTTCTCCTAAATCTCAACAGTTACGTAAGCGTCACCAGTTCCGCCGGCTTCTTTCGGTTGGAGTCTCCGCTTTCCGTTAGTTCCTCTCGCATTTCAGAAATCTTGATGCGCCGCAGGACGTCCTCGATGCTCTGATTCACCCGCCGCAGCGGTTCCCGTATAGTGCAGCGGTCGCTCTGATCGCACTCACCGCGCACGGTGACGCAGGAGGTGATAAATAGCGGTCCGTCGATGGCGCGAATCACTTCAAAAGCGCTGATTTTGCTTGCATCCCGCGCCAGGATGTAGCCGCCATTCGTACCGTGCTGGGAGTGAAGTAGCCCAGCCTTCACCAGCCGCTGCAGAATCTTCGCCAGGGCCTCTGGAGGGATGCCATACGCCTCGGCGACATCCTTGGCACTGCAGGCGTCCTCGTCCGCCCGCTCGGCCAAGTGCTTCATCGCCATAAGGCCGTAATCGGCTTTCTTGGTTAGCTTGAGCATTTGAGGGTAAACCCTAAATACGACCTTTTCAGTCGTACATGACTATTCTAGGCACGGCTCCGCCGAAATTGCAAGTGCCGACAGGCAGTGGCAGGGAACCCAGGCTGAACGGTAACTCTATACTGTTGAATGGTTTATTGGTTTTGCGACCTTTTTAGTCGTGTATCTCAGAAAGGCGTCCCGGGGACACTTGCCAACACGCTAAGGTAGTGCTCGGTGGGGGTCTCGTGCAGCACCGTCGGCACCCACGAATATTGTTGTCAAAGGGACTTGACAAGCTGGCGGCCAGGGCTAAAAATACCGCCAATTTCCGGCACTTCGCTCGGCTCCTCGGCCGTGCCGTGAGTAATCCGGGTTTATGACATCAATCCCGCCGTCGCAATCCCCGAGAAGAGTAGCAAGATGAATGAGTGTAAGCACCCGCGCGTGCAAATCGTCTCCCGCGATGAGGACTCCGAGTTCGTGGAATGCCTCGAGTGTGGTGATATCTTCGAGTCCAGTGAATTCAAGGACATGAACATCGAAGAGACCAAACTGAAGAAGGAATCCTGATCTCCCCGAGACAATGACGAAGGTAACCTTTTCGCCTCGCTCCCGATGAGGCATATTTACAGTTTGTTGGTGTCAATTCGAAACCGCTTCGTCCGCTGAAAACCTCATGTCCCTTGTGGCCCTGGTAGTCGACGACTCCATGCTCATCCGCCATACCGTGTGCCGCTTTCTGGAGGAGCGCGGCTTTGCCGTAGAATCGGCAACTAATGGCCAGGAGGCGTTAGAGACTCTCAAGAGAATCCGCCCGGATCTCATCGTTACAGATATCCAGATGCCGAAGATGGGTGGCAGCGAACTGATCACGGCTATCAAACAAGAACCTTCGACCGCCAAGATTCCGATCGTAATCGTGGCCGGCAAGCAAAGCGGCTTTGAGAATCGAGAGAAGCGGGCTGATTTTGCCATCTTCAAGGACATCGACATCGAAGCCCAGCTGGGCAAGGCGCTCAAGGCCTTGTTGGGGGCAAAGGCCGCTAAAGGGCAAGCCTCAGGGAAGTAGCACGGAAATTCCTGGCATTCAGCAGTCAGCAATCAGCATTCAGTCTGTTTTACAACCGGCGCGGCCCAAACGTCTCTAGCTACGGGCCGAATGCTGACAGCTGAGTGCCGAATGCTCATTTCAGCACCATTCCCGCTTCCGCCGAGAAGTCCATCGCTGCGAAATCCTGGGCCAGGAATTTGGGATACGCGGCGGCGGCTATCATCGCGGCATTGTCGGTGGAGAGCGGACGCGACGGAAAATACACCGGCAGACCCTGCATCCCTGCCTCTTCTTCGAATCGCCGTCGCAACTGGTTGTTCGCGGCCACACCTCCGGTCACAAACAGGGTTGCAACGTCGTAAGCACGGGCCGCGGCGAGGGTCTTGCCAATCAGATCTTCCACCATGGCCCGCTGAAACGAAGCCACCAGGTCGAGGGTCTGTGAATCACACGATGCCAAGACGTCGTCAGTTTTCGGCTGCTCAACGTCCGACAGCGCGGCGCGCCGTTTCGCGATCGAATCGTGCAGGTTCTGGGCCTCGACATAGCGCAGGACCGCCGTCTTGATACCGCTGTAGGAGAAGTCGAAACGCGGCAGCTCCGGTTCCGGCTGACCCGCCGCCTTGCGATCCCGATGTTTGATCTGGGACGGCGGAAAGTTGACCGCCAGAGGATTCCCGTGGACGGAGAGCTTGTCGATGATGGGGCCCCCGGGATACCCCAGGCCCAGCAGCTTGGCCACCTTGTCGAAAGCTTCTCCGGCGGCGTCATCGCGAGTATGGCCGATGTTGCGGTAAGACCAGACCTGGCTGGTCTGCTCGGCCAGGTAAAGATGGGTATGCCCGCCCGAGACTACCAACGCCAGCACCGGAAAGTTCAGCTCACGGTTGCCCTTCTGACGCTCCTCCAGCAGCACGGCGTGGATATGGCCTTCCAGATGATTCACCGCGATCAAAGGTTTGTCGAGGGCAAAAGCCAATGCTTTGGCGTAGCTGATTCCCACCAGAAGTGCGCCGGCCAGGCCCGGTCCCTGCGTGACCGCTAAGGCATCGATCGATTGGTAGGTCTGTCCGGCGTCCGTGAGTGCCTTGCGAACCACCGGCACAATGGCCCGCAAGTGCTCGCGCGAGGCCAGTTCCGGCACCACTCCTCCGTAGGGTTGGTGGGTGGCGAACTGCGAAAACACCACATTGGAGACGATTTCTTCGCCCGAACGCACTACAGCCGCTGTGGTCTCGTCGCAGGAGCTCTCGATGCCGAGGATGTAGGCGTCAGCCATGAGCTTTATATTAGTAGAGTAATGGACTGACCGCTGAATGCTCAAAGACTTCGCCATCTCGATTGTCCGCACTCTGCGTGACCGGGGCCATAAGGCCTACTTCGTCGGGGGATGCGTCCGCGACCTGCTCCTCCACCGCGAGCCCGCTGATTACGATGTGGCCACCGATGCCACGCCGGATGAGGTGATGCGCATCTTCCCCGAGACGTACGCCGTCGGAGCACAGTTTGGAGTGGTGCTGGTACCCGTGCCCGCCCAAGACGTTGCAAGCAACGTCTCTACAGCAGAAGATGCCGGTAGAGACGTAGCTTGCCACGTCTCCTCTAGAACAAACACCATCGAGGTCGCCACGTTCCGCAGCGATATCGGCTACTCCGACGGCCGCCATCCGGATGAAGTTCGCTTCAGCAAAGATCCGCGCGCGGACGTTCAGCGCCGCGATTTCACCACCAATGGCCTGCTGCTTGACCCCATCAGCGGCGACGTTCTGGATTTCGTGGGAGGGCGAAAGGACCTCGATGCCGGCGTCATCCGCACCATCGGTGAGCCGGACCGTCGCTTCGGAGAAGACAAGCTCCGCATGTTGCGAGCGGTGCGCTTCGCTGCGCGCTTTGGGTAC
>JAIQFW010000172.1 GCA_020073105.1 Terriglobia bacterium
GATAACCCATCTGCAGGCGGTTGAGGTTATAGAGCAAGATCCCGCTGGCCCGCAACCGCGTGATTGCCGCCACCTGAACGCCGAGCAGCACCGCTCCCGGCACATAGACGGCGGGAATCACCCAGCGATGCTCGTTAACGAACCGTCGCTTTTCCGGAAAAGTCAGCACGAAGTGCAGGAACAAAGCCGGCTGCAGCAGCCAGGCGCAAACATTTGCCCAAAGAATGGTCCAGTCAAACTGGTTGAGTTTGCCGGTGTAGTGGAAAGCGTAGAAAACGAACGAAACCAGACAGAATATGTAGAAGTGCGTCGAGCCCGGCGCGGTCCACCGCCGCAGAAGAACGTAGAGCCCGACGCCCAGGTAGATCAAGCCAATGAGCCGCAGCCAATTGTATTGCGACCGCTCCGCCGGAATGGGTATTACCACTACGTCGACGGGGACCGACTGCCGCACCAACGAATACGTCGCCTTCGACCAGGCACCGACGCGGTACAACTGGTGAGTCAACGCCGCAGTGCTGGTTGTAGGGTGTTGGTCGATGGCCGTGAGTTGGTCGCCTGCTTTGATGCCCGCTCGGGTTCCGGGTCCGTCGGCTTCCACCCGTTGCGCGGCCAGGGTTCCGTCGCGCTCCACCCACCACACACCGTCATAAGGCACCTGGAAGCTGCGTTCAGCTTGAAGGTTGTATCCTGCGTAGATCACTGCAGCCGCGGTCAGGAGGGCCAGAACGATCGCGCTGAATCGGACTTGGAAATCCTTGTTCATGGATGGCGTCGGCGTCACCAGCCGCAAGTTGGGACTTTCACGAGGCTGAGATTGCACGTCAGCTGCCATGGTTGGAGGCATTCTTGAGTCCGTAAGTTGCATTTAAAACAGCAACTTCCAACATTGTAGAGCACCTTTTGCAGCAAAGATACGATTTTTGGAATCATGCCTGTGAAATTTTGTAACTTGTTGTTTACAAGTGCATTGGACAGCAAAATCTGCCCTGTCGGCCAACATCAGGTAAAATCGGTTTTCTCCCAATGACAGCCACCGACGAAGTCATCGCGCGTGAGCGCCAATTCCTGCTGCAGACCTACAGTCGCTACCCCTTGGTTGTCCAGCGGGGCAAGGGAGTGTTCGTTGTCGACCTGGACGGCAAGCGATATCTGGATTTCGTGGCCGGGCTTGGAGTGAACGCCCTCGGGCACGCTCACCCCAGGATCGTCAAAGCCATCCGCGAGCAGGCGGCGCGGGCGATTCACCTCTCGAACCTGTACTACAACGAGTATCAGGGACGCCTGGCGGAGAAGCTGTGCGGACTCTCCGGTTTGCAGCGGGCTTTCTTCTCCAACAGCGGCACGGAAGCCATCGAGGGCTCCATCAAGCTGGCCCGTCTGGCCGGACACCGTGCGGGAGGCGAGGCGAAGAGCCAATTGGTCGCGCTGCAAGGCTCGTACCACGGCCGCACCTTTGGGGCGATGTCCCTGACCGGGCAAGACAAATACCGCAAAGGTTTCGAACCGCTGCTCGAGGATGTGAAGTTTGTTGCACGCAACGATACCGAGGCGCTCCGGGCCGCGGTCAACGACAATACTTGCGCCATTGTGCTGGAGCCGATCTTCGGCGAAGGTGGAATCCGAGAATGCTCAATCGAGTTCCTGAGGGAATGCCGGGTGCAGGCTGATCGACATCACGCGGCGCTGATCTTTGACGAGATCCAATGCGGACTGGGCCGCACCGGGACGATCTTCGCCTTCCAGGGCCTCGGCGTCACGCCCGACATCGTGGCCATCGCCAAGCCAATCGCCGCCGGCCTTCCGCTAGGAGCTTTTCTGGCGAAGGAAGAATTTGCCTCCGCGATTTCGGTGGGCCAGCACGGAACCACTTTCGGCGGAGGTCCCCTCGCCTGCCGGGTCGCGCTGGAATACCTGGCGATCGTCGAAGAAGAGAACCTGCTCGAGAATGTCATGCGGGTAGGTGGGTACTTGCAGCAGCAATTGCAACTGCTGGTGGAACGCTACGCCGCAGCTCAGGAAGCGCGGGGCCGTGGACTGATTCAGGGCTTGCAACTGGACACGCCAGCCCGGCCGGTCGTGGAGCAGGCACTGGCGGAAGGTGTGCTGTTCAACAGCACGCAAGACACTGTGCTGCGCTTCCTGCCTCCGTTTCTGCTGCAGGAGAAGCATGTGGACAAGGGAATTCGCGTGCTGAAGAAGCTATTAGGGACGAAACGGCGCAAGTCGCGCGAATAACGCCGCGCACGGGCGTGGGCCGGGCGTTAGCACAAAAAATAGGGGGGGCCGAAGCCCTCCCTCCACAGAAGCGACAGAGGCGATATCACTTACTTAGATTGTCACAGACCGTAACAAGTTGCCCCACGACAACACGAAAACCGTCATGAACCGTCCACTGGACGCGGCAACCCAGCAGCCGCACATTGCTATCGAAGACCTGCAAACCGAGTTAGACGGCGTGCGCTGGCGCTATCGGCGGGCAGGTTCCGGCCCCGCAGTTCTTCTGGTGCACGGGCTCATGGGATATTCCTTCTCCTGGAGACATACCATACCGGTTCTCGCGCGGCAGGCCACGGTCTATGCCGTGGACTTGCCGGGGGCGGGCTTTTCCGATCGGCCTGCAGGCATGGATTGCTCCCAGCGGGCCAGCGCCGCAAGGCTGCTGCGTTTCATGGACGGCGTCGGCCTCGCGTCCTGCGATCTGCTGGGGACCTCGCATGGCGGCGCGCTCGCCATGACGGTGGCGGCACTGGCCCCAGAGCGCGTGCGAAGTTTGATATTGGTTGCGCCGGTCAACCCGTGGTCCGCGCACGGCAAGCTGTTGTCACTGTTCTTGACTAGTCCTCCCATTGGGCCGCTGTTCCTGCACGCCATGCCGCATTTGCAGATCCTGCACGATTTCTACTTCCGGCGGCTGTACGGCGACACCCGCCGCATCCGGCCGGGAACGCGCGAAGGCTACCTGGCGCCGATGCAGCGCGCGGGATCGTTCGAGTACGTCCTGGGTGTGCTGCGCTCGTGGAACCGCGATTTGAAAGAGTTGGAGTCACTACTGCCAGGGATTGCGCACATTCCCACGCTGCTAATCTGGGGAAGCCTCGATGCTGCGGTCAATCCCGCTTCGGCCTATCAATTACAGAAGCGCTTTCGTGATTGTCATTTGCTGATGATGAAAGGAGTCGGGCACTTGCCGTATGAAGAAACGCCGGAAGAGTTCAACCGCGCGGTGACGGAATTCTTGTTTGCGGATAACCGATAGCCCGAGCCTCCGCTTGCATTGCTTTCCTCCCCTCCTCCGAACAACCACTGTCGGTACCTTTCCCCGTCTGTCGCCACCCTGATAGGCTGTTCCGATAACACCTGCATCGGGATGAATATCCACCTCAAACGAATCGTAGTCTTGCTGGTCGGCTGGGGTTTCATCTTGTTGGGAATTGTTGGCCTATTCCTCCCCATCCTGCAAGGCATCCTCTTCCTGCTGATTGGCCTGGCCATTCTCTCCTCCGAATATGTCTGGGCCCACCACTTGCTGAGCAAACTGCGGCAGCGGTTTCCGCGCCTGGACCGCACCGCCAATGCGGCGACCGCAAAAGCCGCGGCCTGGTTGCGGCGCCTGTCTCGCGACCGGGAACCGGATTGAAGCGCCCCGCTCCCGGTGCTAACCTCGGAACCATCACCATGTCCGCCGCCAAATCCCCCCCGGTTGCACGCACCACGGGCGTTCAACGCTTGTCCCGTCTGCTCCACGTCGATATTCCCGAGGTGTGGGTGCGCTTTCTGCTGGCGATTGTGGGATTGGTGCTGGCTTTCGCAGCGGCGTTGTTTTCCACGGTTTCGAGAGAGTCCGGAAACCTCTGGGCGACCCTCATCCTCGCCTCGGCGGCGTTGTTGCTGGCAGTTATCGTGGGGCTGACCACGGTGCCGTATCTGGCACGGAGAGTGGCGGCGGCTCGCATCCGTGATGCCTTCGACTACGACGTGACCCGCGTGGGAATCGTCTACGTGGTCGCGGTGCTGGTGATCGGGATTGCCGCGCTGAATACAGGTAATAACCTGCTCTATATCGTCGTGGCCGCGATGCTGGCGGCGATTCTGGTTTCTGGCATTGTGTCTGCGGTGGATCTGAGCCGGCTCGAACTGGATCTACATCTGCCGGAGCATGTGTTCGCCGGGCGGACGGTGTTAGGGCGGATCGTAATGCGTAACCCGCGGTCCTGGCTGCCGTCGTTCTCCGTAAGCGTGGTCTCCCTGAAAAAGGACAAGGCCGAAAAATGGCAGTGGATGCCAGCCACATTTGCCTTCCCACCATGGGGCGCTCCCGGCAAGCAATGGCTCCGGCTGCCGGACCGCAAACTGCGCCGGGTCAGCGAAGCGGACGCAACCCGCAACATTTTCGAAGGTTCAGCATACTTTCCGTACCTTCCCGCCGCCACCGAGCTTAAAGCGGACCTGGAACTCTGCTTCGATCGGCGCGGACGCTACCGGCAGGAGAGTTTCGGATTGGCCACCCGCTTTCCTTTTGCATTTCTGACCAAGACACGCCGCATACCCCTGCCTCGCGAAATCGTTGTGTATCCTCGAGTGGAACCGGCGGATGAGTTCTTCGAGATACTTCCCCTGATCACCGGCGAATTCGAAACCTTTGTTCGCGGTCGTGGGTACGACTTGTATCGCATCCGGGAATCCATGCCCGAGGACTCGGCACGCCACGTCGACTGGAAGGCAACCGCAAAGTCCGGTTCGCTCAAGGTGAGGGAGTTCAGCCGGGAAGATGAGCGCAAGCTGAGGATTGTATTCGACAACCCCGGGACCGGCGCGGTTGCCGAAGGGGCTTACGAAGATGCCCTCACCCTAGCAGCATCGCTGAGTTGGCACTTCGCCGGTGAGAACACAGAGATCTCCTTCGTCGGCCAGGGGTACGAAGGCTCCCCGGACATCTACCGGTTCCTGGCTTACCTGGCGGTGCTCGAACCCGGGCCGGGACCCCCAGTCCTGGATCAACTGCAGCCCTCTGACGACTACAACATCATCCTTACAGCCCGGCCGCACGGAAGCATTCCGACAGCGCTTTGGGCCTGTTCCTACTTTGTCTTCATCGGCCAAGAAAGCTAGAAGCCCAGGACCAGGTCCGTCCCATCTCGGGTGCTTAGATGGACGGGCAAAGCCGAATACGTGGTTTTCCCCCTTTCCAGCCATGATGTTTTCGTCATATACTCGCGCCCGTCCGCGTGCTGCGGAAGCCGGGAGGTGACTTGTGCATATTTACGATTTGATAAAGACCCAGGAGATGTATGGGGCCGAGGTGAATCAGACCGTGCTCGAAGTCGCCCGGACCATGGTGGCGCGCAACATCGGCGCAGTTCCCGTGCTGCGCGAAGGGCTTCTGGTCGGCATCTTCTCAGAGCGTGACCTGATGGGCCGGGTAGTGGCCGAAGGCCGCGACCCTCGAACCACGCGGGTCGAGGAAGTGATGACGGAAGGGCCTCTCACCGTCATGCCGACCGAGACTGTAGAAAACTGCATGTTGCTGATGCGGCGCCACGGTTTCCGCCACCTGTTGATTTGTGAGGGCAAACAGCTCCTCGGGATTGTTTCCCTGCGTGACGTCCTGTTGCATGATCTGAGCGAGAAGGACCACGAAGTGCGAATGATGCGTGCCTATATTCAGGCCACCCCAGAGATGTAAACGGGGTTCTTTCAAGCGGCTTCAAGTCGGCGGCCGCCTGCGGAGGGAAATCCGGGTTCAGGCCGCGTTTCAGTTGTTGCAAGGCAATTCCTCTACCAGACCGGGGTGAACACCCATCGGTAACCATTACCTGGCGGTTACTTTGGTTCATTGACCCTTGAACCAAACCTGCTAACTTTGAGAAAGCGGGACCAGGGAGAATCCCGCCTGCTGCGGCCGTAACTTCAGCCCCATGAATGCCAAAGTCCAGCTTGTGCTGTGGATGGCCCACCCCGCCCTGGAGTTGTCCCTGGCGGCGATCATGGTGTGGCGCAAGCTGCACCGCACTTTTCCCGTCTTTTTTTCCTATATTCTTTGTGAGCTGGTGATCTTCGGGATCCTGTTTCCCGTTCACCAATACGGCAGCTACTCTCTTTACTTCTACGGATACTGGATTGGCGCCGCCATCAGTTTGGCGCTTGGGTTCATGGTGATCCACGAGGTGTTTCTGGACGTATTTCGTCCCTACCACACCTTGAAAGACCTAGGGAATGTGCTGTTCAAATGGGCGGCGCTGGTCATGGTGTTCGTGGCCATTGTAGTGGCGGCCGCCAGTCCGGCCGAACAGTCTCCTCTGGTCGCGGCGGTCATCACCGTGCAACGCTGCGTCCGACTGATCCAGTGCGGCCTGATCCTGTTTCTGCTGGTCTTCTCCCGGTACTTGGGAGTTACGTGGCGGCAGCACAGCTTTGGAATCGTTCTCGGGTTTGGTAGCTACGCCAGCATCGAACTGGCGGGGAATGCTCTTTACTCCGGGGGTCAAATCCACACCCCGGCATTCGGGTTCATGAACTCTGTTGGGTACTGCGGCGCGGTGTTGACCTGGCTCTGCTACGCATTGCTAAGGGCCCCAGCGAGAGAGGCGTCACTCAGCCTGATGGCCTCGCAACGCTGGGAGGAGAGTCTTACCGACCTGCATCACCCAGCTGGCGCTGACTCCCTGATACCCATGTTCGAAGGCATGGTGGACCGGGCCTTCTCCCGTTCGGTCAGCGAGGGCAAGCCTGAGCCCGAACCGGTGGAGTCGAGGCAGCCCAACCGCAAACCTCCGGCATCCTCGAAGCTGCAACCTTCGCTCTCAGGTCCCCGCGTGCAGTCGGGACGGTAGCCTCCCGACCCGTGTTTCACTGTCCAACCGACAAATCTCACCGCCTCAGTTCGCAGCCCAAACTGACCACACTTAGTCAACGGCGAATTCAGCACGGAACCGCGAACCCAGAACCCTGGGTCACATAGGAATGGCGCCCAACCCGGCGATCAGCTCCTGCCCTAAAACAGGTGCAGAACCGATCCGTTTGACACAGCCGAGTATAATGTTTGGCCATCAAGGGTTTCCGCTCCCAGGGGACCCGCACAAGGAGAACGATCCATGAAACGTGCGATCAGGATGCTGTTCCTGATGGTAGGTTTAATGTGCGCGTACACGGCGCTGGCAACCCCAGTGTCGTCGGACGGCGCACCTCCGCCGCTGTGTCCGCCTTCCAGACCCAATTGTGGTAAGTAGAGGGCGGGAGTGTAGTTACCGAGGTTGTAAAGCGGAGCTGAAACTTCGAAGGCTGGCACTTGCGATGAGCAATGCCAGCCTCCTTTTTTGGGTTCCCGATCTAGCCCGATGGCTTGACAGACAAAACCTGCTGCAGACTTCGCGCCAGTTCGCCGGCATCGCTCAGAGGTGGCTGACAGCTGAAATCCGAGCAGATGATGGCCGCTACTTTGCCTTCTCTCACAGCCGGCAGTTGGGGAATTGTTAACGCCAGCGCGGGGGGAAGATTTCGCGGGACGGCATGATCCGGCGCCAGTCTGAGCACCACCTTCACCACTGAGAATGGTGCGACGGCAGCTGTGTAGAGATCGTCGGCGGTCTTCCCCTCTCCAACGATGACGACCTGAGCATGGGGCTGCGAGAGATGCACTCCAGCAATTCCATAAGTGGCCGCGAACAGGCCGTACTGCGCCGCCATTCCCGCAAGCACTTCCATGGTTTGCTCCGCTTTGTCACGATAGCCCTGGTCATTGGTGTATGCATAGAGACGCAGGAGCGCGATTGCGGCCATGGGATTTCCCGCCGGAGTGGGCGAATCCTGAAAAGGTTTGCGGCGCGTGCCCAGCACTCCTAGATGCTTCTCCTTCTCCGGCTGTTTTCTCGTGTCGAAGAAGCCGCCGGCGACCGAGTCGAAGAAATGTTCCACCATGGCATCGGCAATGCGACGAGTGAAATGGAAGTAACTCAAGTCAGCTGTGGCTTCGTAGGCATCCAGACAAGCGACTGCGGTGAACGCGTAGTCGTCCAGGACGCCAGGAACCTTGCGCATCTTGGCTTGTTTATCGGAGTAGGCCAGTACGTGCAGCAATCCTTCGGTTGGTTGCCATGCTTCCGCCAGGATGCGATCCAAAGAACGTAAGGCAAAGTGCCGGGCTCCATCCAAGCGCAGCACCCTGGCTGCTTCCAGGTAAGCTGAAACGCACAGCGCATTCCAGCCGACGTACACAGTCTTGTCCACGTAAGGGGTAGGCCGCTTGAGACGCGCGGCATACATCTTCTCTTTCGCCGACTGCAGCAAGGAGTGGACCTGCGGCAGCGGCAGTTGGAGCCTGCGCGCAATCTCCTCCACAGACGCCCTAACAAAGAGCACGTTCTTGGCGGGATTGTGGTGCATCTCGCCGATCTCATTGATGTCGTAGTGAAGGCTAGCCACTTTGGCTTCCGGTTCGCTCAGGACCGCTTGCGCCTCTTGCAAGGTCCAAGTGAAGTAGTCCCCGTCATCGTCCATCGAGTAATCGGCGTCCTGGGAGGCGTAGAACCCGCCATGCTCGCGATCGCTGAGCCATTGGTCTATCCAGCGAATGATGTCGCGCGCCACACTGGCGAAGAATTCAGAACCGGTTGCCTGGTAGGCATGGACGTAATTCTTCAGCAATTCGGAGTTGTCGTAACACATCTTCTCGAAGTGCGGTACCACCCAGCGTTCGTCCACCGAGTAGCGATGAAATCCGCCGGCAAGCTGGTCGTACACACCGCCGCGGGCCATCTTCTCCAGCGTGGTGACAAACACATCACGCAACTCCTCATTTCCTGTCCGCACGTATTGGTCGAGGGCCAAATCCAGGGCAGAAGGGTGAGGAAATTTCGGTGCGCTGCCGAACCCGCCGTTCTGGGGATCAAACATTCCCAGCGCTGATTTCACGATAGCGTCGATGATGGCCGGAGAGAACTCGGCGCTCTTACCGGCAAACGACTCGGCGTGGGAGATGGCAGTCTCTACCATTTTGGCCTGCTCGACGACGTCGGTATTTTTCTCGCGATAGGCATCCGCGATGGACAGCAGCACGCGCTTGAAGCTGGGACGTCCGTAGTGGTCTTCGGGAGGGAAGTAAGTCCCACCGTAAAAGGGTTTGCCATCCGGGGTGAGAAACGCGGTCAGCGGCCAGCCCCCTTGTCCACTGATGGAACTCACGGCGACCTGGTAGCGGCTGTCGATGTCGGGACGCTCATCGCGATCCACCTTCACTGCGATAAAACGTTCGTTGACAATCTGCGCGATCTCGGGACTGTCGTGGCGAAAGAGAACGCTACTCGCGCCAGATTCTGTTTCGGGAGATCGGCGAGCAGGGACAAGAACGGCTGCTGGCATCACAGGCCGTGATCGTTGGTTGCGGGGCCTTGGGCAGCTTGCA
>JAIQFW010000173.1 GCA_020073105.1 Terriglobia bacterium
GTTTACATTGCCACCATCAGCGAGGGCGGCAAGCTCGACATGGGAATGCGGCTCAAGCGAGGCCGTGGCTACGTTTCCGCCGACAAGAATTTCGAAGACGATCTCGGCATCGGTTTCATCCCGATCGATTCCGTGCACTCCCCGGTGCGCAAGTGCAATTACACCGTGGAAGCCGCTCGTCTCGGCCAGATCACCGATTATGACAAGTTGACTCTCGAAGTGTGGACCAACGGTTCGATCACTCCGGCTGATTCCATCGGCCTGGCGGCGAAACTGCTCAAGGACCACATGAACATCTTCATCAACTTCGAGGAGGACATCGAGACCTCGACGGCGGCCGAGGAGCGCAAGCCCGAGATCCGCAACGAGAACTTGAACCGGTCGGTCGAAGAGTTGGAGCTTTCCGTGCGCAGCTACAACTGCCTGAAGAACGCCAACATTCAAACTATCGGCGAACTGGTGCAGAAGACCGAAGCCGAAATGCTGAAGACCAAGAACTTCGGCCGCAAGTCGCTGAACGAGATCAAGGAAATTCTGTCGACCATGGGCTTGAGCCTGGGCATGAAGATCGACGAGCAGGGCAACGCTGTGCCGGGCCCGACTTCGAACCAAATTCTCCCGGCCTCGGCCTACGGGGATAATGATCTGTAGAAACGAGTAGTCAGGAGTCCGTAGTCAGGAGTCAGTTCCTGACTACCGGCTGCTGACTCAGACGTAGATTAGGAAAATGCAGTGGGTTGTCGGTGCAGCTGTTAGCTCAATCACGCTGACTCCTGACTACTGACACCCGACTCCTGAGGTTAAACATGCGTCACAAAGTTGCAGGCTGGAAACTGGGACGTACCACGTCGCACCGGCGTTCGCTGTTGCGCAATCTGGTCACTTCGCTGATTCTTGAAGAGCGGGTTGAAACCACCGTGCCCAAGGCCAAGGCCATGCGCCCGCAGGTCGAGAAGATGATTACTCTCGGCAAGCGTGGCGATCTGGCTGCCCGCCGCCAGGCCCATGCCTACCTGATGACCAGCGCTGCAGTCGACAAACTGTTCGACACCATCGGCCCGCGCTTTGGCGACCGCAACGGCGGCTACCTGCGCATCGTCCGCACCGGCTGGCAGAAGGGCGACGGCGCCGACAAGGCGTTCATCGAACTGCTGGGCAGCGAGAAAGTGCTGGACGAGAAGCGTCAGAAGCGCGCTGAAACTCGCGCCAAGCGCACCGCCGAAGCCAAGAAGGCGATGGAAGAAGCGGAAGCACCGCAAGCTGGCGCCGAGGAAGGCGGAGAAGAAAAGAAGTAGCCCGCGTTCAAAATCTCAAACCATTAGGGTGCCCCACCCACGGTTTTGCTTGGGTGGGGTTTTTGCTTTGTGCCCTAAGAACAGCCGCAAGCGTAGGTTTCTAGGTGGAGCAGCGCTTCAGCGCTGCAGCAAGGCCTTCTTTTGTTTGTCACGCGCTTTAGCACCTGAGGTACGCATTTCTGGGATTTCTACTCACGCAGGGGAAAACGCCTTCATCGCCTTATGTTTTCCAAGCAATAATACAGAATAATACATGGTATAGTGCATGCATTATGGGCAATACAGAAAAGACCATCAGCTTCCGCGCTGACGCCGATACAATCGACGCCCTCGATTCGCTCGCCGCAGCACAGGATCGTCCCCGCAGCTATCTCATCAACGAGGCCATTACCAATTACATCGAGATGCACGCCTACCAGGATGCCCTGGTTCGTAAGGGTCTGGAAGAGATGCGAAAGGGCCGTGTCGTCAGCCATGATGAGGTCGTGGAACGGCTCAAAAGCACTGGTCGCGCACGCCGATGATCGTATGGGCTGGTCAGGCCACCCACCACCTGGATCAGGCTCACGATTACATTGCGCTATCCAACAGCGAGGAAGTTGCCGCCCGGATCACCATGCACATCGTCACCAGTGTTCAGCAGCTCGCCACATTTCCCATGTCAGGGAGGCCGGGCCGGGCACCCGGGACCCGCGAGTTGGTTATTGTGAATACTCCTTTCATCGTTGCCTACAGCATCGACAACGATCGCGTTGTGGTCCTCGCAATCTACCACGGCTCTCAGCAGTGGCCCGCGGCATTCCCACAACTCACGTAGGGGCGGACGTCCTCGTCCGCCCAGGCCGAGCGCCGCTCGGCAGAGAATTCCAAGGAGTACTTGCCCGGAGAGTGGTCATCGGTCGCCCCTCCGGTTCCCCACATTTTCCCCCTGGTCACCAAGGTAATCTTTCCCTCCCTGTCCACCGCGTTAAACTTTCCCTAGGATGGAGTTCAACCGCACCCAAGTGTGGATCGCTGCCGGCGCAGGCATTCTCCTGCTCCTGGTCTTTTTCGGCTATCTGATGTGGCTGAACAATCAGGGGCCGGTGCTCTCGCGTTCGCAAGATCGTGATCCGCTCTCAGGCACGCCCAATTCCATTTCGCTCAATCCTCTGCGCGACCGCACTTCCGAGCGCATCGCCGCCCAATACCTGGATGCCATGCGCGACGGCCGCTGCGAGGAGCAACTCGCGCAATGGGAACGGGACTATCGCAAGAAATACGCCCGCTTCATCTGTGACTCCGAGACCAGGCATCCGCTGCTCTCCTGGAAGCTGGTGGACTGGGAGGACGCCCCGCCCCTCCGCATCCTGCACTATCGCGGCCGGCGCCGCACCAATATCACACAAGCCGGCACTTACAAGGAGTTGTTCTCAGTTACCCTCGAGAACAAAGGCGGCGCCTGGGAAGTCACCAAGTACGACGCCTTGTACTGATCTCCTACACACCCAAACTTGTCATTCCGAGCAGGGATTCATCCCCCGAGGAATCTGGGTTTTCTTTCGTGTTCTTTGTGGTCAGGAAAGAACCAGTGCTAACTGGGGCAAGTGCCCATGAGTCGGGTGGTGGGTCGTCTTAACGGGGTGACGGTGAAACGGCGGTGAACCACGAAGGACATGAAGTCGCACGAAGGCTTTAGCGTCAAGGACTTCCTTCGTGTACCTTTGTGCCCTTTGTGGTTAGTCCGCAACCTCCGGGCTAACTGACCCACTACCCGGCACTATCGCTTCCCCTGTGATACAAGAATCGGATGGAGCACGCCCCGACTCCTTCCCCGGACTCCCGTAATCTCTACGCCTTCGGCGCCACCTCGTTCCTCAACGACACCGCCAGCGAGATGGCGTATTGGGTCCTGCCTGCCTTTCTGGCTTCCATCGGCGCGGGCCCCGCGCAGCTCGGCATTATCGAAGGCATTGCCGAAAGCGTTGCGTCCTTCGCCAAGCTCTTCTCCGGATATCTCGCCGACCGCGTCCGGCGCCGCAAGCCGGTGGTGGTTTCCGGTTATTTCGTAGCCAACGCGGTCAAGCCGATGCTGGCGCTCACCACTGCGTGGGGCCAAATCCTGGCCATCCGCTTCGCTGACCGTTTCGCAAAGGGAATTCGTGGCACTACCCGCGACGTCATGCTCGCCGATTCGGTCGACCCGTCCCGCCTCGGCTCTGCCTACGGGCTGCTGCAAGCCATGGACTCCGCCGGCGCCATCGCCGGGCCGCTGCTGGCGCTCTTGCTGCTACCCCATTACGGCCTGCGGGGCATCTTCTGGTTCGCCGGCCTTCCTGGCGCGCTGTGCATTGCCGTGGCGCTGATCGGAATTCGTGAAGTCAAAACCGCGCACTCACACGCAGGACCTGCGGGATCCAAAGGGACAGCCCACCCACGCAATCCTGAGATGCACCGCACGACCTGGCGGCTTCACTTTCCCGGCAAGTTCTATTTCGTGCTGCTGGCGGTGACGCTCTTCTCCCTGGGAAATTCCAGCGACATGTTCTTGGTCTTGCGGGCCCAGCATGTCGGCATTCCCGCGACCCACGCGCCGCTGCTGGGACTGGTTTTCAACATAACGTACACCTTGTTTTCCTGGCCGGCCGGCCGTCTGAGCGATCGCTTTTCCCGCCGCGCGATGGCGGCGGCCGGCTACCTGGTCTTTGCCGCGGTTTACCTCGTCTTCGGAATGGCGACCTCAGTAATCGCGATCTGGCTGGCGATGGCCTTCTACGGGCTCTTCTACGCGCTGACCAACCCTGTGCTAAAGGCGCTGGTGGTGGAGGTGGTCGCCCCGGAACTGCGTGGCCGTGCGCTCGGCATTTACTACTTTGTCTCCAGCGTGGCCATCCTGCTGGCCAGCCTGATCACCGGAGAACTCTGGAAACACTACGGCGCGCCAGTCCCGTTTTACCTGTCCGCAGGTATCGCATTTGCCTCCGCAGCGTTGTTGTTGCTCTCCCGCGCGCTCAATACGGCCGAGCCGCAACCCGCTTGACGGCCCTCGTCGAAATCAGTCCCGAGGGGTGTCGCGATAATGGCCCAGCGCTGTGTGGGCTTGCTTAATGGACTGGTTTCGCCTTCCGCGACCTGATCCGCCAATAAAAATAAGTCGCCGCCTGCGCCACCAGCGCTCCCGTGCTGTCCAAGACCACGTCACTGAATACCCCGGTGCGGGAAGCCAGGTAACTCTGATGCCATTCGTCCAAGCTGGCCACGAACGCGGACATTACCCACGCGATCCCCGCCCAACGCCAGGCCCACGCCGAAGGTAAGCGTAACGACGCCTTCCACGCCCGGAACAGAAGCACACTCAATGTGAAGTAGCCCACGAAGTGTCCGCTCTTGCGGATGTAGTGGTGCCACACCAGGAAGCGCGCCCAGTCAATCCCGAACAGAAAGTGCAGTATCGGATAGAGGAACCGGCTGGTGTATTCCGAGGAAAGATAGGCGGTGGACTCAATGGCAATCACGACGAGCCACAACCCCGCCGCGATCCAGACCTTTAGGATGTGCTTTTGCTCAGGGGTCAAGTGCGAACTACCCCCGTGGATCGAAAAACCATGCTTCCTTTCAAACTGCAGCTACTCCACCGCGTAGTTGGGCGCTTCCCGCGTAATCATGACATCATGAACATGGCTCTCCCGCAGGCCCGCTCCGCTGATACGCACGAAGCGCGTCTTGTGCAGCAATTCCGGAATGCTGGCGCAGCCGCAGTAGCCCATGCCCGACTTCAACCCGCCCACCATCTGGTGCACGATCATCGCCACCGAGCCGCGATAGGGAACTCGTCCTTCGATCCCTTCCGGCACCAGCTTCGCCAGCCGGTTGGAATCTTCGCCCATCACCGGCATCGCCGTCGAGGCATCGCCGTCGGTGTTCTGGAAGTAGCGCTCGCTGCCCGCGGATCCCGCGCCCATGGCCCCCAGCGAGCCCATCCCGCGATACGACTTGAACGTCCGGCCTTGATACAGGATCAGCTCGCCCGGGCTTTCATCGGTCCCCGCAAACAGCGACCCGATCATGACGGCCGCAGCGCCCGCCGCCAGTGCCTTCGTGATGTCGCCGGAGTACTTGATCCCGCCGTCCGCGATCACGGGAACATTGGCGTCTTTGGTTGCGCGATACGCCTCCGCAATCGCCGTAATTTGCGGCACGCCCGCGCCGGTGACCACCCGCGTAGTGCAGATCGATCCCGGCCCGATGCCCACCTTCACGCCGTCCGCTCCGGCGCGGGCCAGTTCGCACGCTCCATCGAACGTCGCGACGTTGCCCGCAATCAGGTCTACCTCAGGCAGCTTGGACTTGGCGGCCTTCACGGCTTCCAGCACGCGCGTGGAGTGGCCGTGCGCGCTGTCAATCGCCAACAGGTCGACCTTGGCTTTGGCCAGTTCTTGCGCGCGCTCCAGAAAATCGCCGGTCGCTCCAATCGCCGCGGCCACCCGCAGTCTTCCCTGCGAGTCTTTGGCGGCACTCGGATACTTCAGCTTCTTCTGGATGTCCTTTACGGTAATCAGTCCCTTCAGGTTGTACTTGTCATCGACCACCAGCAGCTTTTCCACGCGATGCTCGTGCAGGATTTTTTCCGCGTCCTCGAGCGTCGTACCCACCGGCACCGTGATCAGGTTCTCCTTGGTCATGACCTTGCTGATCGGAATGTCGAAGCGGGTCTCGAAGCGCAAGTCGCGGTTGGTAAGGATGCCGACCAGTTTTCCGTTTTTGGTGATGGGGACACCGGAAATCTTGTACTGGCGCATCACGTCGAGTGCATCGGACACTTTTGCCTCAGGAGACATGGTGATTGGATCGACGATCATGCCGCTCTCCGAGCGCTTGACCTTGTCCACTTCGTTGGCCTGCTGCTCGATCGAAAGATTGCGGTGAATGATGCCAATGCCGCCCTGCTGCGCCAGCGCGATCGCCATGTGCGACTCGGTGACCGTGTCCATGGCCGCGCTGATGATGGGGATATTGAGCCGGATGTTGCGCGTGAGCTGGGTCTGGGTATTGGCCAGCGCCGGGACTACATCGGAACGCGCCGGCAGCAGCAACACGTCGTCGAAGGTAAGCGCCTCAGGAACCGGAAAGTGAATCATATGGTTTTGTCAGCCGCGAAGGATGGTTTCTATTCTAGAGACGCGAGCGGGATTGGGCAAATACGATGGAGGACGGGCATCCTCGCCCGTCAGGCTAAGTGGTTAATGTCGCGGCAGGGCATGGCCCGCGCTGAAGAACTTTGATGCCATGATGAGCGTGCCCAGCGCCCAGGAAAACGCCAGAAAAGCGATCAGCACCACCAAATAGCGGCCTACCTTGGTGCCCAATGCCAGCATCAAGAGATAGAGCGCGCACCCGATCAGCAGGATCAGAAGCGACCCCACCCCAATCGGGTAAAGGATTCTGTGATAATCCATGGAAGCTCAGGCCTCGGCGAATTATACGCTACGCCTGCTGGAGCGTTCACGATCAAAACCAATCCGGGAAGATCAGCTCAACTAGACCGGGAACCCAGTAGGAATAGAATCGCTCGTCGCAGATCTTGTGGGCCAATTGGGGCATTAAATCTATTACTTCGCAGTCTTTGCGCGCTAACCTGGGCTGGGGATGAAACGCCTTCTTGCGGAATTTCGTTACTCCGGGACAACGGCGGAAACTAGCGTTCATTCCGCGTCAGGGATCGGGGAGCCGCTCATCGGCAGCGTCGCACCGACCTCGTATTCACTCTGCACCAAGCCGCCCTCATAGGCCCGAGTCGCAACGTGACGAAGGCGGATGTCGCGCGGCACGGCGCCAAATAGCGGGATGCCTTCTCCAATCAGCACGGGCACGCGTGTGATCACTAGTCGGTCGATGAGACCGGCCGCCAGGAAACGTTGAATGGTAACCCCGCCGTCTATGTAAGCATGCTTGAAGCCGCGGGCTTTGAGCAGCCCTACGATTTCGGCGGGTGCGCCCGACATCTGTTCCACCACCCCGCCCTTGACCGACGAGAAATCGAGCGCGCGGCTGCTCAGCACGACCACCGGCTTCTTCCCGTAAAACCACTTCTCGAATGTCAACACGACCTCGAAAGTTTTGCGCCCGATCACCACGACGTCGACGCTGCCATAGAATTCCTCGAAGCCGTGCGGCACCTGCTCACCCGTATGCAAGAAATCGAGCGCATGGTCCGGCCGAGCAAGAAACCCATCGACACTCACTCCGCAAAAGACTGAAAGCTTCACGGCATGCTTCTGCATGACACCCCAGGCATCCTTATTCCCTCCCCACAAGCCAACAAGCGCCGCTTAGGTTTTCCCGCCACGGACAGCAATCCCTCGACCAGCGCTGCCCACTCGGCGCCGAGGTTGGTACGGTGAAAACTCCGGCCGGCGCGCTGGTACCAGTACTCAGCGTTCGCGGTCGCACCCTCCTTGCGGTGCAGGTAGGCGTGGACGGCCATCCCGTCTGCGGTTTCCAGTTCGTCCACCAGGGAGTGGGCGCGGGCCCAATCCCCTTTTGCATCCCACCACAACGCTGTGAGGGGGGCTGACAGCCCAGTCGGTGGCGTCTCTTGCGGAATGGCTGTGTAGCGCGGACATTCCTGTCCGCGATGGGCTTGCTACCACGGTTTACGTAGGGACAGCCGCCCGAGAGAGCCTGCCCTGTTTTGCCGAAGCCCCGAGCGAAGCCGAGGGGGAAGTCGCAGGGTCCAGCCGACCGAATCTCGGCAGCGGCCTTATCCAATATTCCATTCCAACGACAACTGTCTCTCACTCCGCTGAATTATACTTGGGTGCGTCGCATCTCCGGCCAGGCCCTTACGAGGGAACATGAGCTCGACCCACAACCCAGGGAGAGTCATCGGATACCTGTATCTGCTCCTCGTTCCTTTCGCCCCCCTCCGCCTCATCTATATTCCCAGCGCTCTGTTTGTGCGTGGGAACGCGACCGCGACGGCCAACAACATCGCCGCGCACGAACTGCTTTTCCGTCTCGGCATCGTCAGCGACCTGCTCACCGGGACCATCATGATCTTCGTCGTGCTGGCTCTTTACCGGTTGCTCAAGGGAGTGGACCAGAACCTCGCTGCGCTGATGGTGATCCTGGGGGGCCTGATGTCAACCCCCATCTACTTCCTCAACACGCTGAACGACGCTGCTGCCCTGCTGCTCGTGCGCGGCGCTGATTTCTTGTCGGTATTCGAACAACCTCAGCGGAATGCCTTGGCCATGCTGTTCCTCCGTCTGCATGACGGTGGCGTCGTTGCCAACGAGATCTTTTGGGGTCTATGGCTTTTTCCCTTAGCGATCCTGGTGTACAGGTCGCGCTTCCTGCCCCGCTTCCTGGGCGTTTGGCTGATCATCAACGGCTTCGGCTATCTGATCAGTAGCTTTGTGGGCTTACTGTTACCGCAATACGAGGAAATGGTCTCTAACATCGCCTTCCCCGCCTTCCTCGGGGAGATTGCGTTCATGCTGTGGCTCCTGATCAAGGGCGCCAAGCCGCAACTGCTGGACGCCGCGGCCTCATCGTCATAGCTGGCGTAACATCGCCATAGCACTCATTGACCCCGGAACATGGATTTTGAGTGTAATCGCCTGCAACGAATAGCATCGAAAGTTGTCCTGCGTGCATCGGAATGACCAGTCCCGATTAGCGCGGTCTGCTATGGAGAATCAATGCCTGAACCTCGTTCCAATCCACCCAACGTCAACGGAATTCTGGAAACATCGTTATATGTTGAGAGCGCTGCTCGCTCGGTCGAGTTCTACCGTCGTGTTTTCGGTTTTGAGCCGCTGGAACCCTGCGAACCGCTGAACGACGAAACGCGCTTATGTCCAATGCGTGCGGGTGACCGGAGCGTGTTGCTGCTGTTCAAGAAAGGCGCTACGCCCGACACTGACGCCACTGGCGCAATGCACATCGCGTTTGGGATAGCTCGGTCTGATCTCACTTCCTGGGAACACTGGCTGGCAGAACAGGGCATCAGAATTGAGCTGCGGAAGACCTGGAAATACGGCGGCGAAGCGCTCTACTTCCGCGATCCAGACGGCCATCTGCTTGAAGTAGTAACGCCAGGCGCCGTGGTGCCGTAGAGATTGCCTGGAAAATGCATCTCGTTTGGCAGGAGAACATGTACGCCGCGCCCCAGCGACTGCCGCTTCCCAAAATCATTAACCTGCTGACAGATTTGAAGGAAGAGAACGATGTTCTCATCCAGGATGGTTGGGTCACCTATCCAA
>JAIQFW010000174.1 GCA_020073105.1 Terriglobia bacterium
GCTACGGTTTGTTGTCTTGCGTGCAGATCACAGCCTACAATTTTCATCTCGGCCTCCTTCGTCCCGAGCCTTTTTGGTTGGATACCGCAAAGTCTACTCGGTCCGTTGTGGGGCCGACGTCGTTATGACATCAGTTACTTCCGGTTAGCCCGTTACTCGGGCACAATCGCCAAGGTGTCAGGAATGGCCACATCTCCGATATGCCGACTGTCAGGTGAGGGCCGGGGCCTCGGATAAGACACCGATAAACAACCCGGCCATCTACACCATGTTGCGATCAAGGCCCCATTACACAACTCACGAACCTGCCGCAGCAATCGTGCCGAGCAGCCGTCGCGGCTTGAATCTGTGCGAGGACTACCGGGGAGACCACTAAAAGCGCTGATCCCCCGTGAGTCCGGCAGTTGTGAGAAAACGAGCTATTCCGAGTCCGCAGGATCGTTGAACAGCACCGCCAACTTGATGCTGCCGTGACCGAACTGCGGGAAGTTCGCCTTGGTTGGATCTGCCGGGTCGAGGTTTGATGCGGTATCGTCCGGCGGGAATAGCACCAAAGAATTCAGAAATGCCAACAGATTGTTTAGGTCGTTTTGCTTCAACGCAGCGAAGGCGTCCCGCGCCGCTTGTGCTTCCCCACCGTGGCGCAGAATGACGTCGTTCAGCGTGGCGCTGCGACCATCATGGCCGTAGGGACCGGTGGTGCCTACACCCCATAGTGCCCGGGTAAGGAATGTGGTCTGGATTGATCCATCCCAGTTGCGCTCGTAGAAATTGGTGCCCAGTTCGTGGCGTTTGAAGTCGGTGAAGATGTCCTTCACCACAAAAGAATTTCCCAAGGGCAGTTTCAAGGGCGGGTTCCCGCTGCCGTCGTCCTTCGTGTAGTAGAGGGTGGTCGCGGTGGCGAACATGCTGTTGAAGACTCCATTGACCGGATCGTATACCGTCTCGACATCCGCGACGCGGCGGTCATGGTTAATGGTCATATCGGCCATGTGACACGACGAGCAGCCGATCTTGCTGAACACGGCGCGGCCTCGGTCGGTGCTGGCATTCTGAATGTAGTGAGCAGGTTTGAAGTAGTTCAGCAAATAGAATTCGAGGTGATCCACCAGGGCGGGATCGACCTCATTTCCGTTCTGATCATCCGGCGCTGGAGGTGGGCTGATCTTGTCTTTGGATCCGTCTAGCACCATGCCTGACGGAGTCACGACTCGGCCGCCAGCACTTGCGGTCAGGAGGTCAGGGTCGGCGGAGGCCTCCATGCCCATCTCGTTGTGCAACGCTCCAACCACGAACTCACGGATGGAGATGGTGGAACCTTCCGCGAAGAATGGCTTCACCCTTAGATCGGTATCCACTCCAGCCACTTTAGAGGTGTCCAGAGAGCCGTCCGGGTTCGCTGTGATGGCCCCATAGCTAATCCCTTTGCTCACCAACTTCATGGTTACCGCATGTTTTCTTTGCTGCGCCTTGGCAATGGCCAAGTCTCGGATTGCGCGCAGATCCGTCGTGATCTCGTCGGCAAGCATCTCCTTCAGTCCCAGACCAAACAGGTGGCCAGCGTCCCTGCTGTCCGGCCGGGTCACGACGTTTCCGCCGACCCCCGCCGATCCCCGTGGACGACCATGACAGAGGGCACAGCTGTCCGACAGACCAGCGCCGATGGCGATATCGGTGTTGATGTCGCCCACCCCGTCCTTCTCGTTCGCCCCTTGGCCTTGCAGGCGCGTAAACTTGCGCTGGAAGAGTTGCCGTCCTCGTCGTATCGAGCGAAACGGGTCACGGTTGATGATGTAGATGGACGATTCCTGTGTCATGACGTCTCCCCGTCCAGCGCCAGTTTCATCCAGCAAAGACTTGTTGATCCCGGCTTTCGCCGTGTTCGGCGCCTGAGTGTTGTCGATCATTTGCGCTTGCGCTGTCATCCCGAATAGCAGCACGGCGGCCGCGGCAAAGCTGAAAGCTCTCTCCCGAAGTTGCATATCTGTCTCCTTTTTCCAAGTGTTCGGCTGCAGGTTCAGGCGCTGGCGCCGGAGGCCCAAAACTTACCTGCTCCGGGAGAGTGTGCGGCCGATCCTGTGCAAGTCATCTGCTCCTGACAATCGCGAGCGTCTGAAGATTTGCCTAATTCCCCACGGAACCATTCCTCTGGCCACCCGCTTAGCGGGCCCTATATTGCTCGAAAGACGGGCAGCGTCTTCAAACCGTTCTCGATAGTTCTCAAATCTCTTTTTGAGCCAGTATGCGACAGAAAGCAAGGTAGTTATCGCCCCGACTTCCTTGTTCCATGCCAGGGACCGGGAGTGGCTTCTAATTGGGATATCGGAAAGTGCAAGGAAAAGACGACAGCCGGCAGGGAAAACTTAGATGATCGGCACGTTATCGGGGCTTCGAATCTAACTCTGCGAGTTGCTGGGCGCTGCGCGTGTCGAGGTGATCTGGGCCCACAGCATTTTGCAGGTGCTCGGCGGCCGAGCGAAAGGCGACGCGAGCCTGGTCTGGTTTGCCCTGGGCTTGCAGGCCGCGGCCCAAAGCCAAGTACGCACGCCCAAGGTTGCTGGAAAACGTCCCTGGCTGTGCGGCTTCCTGGAACTGGCCCAGGGCCTGGGTCGCGTCCGCTACCGCCTCATCCGTTCGACCGAGTTCTCGCTCCATGTCCGATCGATAGGTCAGGAGAGTGGGGACAAGATCGGTGCCTTGCTGGCCGGCTTTTACCGATACCTCCGCAATAGCCAGGGCCCGATTGATCAGATCCAACGCAGTGCTCACGTTCCCACGCGCCTGCGCAAGGAGGGCTTGTTCCGAAGCAAGCGCCGCAAAAAAGATATTCCCGGCAGGAAGATTGCTGCGCAACCGGGGCTCCAGTTCGGCCAGCATGTCTGCAGCGTGGGTGAGATCCCCCCGCATGCGGTAGATGGAGGCACGCAGCAACAGCGCCTGATTGACCGCCACTTGCTGGGCATTCTTCTGCGCTCGGACATAACCACGCCCCGCCTGCTTGGCCGCTTCGTCTAAACGCCCGAGGTCGCGCACCGCGCGGGCATGGCTGATAAGCTGCGCGGGTATCGCGTCCGGTGCGTCTTCGCTGCCGCTGAAGATCACGATGGCGCGGTGGATCAATTTCTCCGCTTCCAGGGGGCGCCCGAGCAGATACAGGGACAGACCCCATTTATAGGACACTGATCCGGCGAATCCTGTGTCGTCGCGACCGACCGCGGTGAGTCGCGCAGAAGCCTGCTCGAACTCAGCGCAGGCCTCACGATTCCGTCCCACAAGACGGTACGAGTCCGCCAGATACATGGCTGTCTGTACGTCGAGCATCTCGGAATGAAGTGGGGCCTGTTTCAACAACTGTTGCGCTAATTGCAAACGGGAGATCGATTCCAGTGGAGCACCATTGGCCCGGGAGACCGCGGCGCCGTCCCGGAGACAAAAGGCTCGATCGAGTGCGAATTGGGATTCGTCGGGGAGTTCACCCAGTCCTTCCTGGATAAGCCTCTCGGCGCGCGGTAGCTGGTCCCCTAGTGAAAGCATCTCTCCCAGGGCACACGCCGCCTTCGCGCGAGTGGATGGTTCGGGCAGGCCACGCGAGAGTTGGTAGGCTTCCTCAAGGATGCGGCGAGGTCGGGCGTCTCCTTGCTCAACCCCGGCATTGCGGCCTAGCGAAATTAGGATTTCCACGCGATCTGCGAGGCTTGCTCCTTTCTGTCGTCCGAGGATGTTCTCCGCGCGATCGAGCGTTTCGCCAGGCGGAGGTGAATCGCTGAGGACAAATTCATAAAGATCGTTGATGGCTTCGGCGCGCGACAACTGACGGAGGGCGAAATCGCGTTGCACGCGGGCGGTGCGAGCCTGGACCAACGTGCCCGCGACGCCGGCAATGGCGGCGACAAACGCCAGAGTCGCGAGCGCAACCGCGCTGCGGTTCCGTCGTACAAACTTGCCTGCGCGGTAGGCAAGCGTGTCGGGCCGCGCGCTGATGGGCTCATGCTTGAGGTATCGGCCCAGATCGTCCGCAAGAGCTGTGACCGAGGCGTAGCGCTCTTGCGGATTTTTCTTCAGCGCCTTGGCTACGATCGTATCGAGGTCCCCTCGCAGCAAGCGGCTGAGTTTGTCGGGCGTGGTGGTGCGTCGAGTGGCATTGCTGGTGGTGACGTCGGCATTCGCTTTGGCGGAAGCCACGGCATCCGACGGCCGCGTAGGCTCGGTGTCCACGATGGCCTTCACCAGGTCTGCGGGGGTGTGGGGGCCGCTCCCGACCGGATGCTGTCCGGTCAGCAGCACGTAGAGCAGCACGCCTAAGGCGTAGACATCGCTGGTGGTGGTGGCCGGCGCGCCGGTCAATTGCTCCGGAGCGGCGTACTCGGGCGTCATCGCTCGCCCGCCTTCGAGGGTCAAGAGCGTGGCCGCCCCGCCCTCACCTTCGCCTTCCAGCAGCTTGGCGATGCCGAAGTCCAGGAGCTTGACCTGCCCGTCGGTTCGGACCAGTACATTCGAGGGCTTGATATCGCGATGAACGATCAGATTGGCATGGGCATGCGCCACCGGGGCGAGCACGCCGAGGAACAGGTGCACTCGCGCTTGTACGTCGAGCATGTGCTGGTCGCAATACCTGTCAATGTGATCGCCCTCGACATATTCCAGGACGAGATACGGTTGCCCGGCGGTAGAGACCCCTGCATCCACCAGCTCCGCGATGTGCTCATGGGCCAGTCGCCCCAGGATGCTGCCTTCGCGTTTGAATCGCTCCCCGCCCCCGCGGCCAACCAGCGCTACGTTCAGGAACTTCACCGCTACGCGCCGCTCGAAGCGCCCGTCGTTGCGCTCGGCCAGCCACACGCTTCCCATTCCGCCCTGGCCGATCTGCGAGAGCAGCGTGTACGGACCGATCGTCTGGCCCGCGAGCCCCGGAGCACCCGGCAGCGCACCTGGGCCGTTCTCCAGGAAACCTTCTTGTGCCAGCAAGCGGTGTTCTTCGAGGAGTACTGCCAATTGTGCAGCGAGTGCGGGATTCTGATCGCCGAGCGAGGCCAGCCACGCGGCGCGCTCATCATCGGTCATGGCGAGTGCCTGGTCCAGGTACGGGCTTAACGACTGCCACTGTTCGGGCGTGAGTGTGGACATGGGTTCCTCAGAGTAAACGATCCGCGCAGATTTTCCGGTGGAGATAAATGCGCGCCTTCTCCCAGCTCCGCTGCACCGTACGTTCTGATACGTCCCGCAGGACTGCAATCTCCGCGAATGTGAACCCGCAGAAGAACTTCAAGTCAACCAGCTCGGCGAGGGCAGGCTCCACTTTGCCAAGTTCGTCCAGTGCCTCGCTGATTTGCACCAGCTCCCCGTGGTCCACCGCTGCTTCCATGGATTGGGTATCAAGCGAAGTAATCTCAAACAGCCCGCCGCGCTTCTGCGCGTGCCGTCCCCGCGCGTGATCAATGATTAGACCCCGCATCACTCGGGCCGCATATCCCATGAATCGCGCCCGGTCGGGGAACAATGGGCCGTCGCGTGCTGCCATATCCAGGTAGGCTTCGTGCAGAAGAGTCGTGGCGCTGAGGCTTACCGGCGCGCCCTGCCGCGCGAGTTCACGCTTCGCCATCCGGTGCAGTTCGGAATAGAGTGCCCCAAAGAGCGCTTCGGCAGCGGCACCGTCACCGCTTTCGGTCGCACCGATCAACGCCGGAATACTGGACTCCACACGCCCCCTTTGCCGTCGCGGTGGGGCGACGGGCTGCTAGCCTCTCGCATTTTTCAGAAACCGTCAAGACGACTGAATGTGTCCCAAGTACACCTTGCCCGGGGACGCCAGTCCTAAGCAAAGACGCCGACCCTGACATCCTCGATCCTGAGGGAAGCCAAGGTGGATCGTGCGAAGCTGCAATAGTCCGCCACATTGGTTCCCATGAGCACTTCGCACAGCTGACTACCGAGAGCGACCTTATCATGAACGAGTGCTCGGCAGAAACCTAGCCACTCGGCATTTGGATTCGAGCCAGCACGCGATAACTCCCGGATTGTCGGCTAACCGGAAACTATGCCGGTTGTTGTCGTAATATCCCGTTAACACTCATTGACCCCGGTTCCTGGCGAAGAAACGGCGCAAGCTTGCGAGAACGCCTGGTTTCGACAACTGACTTGGTCTAGAGTGGGGAAGAAGGGAACAGGTCCTCATTGCGTGAGTTGGAAGACTGTGCCGCAGCCGCCGAAACCACAGCTCTGGCCACTGCCGCCAAGCTGGGTTACGCCATATGCATTCCCTCGATTATCGAAAGCAAGCTTACCAACAGGAAACGCACCATCTGTAGGCGGACCCTGAAAATCATAAAGATCGGTAAGAGCCCACTGAGGCCCAGGGTTCAATTGAAAAATCGTGCCATCGAAATCCGGCCCTCCCGAACCTGCCGTGCAGAGTATCTTGCCATTCCTATCTATTGACAATCCCCCCTCCGGATTAGACGGGGCATAGCCGCTTTGAAACATGTACAAGACTGTCTCAAACCACGAACCATTACCATTGGTCTTTAGCTTAAAGACTGTCCCAGCCTCGCCGCCGCCCAATGTTGTGCCATAAATTCCTCTCCTGAAGAGGATCAAGTTGCCATTTGGGCGTGCACCATCGTCAGTTCCATTTTGGAACCGATACAAGATACCCTCTGTCCATGTTCCTCCATGATTGGCAGGGGGAGTAAGCTGAAAGATAATCCCACATCCGTCGAAGGAAATGCAGTTGGGTCCGTTACTGCCGCCATAAAAAGTCGTTCCGTATATTGCGCCAGCCTTGTCGAAAAGCAACCCACCGTTCGGTTGCCCACCGTCGCCAGTATCGAGGCCTTGGAAACTATACAAAACCTTCTCTGTCCAAGCAGCGCTTTTGCTCGTCGTCCTCGGCGGGCTTAGCTGGAAGATCGTGCCGCAGTACGGATACAGGGGGTTGCAAGAAGTTCCTTTCCCTCCACCGAACCAAGTCGCTCCGTATAAATTCCCGTGTTTGTCGAGGACGAGGTCCCCTATGGGAAATTGTCCGTCCTGGTTTCCCTGAAAGCTATATAGAACCTTTTCCTTCCACTTGCCGGCTGGTTGCGTGGGGCGAACCAGTTCGTACACCGTACCGCAACCCGTCGAGGTTCCCAGGAGAATGCACAATCCTGTCCCCCCGTAAGCAGTAGTCCCGTACAGATTTCCGGCTACATCCTGAATCAGCCCGCCTTCGGGCGAGCCGCCATCGCCCTTGTCGTGACCTTGGAAGTTGTACAGAGTAGTCTCCGTCCAAGCCCCACCCTGTTGTTGTGGAGGCGACAGTTGGTACACCGATCCACACTGCAGTGAGTTGCTGCATGGAGTGGCATAGACGGTAGCACCGTACAAGTTACTCGCTTTGTCTATCACAATACTGCCCACCGGGGTTGAGCCATCACTGCCAGCTTGAAAACTATAAAGAACGGTTTCTTTCGCCTGGGCGGAGGCAGGAGGCGCGAGTGCCAGCGTGGCTATCAGCTGGGCAAACACTAAGAAGCAACTGTGGAGAGTTATGCGGGCCATGCGTGCGATCCTAGCCTGGACTATCACCGCGTCTTGGGGGCAGGAACGGCGCGGGTTCCGCGATCATACCTCTGTTTCCGGGTTGTGGCAATGCGCGTCAATTGGCGCTAAATCCTGTTAACACTCATTGACCCCGGTTCCTGGCGAAGAAACGGCGCAAGCTTGTGCTAACGCCTGTTGTTTACAACAATCGAGGATTACAACAATCGAGGACTTAATTTCCGCCTTGCCCGTCACTCAGGCGCAGTTTCCGAAAGAAAAGCAATCGGTTGCGCGACAGGCCGGCATGAAAAACTCCCACTAAGGCGAGTAACTCTTCAGCGGCAGCCACGTCTAAAGGAATTGATCCTGTGCGCCGCGCCTCCATCACTTCCGGGCTTCTGATTCTGGTGCTCACCACCTCAGCCTTTGGTTGCGTAACCGGATGGAGCAGCAAGTCCGGGACCTTATGTCCCCGTCCGAGGACCAGAAAAGCTTGCGTCTGGAAGAAGCTAGGCACCACGGCGGCCAGAGGGTCGGCGTGCGACCATACCCTGAAATCGCTGCCCGGCCAGTGTAGCTTGCGCAGCCTGGCGCAATTTCAGTTCGCGGAGCTCCAAAGGTTCGAGATTGCCAGTCCACTGCGGCACGCAAGTAGCAAGGTTTCACTGCCCCTCAACTCAGTCACCATTGTATCGTCGATCGGATCGCCTGAGACCGATCGCGGTCCTCCCGCTCCTGAAAACCCACTCCACTCGGCGCACTGAGCCACATGTGTTTCTGCTAGTGTGCTTACCCTAGTGTCGAAAACTTGGTTCTCAAGGAGCTATTATGAAGATTCTCTCTCGCATTCTGTTATCGCTGTTCTTCGCTTTGGTCAGTCACGTTGCACTGGCTCAGACCAGGCTCACCGTCAGTCAGGCGCTCGACTTCTGGATCACCAACACTGAAAAAGAGGTTGTCTTGGCTGCCGATGCCATGCCGGAGGAGAAATATTCCTTCGCGCCAACCGCGGGTGAGTTTACCGGCACCCGCACTTTCGCCCAGCAGGTCAAACACCTGGCCGCAAACAACTATCGTATGGCCGCGTACATCCTTTCCCAGACGCCCACCCCTGATCAGGAGTCCGAGACCGGGCCCGACGCTGTCCGATCTAAGGCCCAGATCGTGGGTTACGTCAAGGGCTCATTCGTCGCACTGCATCGGGCTGTGGCTGTCGTCAATGAAGGAAACATGGTGGAGTCATTGGCCGCCCCCCCCAGGCAGAACACTCGTCTGCAGCTTGCCGTTGACGCCGTGGCCCACTCTTACGATCACTATGGCCAGATGGTGGAATACCTGCGCATGAACGGTATCGTCCCACCTGCTAGCAGGAAGTAACTAGTTGCGCTGACCCAAAGCTGCCACTCAACGTGCCTCGGTGGGTTGGGTGGCATTACTGACTCTGCTTTCCAGGACTGGGTCCGAACGATTGAACGTAGTTGGGTCGGGGGGTCGGATTGTGGAATCTTGTTACGCGCCCGGTGATACATCGCCGGCTCCGCCAATTTCCCGGAATCCCTTTTTCTGTTCAAAACATTTAACAACGTATTTACGTCCGAATGACATCTCCGACCGCAAGTTGGACTACACGATGGAAGGTAGGGCCGGATTGGAGGGAAGCCATGCCGAACCAGACGACAAGCATGCTTTCACTTGTTTGCTTTACGTTGGCCGTCTCAGTAACTCTAGTGGTGCCGCAAACTCAGGCTCAAACGATCCAGACCTTTATCACGGTTGACGTGCCTGGCGCTGTTGGCACCGTCGCCACTGACATCGATGA
>JAIQFW010000003.1 GCA_020073105.1 Terriglobia bacterium
TTGGAGGTTTTGCGACAGACTCCATGGTTGAGAGTATAAACCCGGAATCGTCGCTGCCACTGCACTCTCCGGGTGCGTGGATGGACATAACAATCTGCGAGAGCAACCGCTGGCCGAGTCTGAGAACCTTCCAGATTTCGTAGGAACAATGCGTTGAATCATAGAGGCGATGCAAGCTCCACCTTGTGCTCTTGGCAAGTTCCTTTACGGTGCTCTAAAACTCCCTGCCAGATAAGCGGTTGCAGAGTTACGCGAAATTTACCTGAATTTTCCTCCGGCGGCAGACGAGAGTCAGTTGAATTGCTCTAGTTTGACCACGAGGTGTGCCGGGATATTCAACCAACACAGTCGGAGAGGGTTATGTAACCGGCATCGCATCGATCTCCGGACCACTTCCCACCATGGACTCGAACGAAGACACGCCGTTTGATTCGTATCCGTCCGGTTACACTTCGGTTTCGGCCAAGGATGGGCTCAGTGGCGAGGCTGCTGGAACAGCCGAGATTCGTACGGTCATCGCCGCGCCAAGGACACCAGACGGAAAAGACCTGCACCTGCTGCTCGATTCTGAGCCCGGAGTCCGGATCATTGCAGAATGCCGTGACACGGAACTGGGAGCCGTGATCAGGAGAAGCAATCCTCATCTGGTGGTGCTCGACATTCGCAGCCAGGACGCGAAGAAGGCTGCGTTGGCGAACACCGACCTTGACGCCGACCGGCCCGTTTTCATATGTGTCGCGTCTGACTCACAATGTGCCACCTATGCGTTTGAAGTGCACGCTGTAGACTTTCTGCTGCGACCCTTCGACAAGGTGCGGTTCCACCAAGCTATGGAGCGGGCCCGTCGAGAGCTTCGCAATGCTCAGTACAGCCGCCTAGCGCAGCAGATGATAGGTCTTCTGCAACATTCACGCACGCAGGACCAGCCTGAACAGTTGGTATTCAGAACCAACGGCCGGCTCATCTTCATCGACTTGAACGACATTGACTGGATTGGGGCCTCGGCCAACTATGTTCGCGTGAATGCCGGGGCAGAGTCGTATCTAGTGCGAGAGAGCATCGGCCGGCTGTCGGCTCGGCTGGATCGTGAACGCTTTGTCCGCATTCACCGCTCGGTGATTGTGAATGTTCGAAGAATCAAGGAACTGCAATCTTGTAATGCCGGAGAATACATCGCAGTCTTGAAGAACGGAAAGAAATTACCCTGTAGCCGTGGGTTTCGTAGTGAGTTGGAACGCTATGTTTCCAGCTGTATGCGGGCCGCGAATCCTGATCGCTGAAGACAATCTTCTCGGCGACAGGCGATGTCGCAAACTGCGGCTTCGGGATGGTGTGGGCCTGGTGCGCTATTTCTTCTGCTCCTCCCCTTGCTTCATGGCCGCCTCGATCTTGGCAACCATTTGCCGTACCGGTTCGGCCATTGGTCCCTGAGGGTCGAGCCGCAGGTACTCATTGAATTCCTTGAGCGCGGCCGCGTTGTCGCGTTTGCGGAGACCGATGTTGCCCAAAACAATGTGGGCTGGAGCTAGATCAGGCTTGAGGGCGACAGCCCTCTGCGCATGCGGTTCGGCATCCTGCCAGCGTCCCATCGCCCAATACGTCCTTGCGAGATCCGTGTGTCCCTGTGCATCGTCGGGGTTGAGCTCCAGACCATGCGTTAATGCCTTCTCTGCATCTTCGAACTTCTTTTCCTGGTTAAACACTGCACCCAGGGCCAGATATCCCGGCGCCAAGCTGGGAGCAAGTTCGGTCGATTTCTGCAACGCCGCCTGCGAATCATCTAGTTTCCTCTGGTCCAGATAAACCAGACCCAGCATCAGGTAAGCTTCCGGAAACTTGTCGTAAAGCTGGATCGCCTTGCGAAAGTGCTTGATGCTGCCCTCCGCGTCCTTGTCCTCGTTCAAGCTTTTCTGGCCGGCATCGAATTCTTTTTTCGCCTCGGGGGGGATCGCGCCGCTGACGCTGACTGAACCGCTGGGTGGCACTTCCTTTTCCGGTTCCTTGATGGGTCGCAGGGTAATCAACTCATTCGCCATGTGCGCCATGCTGAGATCGATATTACTGGAATATGGGAAGAAACCCTGCCCTTCGATGGTCAGGCGGTAGGTCGATGGGGGTAAGGCATCGAACTCAAACTTGCCTTGGATGTCGGTTTGGGCTTGCGTGTCGTAGTCGATCTTGATGCCGCGCAAACGAATTACTACGTGATCTGCGGGCTGGCCATTCGCATAACGAACGACGCCACGGACGTAGTCCGCCCACGCACTAACTGAAACAATGACAAAAATGGCTAGAACAAGTCGCCTGAAAGCAGAGGACATGAAACCTCCTGTGGGAACAAGGCTGATCCTGAACAGCTGCTATGTTAGTCGACGTGATCTGGCTTTTGCAAACCACGCCCCGGTTTACGATTCATGAAAAACAGGGAGGGCGTAAGGCCCTCCCCGGTTAAGAATTCTAGGTCTCTAGAATTCGAATTTAACGCTAAACCGAGCGTAGAACGGACGCAGGTAGCCCGGGTTGGCATTTCCGCTCGCTGCCGAGGGACCTACTCCCGTCGGCTTGGAGAAATCGGAATTCAAAACGCCTACCGTGCGCTGTTTGTTCTGGTCCACGCGAAGCAGGGTTTTACTGTTGGCCAAGTTGAACAGGTCAGCTCCCAAACGGATTCTCGTCCCTTCCGTTACGCGGATGGGATAGTCCATGTGGTAGTCGACTTGCCCATAGTCCTTGGTGCGGCCGAGCGCGCCGCGGGCCGAAGTGCAGTTGGTGGTTTCGTCAGCGCAGAACGGAATCTCGCCCGCGTTGGCGTAGACCGGATGAGCATACAGGTTGTTGATCGGGATGCCGGTCTGGAAGTGCACTGAGCTGCCGACCGTAAGGCCCTTCAGGTGGTTAGCGAAGGTGTAGCTCACGTAGCCGTTCACCAAGTGGCGAACGTCGGTGTTCAACACGCCCGGTGTGAACTGCTGCCCGAGCAGGTTCCAATCGCCGCGAGTGAAATCGAACAAGGAGCTGATGTTCGGGTCGACTTGGCCGTTGTCGTTGCGGAACGAACCTTCGTAGTTGCCCAGTAGCTTGGCAATCCGATAGTTCGCGCGCAGCAACCAACCCTTGGACATCGACTTGTTCACTTCAAACTCCATGGCTTGGTACTTGCGGATGGGATCGACGAAACCATCGGCAACGCCGTCCGCTACCGGATCTCCCGGGAACGCACCGTTGCTGTATGGGCCCGGCGTGACGCACATGTTGTCGTTGCCGGCAGTGTTGGTGACAGAGTTGCCAAAGCTGTCTGTGATGCCACCGTTAAAGGACAGAGTGTCATACGGGGTTGTAACCGGGCAACTCCCGCCCAGGGCAGCGTTGTATCCGTTCTGGATCGGGTTGGTGAAGTAGTCCGTGGTGTTGGACGGATTGCCGATGAGGTACTGCTGGGCCAAACCTGCATCCGCGGCATCCGGTGACAGTGCCGCCAAATCCTCGATGATGCGCTTAATGCGGCGGTCTGTGTAGCGGGCAGTGAAGATTACGCCTGAGTTGCCGAATTCGTGCTCAAAGCCTGCCACGAATTCGTCGAGGTATTCACTGCGGGCCTGCGGTGCGAATGCCACCGAAGACTGCGCGGCCACGCCACCGTTGTAGCTGCGAATGAAGCCGCCATTGGCCTGAGGAGTTTGCGTTCCGACCAGCGTGGACAAATCCATGACGCCATCAGAATCAACCACCACATGGCCTGCGCCATCGGTTGGTGGTACCCAGTTCGTGTCGGCAAAATCGAACTCAGAGCTGAGCGAACGGATACCCATATCCAGCGGCAGGGCTTCGGTGTAACGGCCGAAGTTGGCGTACACCTTGCTTTTGCGGTTGCCCCACGGATCGATGCTGACGCCGAGGCGTGGCGACCAGTTGTCGGTAAACGTGTAGTGGGCGTTCACGCCGGCCAAGCGTTGCTGCTCCCAACGCAGACCAGCGCTGACCGTGACGTATTTGTTGAGCGACCAGCTATCCTGCGCGAAGAGCGTGTTGTAGTGAGAGTTAGTCTTGAAGTTCAGGTTTCCAAACTCGCCACGTACCTGGCGCAAATTCACGCCAATTCCACCGTCTGCGCAGGCGTCAGGCCCGCCCGGAGCACCCAATCCGGTAACGTACAGTTCGGCAGCGTTAGGACTGCCGCTTTCAATACAGGAGTCGCCGCCCCGGGCACGAAGCTGGAATGCCGCGTTGGTGCCGTTGGCCGCCAAAGCTGCACGAATCGGCCCATTCCCCGGGGTGTTTGGATCAAGCAGCGCATCGATCACGCCTTGGTCAACCGGGATCGTGGACCCGGTGCGCAGCTTCGTGCCATCGTAGTGATTGATGTCATAACGATAGCCGAAGCCCAAGGTGTGCTGTCCGAGGAAGTTGAATGCCTTCTGGGTGTCAAAATTTAGCCCGTAGTTTTCCCCGGTCGTGTTTTCATAGTAGCCCAGACCCTGGCGGGTGAACTGGCCGCGCAGCTTGTTGGTCGGCGCAGTGCAGTCCCCGTTGGGAGTGCCAGGCAGATCGCAAGGAGTCCGCTGCGTATAGTCCAGGATTTGCGAAACGCCAGGAGAGAAAGGAGTGTCGTTCAAATTGTTGTGGCCCCAGGACCAGGATGCGTTGAACAGCCAGGTCGGGCTGAGGGTGCCGTTGTAGCGCACGACGAAGTTGCGCGTGCCGTATTGCAGCTTGTCGAAAGTGGTCTTTGACGCGGTCTGGGGTCCCAAGACTCCGTTGGCATTCTGGTCCCCGTAGGTTGGATCGCCAAAAATCGATGCCTCGAACTGGTGATTGTCGTTGAGTCTGTAGGTGACTTTTCCCGAATACGAGTAAACTCGCACGGGCACATCGAAGTTGCCCAAGAACGTTTGGGTCGGACCGGCTAGTCCGGCTGTACCCAAGTCCGACGGATTGCGGTACTGGGCAAACTGATCGTGGTCTGTGTTCCACTGTGGGTTGAATGCCCCGAAGAAGAACAGATGGTCTTTCATCCCCGGAACGTAGCCGCCAACCTGGGTGTCCACGTCGTAGTTGCTCTGATGAAGGATTTTGCCCTGTAGGTTGAACCTCTCGTTGGCTCCGCCGGCGCCGAAATCGTCCGTCTGCAAGCGGGTCGCTTCCATGGATTGGGGAGCGAAGAATCCGCCCACGGAACCGTGGAACTGGTTCGAACCAGTCTTGGTGACGATCTGCACGATGCCGCCGGTCGACTTGCCGTATTGCGCTTCAAAGCCGCCGCTCTTTACCTGTACTTCCTTCACGAACGACAGGTTGATGCCGGTGGAGAGCGAGCCGTAGTTACGTGAGTAGACGCCGATGCCGCCGAAGGCGCCGTCGGTGATGCTCACGCCATCTGCGATGTAGTTATTTTCCAGACCGGTACCGCCCGAAATGGACGGATTCGCCGTTCCCGTGCCGCCGCCGGAAGCCACACCGGGCGCCGCATAGAACAAGCCAGTCACGCCGCGTCCGACCGGGACAGCCTGGTAGAAGTTGTCAGTCAGGTTGGACGAAGTGGCCGTGGAAGTCGTGTCCACTCCAACCGCGGCCGCGGTCACTTCGACCACAGTCGAACTGGTGCCCAACTCCAGCTTCACGCTGATGTTCGAAGTGTGGCCTGTTAAGACCTGGGCGGACTTGATGTCAGAGGTTTTGAAACCGTCTTTCACGATCTTCACGGAATAGGAACCGGGAATCAGAACCTGGAACAGGAACCGGCCCTCAGCATCCGTAGTGGCGGTCTTTTCGCCGATCGGACCTGAGATGGTTACCTGCGCACCTTGAATGACCGCATTGGAAGGATCGGTCACGGTGCCCGCTAGATTGCCTTTCACCGCTGATTCGCTAGTTGCTTGAGCGAAGCTCAGCGTTGCCAGGCACAGGAGCATTGCGCCTAGCGCAATGGCCGCACATAGCTTTTTCGCCATAAACTTTAACGCCTCCTTGGTGTCTTTTTGTTGGATCAAGCGAACCGCATTCCTAGAAAGTGCCTAACAGCCGTACCGGTTCGTCCCGAGCACGGGAACTGCCGCACTGCCAGGGATCGGAGGCAGGGGTACATAAGTTTGGAAATCGGGTACGAGTGCATTGAATGATGCAATGGACACACAGGACGGCAAAACGTGGGTATTGTGTGGCGACCCAACGAGCATCTAACAATTCAGAAAACTATATAGCTGCTTCGTTCCGACAGAACAAGGCTGGTTTCTAAGATCTGCTGTCTATCCCCGGCTATGGTGTCTTTGTCACTCTTACTGGCTCGCTCTTGCCTTTCAGATGTTCCCAGGGGCGGGCTATGAGAATCCGTAGCTCTTTCTGCCAGATCCCCGCGGAAGAGAGCTATTTCCTGAGTTTTGTTTTCGCAAAACTCCCGGAAGTCTACGAATCCGCCTGACTAGCCATGGATGGCGGTCGCGTACTGCGATCTTGTGATCGAGGCCTTACTTTGCTTATTCGTCCCTATTGTCATGGTGCTCGTTGCAGACCACTCCCTGCTAGCTTTGGTTCGTGCTAAAAGGAGGACTCGGCAGATGGAATTGATGAACTCGTAGCTCTGCGAGGAGGTAGGCACTGCGAACTCAAGTGGACTGTATGCCCGTCACTCCGGAAGGCGAGGGCCCCATCACCGTTGGCGAAACCATCCCCAATCAGGAGATTCAGTACGTGCTGGCGGTGGCTCGTAAGGAGCTTGAGGCTCTGCTGGAGCAGCGCTTAGCGATATTGACGCGCATCGGCGCACTACGCCGCACAATTGCCAGCCTGGTGGATACGTTTGGAGGTGCAGCCCAGGACGAAGAACGAATAAGGATAAAGCCCCGAACCGTCGAGGCCAGACAGAAAGGTCTGACCGAGGCTTGTCGAGCGATCTTGATTCAGTCGAGTGAGCCCTTGACCGTCATGGGTGTTGCGCAAAGAATTCACAGTAGCAACCCAGCGGTGTTAAGCAATCACAAGAATTCAGTTTCTTCGGTCGCGACAATTCTGCGCCGGCTGCACTCTTACGGAGAAACTACGTCAATTTTGAATCGGTCCGGACGGCGGGTCTGGGCATGGCGCAGGTCTACCCACGAAGCTACACCCGCCGTACCCAGCGGCAATTGACGTGGTTACGAATTAGCAAGGTGCTCGCGCGGTGGTTCGAGTTACCGCATCGCGGCTTCGATCTCCTCGGCAGAGTATGGAACTCCGGGTGTCAGCAGTTCCGTACCTTGCTTACCAACCAGAAACAAGTCTTCGAGGTAGAAACCTTGCCCATCGACGGAGGCGATCGGTTCAAACGCAATGGTGCTTCCGGCGCGCAGTTGGTTCCCGACAGATCCGGCATCCAGGTTCATTGTGTGCAACTGCCAGAACGGAACATTTTCTCGCTTGGACCATGAGTCAATCGCGTGCCGTGCCATGGCAGTCTTTGCCGCTTCACGATGACGAAGAAGTTCACCGCTCCAGGATTTGAACACTTGGTTGGGCGTTACCCCTTCGTGCAAGGATTTGACGCCCGCCTGGTATGCCGCAACAAAGATATTCCAAGTTTCGTGTTGCTCGTCACTGTAGTGCCCAGACACGGGAACCGTCCGGCCCAGATCACCCTGGTAGTGGTCCGACTCGCAGCCCACATCGAGACGAACCAAGTCGCCTGAATGCATAACAGCGTCCAAATGATCGTATCGGGCGAGGGAAGAAAAGGGATGGGGGAATACGCCATTCTCTCCCGCCATCGCCCACGGCCAAAAAGAAGAGCCGTGTGCCCCCTGATGCCAGCACGTATTCTCCACAGCAGCTTCGATGGTTCGTTGCGACACACCCGGCCTGATCGTGCGCATTCCAGCGAGCACGGCGGCCACCGTAGCTTTTGCGGCAGCTCGCACAGATGCCATCTCCGATTGGCTTTGCACAGTCATAAGCGCATACACGCGGTCGTGGGCCTCTTTGAGCTCGAACGAAGGCCATTTCGCAGCGAGGGTGACCGCCCACAGCGGCGCTTCAGGGGCTTTTTCGCTAGCGAGGTTGGACGGCAGTTCCTCAACCGCTTGCCAATCTTTCAGGTAGTAAAGAGTCGACGGCGAGGTCGCGTGCTGTGCGAGAAAATTCAGAAGCGCGGAAAAATCCACCACGTGATCGACCCCTGATCGGTTGGCTGCTTCGGATCCGGGAGAAACTTCAGGCGGTTGAATCTTGGAGAACGGAGGGTCGGACACCAGAAAGAGCCAACTTTGTCCGGAACGCCCATCGATGGCGAGCAGGGCCCCCACGGTGTTCTCGAGACCGGTGAAATAGTAGAAAGCGGCATCCTGGCGAAACCCGTCCCCGGCAATCTCGAGCCTGGAGTTGGCGTGAACCAGCAGGACGCCGTCATGAAAAGCGGTCGCCGCACGCTGCCGGCGCTCTTGCAGCTCCGCCTTGTCAGCAGCAACGCACTGCAGAGCGCTGGTGCCTAAAAGCACTATGACCAACAGGTTGGTTCGCATGGCTGCCGAAGATACCATGCCTAGTTCGGTGCCGCAACGCGCGCAGGACCACCCTTGGATCCGTGCGCCAAGCACGCCACAACCGGCCAAACCAGCTCTCGATTGTTATGTGAGTCCAGACGAACTGTCTTCCGGCCGGCTGGTT
This sequence comes from Terriglobia bacterium, assembly GCA_020073105.1. Classification (GTDB taxonomy): domain Bacteria; phylum Acidobacteriota; class Terriglobia; order Terriglobales; family Acidobacteriaceae; genus JAIQFW01. The sequence continues at coordinate 8,632 of JAIQFW010000003.1, forward strand.
CTGCTATCCAGCCCACACGCACAGCGTCTAGCTATAACAGAGCAAGGGCCATAAACCTAGTCACATATTCGAAGGAGGCACCATAATGTCGGTCAGTAAGCGTGCGCGTTTTGTATCGATTGCCGTCCTTGCACTGAGCACTGCAATTTGGAGTGCGTGCAACCAGACCGGCACCGCCGGCAGTTCCAACACCGCTGCGTCGAATGGCGGTAAGATTCCCATCACAACCAAGTCGGAAGAAGCCAGGAGTGAATTTCTGGCGGGGCGTGACCTCTCCGAGAAGCTCCTTGGTCAGGAGTCCCTCCAGCATTTTGATAAAGCGCTCGCGCTCGATCCGGATTTCGCGTCGGCGGAACTCGCGCGGGCTAATTCCTCTCCCACCGCCAAGGAATTCTTCGCGCACCTGAACAAGGCGGTGAGCCTGGCTGACAGGGCCTCGGAAGGCGAAAAACTTCTCATCCTGGCCAATCAAGCAGGCGCGAACGGCGATGTAACCAAACAGAGGGGATATCTCGACAAGCTGGTAGCTGCCTTCCCCAACGATGAGCGGGCGCATTTCAACCTGGGCGGTTACTACTTTGGCCAGCAGGAGTTGGATCAGGCGGTTGCGGAGTACCGGAAAGCAACAGAACTGGCTCCGACCTATTCGCCGGCATACAACATCCTGGGCTACACCTACCGTCAGCAAGGCGATTACACTAACGCCGAACAGGCGTTCAAGAAATACATCGAGTTGATTCCCGGTGATCCGAACCCCTACGACTCGTATGCCGAGCTGCTGCTCAAGATGGGGAGATTCGATGATTCGATCGAGCAGTACCACAAGGCCCTCTCGATCGATGCCCATTTTGTGCCGTCGCATTTCGGGATTGCGGCCGATCTGATGTACCAGGGCAAGGCTGCCGCGGCGGAAGCCGAGCTGCAGAAAATGGCGGACCAGGCCCGTAATGACGGCGAGCTGCGGACTGCCTTCTTTGGGATGGCGGTAGTTGCCAGCGACGGGGGCAAGTTCGACAAGGCACTGCAGGCCATGGACAAAGAGTACGCGGTGGCCGAGAAGAAGAACGATGTGGCGGCCATGGCTGCAGACCTTCAGGCCAAGGGCAACATCCTGGCGGCAGCACTTAAGTATGACGCAGCCCAGCAGATGTTCGAGCGTTCCCTGCAAATGATCCAGGGCTCAAGTCTTTCGCAGGAGATCAAGGACAACGCCGCACGCCAGCACCACTTCAACCTGGCTGCGTTGGCGATTGGGAAGAAGGACTTCAGCGCTGCCAAAACTCATAGCGAGGAATTCCGCCAGAGTGCCGACGCGTCAGGCAACAGCGCGCAAGTCAAACTGACCCACGAATTGGCTGGCATGCTTGCCTTGGCACAAAAAGACTACGACCATGCGATTGCGGAGTTGCCGCAGGCCAATCAGCAGAATCCTCGCAATCTTTACCGCTTGTGCGAGGCGTACCAAGCGAAGGGGGACAGCACGAAGGCGCACGAGTATTGCGCACAAGCCGCTGCATTCAATGCTCTCCCTCAGCTGAACTACGCCTTCATTCGCAGCAAGGCACAAAAGATGGCCGGCAAGAAAGCATGAAATCCGTTTGGTGCTGATGTTTTCTCCAAAGAGGGGGAGCCGAGTTCGGCAGACAAGACAATCTGCTGATCCGGCTCCCCTTGCACCTTCAGGCTCCACCTGCAGAAATTTGATCGGGAAGCCTGTTCTTATGTGCTATCTATAGGTCGAGGCTCGAAGGCGGCATGAACTGGCATATTGCCCTCTGGACCTTCGGCATGTCGATTGGTGGCATCGTTTTGGGCGACACGGTTGGTGCCCCGTACGGTGCCGTTGCAATTGTGATCGGCGCACTCGCCGGGGCGGCCGTAGGCTTCGGGCTGGGCACGTCATTTGCACGCATGTCCAATCGTAAACGAACCTGATTTTCTGTGACCTTCAATCACCCTGCTCTTCCCTGCCCTTCCATCCCACGACCTTCGTCAGCGCAAGCAGCGCTCAGTCCGCTGCATCACGGCACAGTGATCTTCATCACTGCGAGACGGAAGCAACAGATTGAGAATAGGTGCAGTTCGGTTGGGAGGAGTTCTTGTGACGATCGCATCCGAATTGAGAGCAGGAATGGTCATCCGCGTCGAGGGACAGATTTATCGGGTCCTCGAAGTGGAATCCAAGTCTGGGGCGGCCCAGTTGGGTGGCGTAGTCAAGACCAGGCTGAGCAACGTCCGCAGTGGCCGCCAATGGGAGCCGCACTTCCGCCCGCAGGAGCGGTTCGAAGAACTGGAACTCGAACGCCACATGATGGAGTTTCTGTTTGCGGCCGGCGACACCTATACCTTTATGCGCCCCGACACCTTTGAGCAAATCGAGATCCCGGGCGCCATCCTCGGTCTGGGAGCGACTTTCTTGCAACCGGGCATGGAACTACCGATCGAGTTCTTTGAAGGTGAGCCCATAAGTGCCGTCATGCCGGATGTGGCCGAATCGCGGGTGACCAGCACCGCGCCAGCGACGCGCGGTCAGCAGGATAGCGCCTGGAAAGAAGCCAGACTGGAGAACGGCCTCTCCATTCGCGTGCCTCTGTTCATCGCTCCGGGAGAGGTGGTGAGGGTCGATGTGAAGACCGGTCACTACGTGGAACGGGCGCGTACGGAACACAGGCGAAGTGCGTAAGAGGTATCTTCCTCTATTGGAGGACATCAATGCTCGAGATGAAGGCCGTCCGCATGGACTTTCCCGCCGATGCCAACATCATCGTCGGTCAATCCCACTTCATCAAGACCGTAGAGGATCTTTATGAGGCAATTACGACCACCGTGCCCCAAGCCAGGTTTGGCTTGGCCTTTAATGAGAGTTCCGGGGCGTGCCTGACCCGAGCGGAAGGAAACGATCAAGCACTTCGTGATACGGCGGTGCGCAACGCCCAAGCCTTGGCGGCCGGTCACACCTTTGTGTTAGTCATTCAGAATGCGTATCCGATCAACGTATTGAACGCCATCCGCAACGTACCCGAAGTGTGCACGGTCTTCTGCGCGACGGCGAACCCGGTCGAGATCATCGTCGTTCAGAGCGGGCAAGGCTGCGGCGTGCTTGGGGTCATCGATGGCAGTTCGCCCAAGGGTGTGGAGAGTCAGGTTGACATAGCCTGGCGGCACGATCTGCTACGCAAGATCGGGTACAAACGCTAGACAAGAATCCCCCTGTTCCCTGCCCGGAAGCGTTCTGCCACCCCATACCGTTTCAGGCCAAGGCTACAGGGCGTGTCTCGCTGGCATGGGGCAAGTCGCTCGACCAGGCATCGGCTGCAATCAGCCACTTGCCTCCCATTCGCTTCCACACGGTCAGATATTTGCCGTGGTCCTCTCGCCTGGTGCCGTCATTCTGCGGCACGCTCATACGGTAAGTGCCCACGTCCCAGGCGACGCCACCGTGTTGCTTGATGTAGGTCACGTCGAATGCAAGATCTGAGACCCCGTGACGGAGCGGCCCTTGCAGGTATTCTCGTATCGAGTCGCGTCCGTGGACAGCGGCGTGGTGCGGTGGAAGGTAAACGGCGTCTGCGGCATAGGTTGCCGCGACCTTGTCCAATTCTCCGGCATTCCAGTCCCGTGCCCAATCATGGCCAATCCGGCGGATGGTGACGTCGGCATGGATGGCTGGCACCGGTTTGCGAACAGACTTCCTGGTGGCACGATGTATGCGCTTCTTCGTCGTCGTTTTCACGGCGGGCCTCCCAAGATGAAGTATCAACAATATTGTAGGCGGCGCACGGACATTCGTCTGCGATTCACGTCACCAAGCAGTGTGCATGAAATCCTGTCTCGTTCGAGCTAATACGCAGGCTGGTGATGCGCGTCACCGCAGGTTTCGGCGGCGTCGCGCACACTGTAAGTGTCGTAGGTGTGATCTTTTGTCAACCTGCTCAGTGTCCGCCCCAGCCCGTACTGAGTGCGACACGAGAAGGGGCAACGTTCTCATACCGGGGGTGACGGAGGGACATTATGAAACTATCCAGCTTGATCTTCGGGACGATCTTCGCGGTGGTAGTCATTGCTGCGGTGCTGTGGATCCTTGGCTTCAGTTTCCATGCACCTGCCTCAGGTCAGGGAGCGGCTCTCTATAACCCGGCGGACGAGGTCACAGCGAGTGGAGTGGTGCAGGAGATACAGGATTATGATTGCCCGGTGAGCGAATTCGAACTGAGCCGCCATCTGATGCTCAAGACAGCAGATGGAAGCATTGAGGTGCACTTGGCCCCCAACCGGATCCTCCACGGGCAGAAACTGAGCTTCTCCCCGGGGGACCAGGTACAAGTTGTGGGCTCTAAGGTTCGACTTGCTGGGAAGAATGGGATCATTGCACGCGAACTGACTCGTCACAACGAAACCATTATCTTCCGTGATCACCAAGGCAAGCTGCTGCTGGTCCAGTAGTTGAGGTTGAAACACTCGTCCTCCGCAACCAGCGCAGCGCGGCCGCTGCCGGCTAGTTGAGCAAGCGTCAGCGGTCGTGACCTCCGTAACGTCGTTCGTCATACTTTCCGTCCTACAATTAGCGGCAGGGGGCTTAGTCATGAAGTACCTAGTCTCGTTTTGCTTCACTCTGCTGTCTGCTTTGCCGACTCTAGCGCAAGGCACAATTCCTCAGTCCGCTCAGTCTCAACTAGCCAAGGAACTGGTGATTGAGAGGGTGTGCAAGTCACCTGAGGTCACGAGTGGCGCTGAGTTTGACGAACTGCAGCGTGTCGAGCAAAAGCTTGGAACGGTGATTAATCAGGATCGGCAACACCGCACTTACGTTGCGCTCGCTAACAGCCCTGTGATTAACGCGTGGGCAACGAACTTCAATTTGAACATTTCCATGATTTGCGTCCCCGTTGCAATGGTCCACTTCATGGGTGACGCTGAGGGCGAGTTAGCTTTTATCCTTTCCCACGAGATTGGTCACACACTGGATGACCGGTGCAAGACCGAGGAAGGCCGCCTCGCGGTCGCGAATTCCCGTGGTTCCCTCGGGGCAGTCCTGGGCGGTTTGCTAGGTGGGCAGAAGGGGGCAGCTGCGGCGAGCAAGATTTCGCAGCAGAGAGGCTGCGAGGAACGAGCAGATGAGATTGGCTTTTACGTTTTCACCGCGTCCGGGTATAACCCGTATGATGCTGCCGGTGCTTTCGGGCGTATCGAAATGTACTTGGGCGACACCCGTACCGGAATTTTTGCGCGGCTCAATGCTTTGGGCAGTGACCATCCCATGACGCCGGACCGCATTCGACACATGCGGGTACTACTCATTAATAACGCTGTGCAAAAGGCTGGCAGGGGGCAATAGCGGCTCAGGGTATAGCTGTCTCGAACTTGGTCAGGTTATCCTCCGCCCTTCGCGTGTTTCGCCGAAATCCGTGCCATGTAATACTTTTGTGTTTTTTTCTCCCCGTCACAGGAACCACTCCCAGCACCCGGCTACGATTTCCTCAGAATCCTATGACAACTCATCCCAAAGGAAATCATGCCCGGGTCCTGCTGACTTCGGTATTCGGGCCTTACGCGCAAGACGATGAATTCGGCAGCCGCTCCATTAACCCCATGGAGCTCTATCACAACCAGGTCACCCGGGCCCAGGGCAGCTTCTCGCTGCGCATGTTCCACCGTTCCTGGGGCATTCTGATGATTCAAGCGAATATTTCAGCACCGTGCAGTGTGCTGGATTTTCCCACTCGGGAAACCTTTGCCCGGGAACTGACCAGGAACCACTACGACATCGTGGGTATCTCTTCGATCATTGTGAACGTGGGCAAAGTCAAGGAGATGTGCCGGATGGTGCGTAAGCTATCTCCGGATTCGGTCATCGTGGTGGGCGGGCACGTGGCCGCCATTCCTGAAATTGAGACCATGATCGACGCCGATCACATCGTGCGCGGCGAAGGCATCTCGTGGATGCGGCATTATCTGGGGGAGGACGAGCAGGCCCCCATCCGTCATCCCGCCATCATTTCCGGCTTGCAGACGCGGGTCATGGGAGTGCGCCTTCCCCAGCGGAAAGGCGGCACGGCAGCGACCATCATCCCGTCAGTGGGCTGTCCCATGGGGTGCAACTTCTGTACGACTTCGGCCTTTTTCGGCGGCAAGGGTAAGTTCGTCAACTTCTACGAGACCGGGGATGAGCTGTTCGACGTGATGTGCGGCGTCGAATCCGAACTCAAGGTGCATTCCTTTTTCATGATGGACGAAAACTTCCTGCTGCATCGCACGCGCGCCATGCGTCTGCTGGAACGCATGAAGGCGGCGGGCAAAAGCTGGGAGCTTTCCGTCTTTGCCTCGGCCAATGCCATCCGAAAGTACACCATGCAGGAGCTCGTGGAGCTGGGCGTCTCCTGGTTGTGGATGGGCCTGGAATCTCCCCAGTCCACCTATAGCAAGCTGCAGGGATCGGACACCCGGCAACTCACGCGGGAGCTGCGTGAACACGGTATCCGCGTCCAGGGATCCACGATTATCGGGTTGGAGCACCACACGCCTGACAACATTGCCCAAGAGGTCGAGCACGCGGTGGAGCACCAGACCGACTTCCACCAGTTCATGCTGTACACGCCGGTGCCTGGAACACCGCTCTATGCCGAGATGGCGAAGCAGGGCCGGCTGCTGGAAGGCGTCGACCCAGCCGATATCCATGGCCAATACAAGTTCAACTTCCGGCACGCGGCGATCTCGCGGGATGATTCCAAGAGGTTCCTGGACTGGGCGTTCTGGCGTGATTTTGAGCGCAACGGGCCGAGCCTCTATCGCATGTGCCAGACCATGCTGCAGGGCTGGCGACGTTACAAGGACTATCCCGATCCGCGGGTCCGGGAGCGGTTTGGCAGAGAGATGAAGAAGCTGGGCAGCGTTTACAACGCGGCACTGTGGGTGATGGAGCGGCAGTTCGGGAAGGTCAATCGAACTGTGAGCGAACAGATTCACGTCTTGCGGCGGGAAGTGGAAAGAGAGTTTCCCATGGCCGCGCGTCTGACCGCGAGCCTGCTGGGGCCGGTACTGTTATGGTCAAGCCGCCGGGAAGAAAGGCGGCTGGCATCGGGACACACCTACGAGCCTCCATCCATCATGGAGCGCCGAAACTGGGTTCCTGCCTCCTAGCCGGTCGGTACCAGCCGAACCGACCCTTGAAAGTGGCATTCGTCAGTCCCGCCGCCGAGAGCGGTGTGAACCGCTCAACACCGGTGATCGGCGTCACCTTGGTTTGCGCTTCCCTTCCAGGTAACATGCCCCAGGTTGCAGTTGAACTCCGGACTGGCGTTGTCCAGTTACCAGGCAACGTGTCTTCGCCGCGTCATGAGTCGGGCAAAGGCGCGGGCTACACGTTCCAGTTTGTGAAGGTCCCCTTGGGTGAAGTCCGGGCCGGCGATGGCTGGGCGGGGCCCCTTGCGGGAGACTTGAATCACGCCCAGAACGTCATCCTCCGGGGTGAGTATGGGAGCAGACATAAGTTTTTGAATGACCTGGGCATCCAGTCCGCTCTTACCCAGCTTGACGAGTTCGAACACGCTGAAATGGCTTACTTGCGTAAAGCTATTGAAAATCCCTGCCGTCTTGGTCTGCGCCGTACGAGCAGCGACCGCCGAACTGGAAAGCGGGATCGCCCCCGCGGTCGTTAACTCGAGAGGATAAAGAAAATTGAGCAGGCTCCCCCGAAGTTCGAGCAGTGCTACTTCGGTTTCCTTCACCCGGAAGATCTCGGCAATCCTGGCGCAAACGGACTCTGGAGTCCACCCCTGCGGATCCAGGCCCGAAAGTTGCTCGATTTCCTGCACGTGCCCAGCATGCCTGACGGCACCTGCATCGAGCAAGGTGACTAACGTGCCCTTCCCGAGAGGTTGTTTCCACTTCTTGCCAGTTTCAAGGCCGGCCTTTGCGCGGCAAAGCCCACATCTCCAAAGCCAACCGGCACTATTCCGAAGCTGACTGCCCGTCGCTATCGGCCGTGACTCCGACCACATCCCTCACCAGTTCTTGTCGGGTTTTGCCGCCACCTTCCAGCACGCGTACGGGCCTCGCGGCGATTTGAACGGGGTCAAGGCGGACGATGGCATCGTTGCTCACCTGGATCTGGAAACGGAACCAGTCGGTCCGGAACATGCGTCCCGAAGCATAGAAGGTGATGGAGGCCGCAATCTGGCCATCGTAATCGTCGCCGGTGCAGGCCAGGAGCCGTTTCCCCAACTCTTCGGCCCAAGTACTGCCCCCGACCAGCGGTTCGTTCATGAAGTAGCGCAGAGAAGGCACTGCCATCGACAGCTTGCGCAACTGTACCATCTGGAGCAGCACGGAGATCTTCGCCAGGTTAGTAACGACAATTCTCGCCTCGCGGGAGGAGACCTTTTCCAGCTTGATATGCAGTTCAGGGGTCCATTGGCGCTCGAACTCCTCGCGGGCCAGGGCCAGGCTCTTGTCGCTGGATTCGGCATAGCGCAGCGTCGCGCGGGCCAGAACCAGACTGAGAATGGTGGTCACCACGGTCGCGATCAGTGGGACATAGGCGGTTATCACGGTGAACGGGAGACTGAGCTGGCTGAACCATTGATGCATCGCAGTGGCCCTCCTTGTAGGCCAGACCGTGGAGGCTTGGGTTGGACTAGTCTAGCGAGGCCGGTAGGAGCCGCACAGTGGCCTAAGGTCTAGGCCGGGCGGCCAGGACCTTTGGTAACCAAGCGCTCCGGCGCTTGAACATATTAAGCGGCTGCAAGGCGGCAGGTGTCAGATCGAGGAAGGTAGCACGCGAAGGCTTTGACTTCGGCCGGGGAGCGCCCTAACATACCACAGAGTTGGCATTCAAGCGCCCAGCCATGAACCCTGCCCAGGAGGCTGCTCGTGAGTATGAAAATCAGCACCCGTGAGGTGGAAGGTGTCATCATCGTCGACATCAGCGGCCAAATAACCCTGGGCGATGAGACGGGCAGATTACGCAGCGCGGTCGGCGACCTCGTAAACCAGGGGAAGAAAAAGATCGTGCTCAATCTGGGCGATGTCAGCTATATCGACAGCTCAGGAGTTGGCGAGTTGGTCGGAAGCTACACCACCGTCCGCAACCAGGGTGGTGAACTGAAACTGCTGAACCTCAACAAGAAAGTCCACGACCTGCTTCAGATCACGAAGCTCTACACCATTTTTGATATCAAGGACAACGAATTCACCGCGGTCAAGTCCTTCGACTGGTTTTTCGCGAAGTGAGAACTCATACAAGCGTGGACGCTGGATATACCGGCCTGCGCAGATTCCTGGGACTCCCAACCCGTGGGGCAACTCACTCCAACGATTACTAGTGAACTCCAAGCGTACGGGGAGTTGGATTGCTCACAGTCGGGAAGGGAGAAAAGAGCGCCGGATAAGAGGCGGGGAGGGCTATGGGGGGATATTCACAGTGAGATCAGATCAGGGGAATTTCTGACAACTCTTACGCGATGCGCTTTCCAGGTAGCGCTTGCCGAACTCGGAACCGCATGGCCACCATGCACGCCAATCCTGCGAACAGCAGATAGAGTAAGGCTGCTCCGCCCTCAGGGGTTTGGATCACGAAAAACTCCTGCGCCGGGCAATTGCCCACGACACAACTCACGCCAGGTTTTTGCAGCGGGGTATAGATCAGAAAATTGGCGAATTGGCCCTTCGAGAACTGTTGCGACTGTGCGGTAGATATCAGACTAGAGATCGCGGTCCACTCGCTGGCCGTGACCACGCTCTTTACAGCGTCGGGACTAAAGATTGCCCAGATTGCAAAGGAATATAAGCCTTGCTGAGACGACGGAAGGGACATCATCGTGACGGCAAGCCACGCGGCTTCATTGTAAAGCTGAGTCACGTAATCCATCGTCTTGCCTTGACCCAGAAGCTGCGCTCCCCAAAGCGTGTGGCTCAGATCGGCAAAGGTATTTACGGTCGCAGTCCAACTGTGGCCCACATAGCTGTCGTCCTTAAAGTCGTCACAGATGACCTGCTGGTTGTATTGCGTGACGCCGCCACTTGTGATGTTGGCAGTGTAAGGACCGACGTAGACGCCGTCCATGACGTTGTTACCCGCGCTGGTCAAGGTCAGCGTTGCCGAAGTGTCTGCGAAAGCGGAGGGAGCCAGACAAAGAATCAGCGCCGCAGCCACCCTGAACAACGTCTTTTTGATCACAACCGTCATTTTTTCACTGCCTCACTCGCGTAGAGTAAGGGGGAGATACACCTACAACACAATCTACTTTAGCGCAAAGACTTAGAGTGTCAAGGCTGATAATTCTTGCAACACCCATGCAGCGCCCTGCAACTATTACATAAGTCATTAATTATCAATATCATCGGAGCATAAAACGCACTCCGGCAACCAAAAAACTGAGACAGAAAAAGCAGGTGCGGAGGGATTTCCACAGGCGCCTCTACGTCTTCCCCTTGACCACGGGCCACGCTAGCCGACCGCCTGCCCGGCGCCGTAAGCGACTTCCTTCAATTTCACGCGCGAGTCGCACCTGCGCACACTATGAGCACGCAGAAGTTCCGTGGGCGTCCGCACAAAGGCGAGCCGAGTCCGCGTCAGCTGGTACCGTCCCATCAGAATCTTGGAACACAACAGGGCCAGGGTAACTTTCGCCGGGAACCCAAAATGCGGTAGGTTTAGTGAAACACCCGAAGCCATTCATACCCGGGAGGAGCGGTGCTCATGAGGTTATCTTCTAGTCCTTACAAGCTTCTGAGCGTGACCTTGTTGCTTGCGATTCTCCCGGCATGCTCCCGCGATCCCAACGTACGCAAGCAGAAATTCTTCCAAAGTGGCCAACGTTACTTCGAAAAGGGCCAGTACCACGAGGCCGCGCTCCAGTTTGGCAACGCCCTGCGTATCGACCCTAGCTATGCGGACGCGCATTATCAACTGGCACAGAGTTGCCTGAAAAGTCAGCAATGGTCCTGCGCCTTCCAGGAGTTTTCACAAACGATCGAGTTGCAGCCAGAGAATTCGCAAGCCAGGATCGAGTTGGCCAACTTGTTGATCATGGGCCGCAATTTTCCGCAAGCGCGGGAGCAAACTGACCTCCTGTTGAAGCAATGGCCAAATGATCCGGGAGTCCACGTTGTTGTTTCGAACCTGCTGGGCAACGAAGGGAATTTTGCTGGCGCACTTACTGAGATGCAAAAAGCGATCGCTCTCGACCCGAATCGTTGGGAATCGTTCGTAAGTCTGGGCTTGTTGCAGGTCAAGAACAACCAGGCGGACGCGGCCGAGACCAGTTTCAAGAGCGCCGTGGCCGTGAATCCCAAAGGGATGGCCCCGCGGTTGATGCTGGCCAGCTATTACCAGTCGCGAGGCCAATTCGGTAACGCGGAACAACAGTTTCGGGAAGCGATTGCCAATGATCCGAAGAGTTCCGAACCGCGCGGTGCCTTAGCCCGGCTTTACCTGGCGGAAGGCAAGAAGCCGGAGGCGGAAGAATTTCTGCGGCAGGCCAAGCGCGATTTTCCGGACGACTCCGTAGGCTATCGCATGCTCGGTGACTTCTACCTTGCTACCGGCGACCTGGACAAGGCTGTCGCCGAATACGCATTCCTAAACCAGGAGCATCCCAAAGATCCGCAAGTAAAGAAGAACTACATTCAAGCTCTCATCATGAAGAGCCGTTTCGATGAGGCTCGAAAACTGAATGATGAAATCTTAAAGGAGAGCCCACAGGACAACGATGCTCTGGTTTACCGTGGCCAGATCCAGATCGGAGTTGGGAACCTCAGCGACGCCAGTTCAACCCTCCAAGCGGTTGTGAAGAACGATCCTGACAACGGCCTGGGGCATTATTACTTGGGTATTGCTCTGGACAGGTCGGGTAGTCCAGAGCAGGCAGAGAGTGAGTGGCGGGAAGCGGCACGTCTCCGACCCGAACTGGCCGAGGTCCAACGCGCGCTGGCCGGAGTTGCCGTGCGTAAACGTGATATGGGAGCTCTGGAACAGGCCGCCACCCAGATGATTACTCTGCAGCCCGCGTCACCCGACGGTTACGCTCTGCGAATCATCTCCTACATCAATCGAAAGCAGTTCGACAACGCCGAAAAGGACATTCGCCATGTCATCGAGGTGGCTCCCCAAAGTCCGGTGGGATACGTGCAACTGGGAAGCCTGAGGTTCGTCCAAAAACAGTACAGCGAAGCCGGGAAGGCTTATCAACAAGCGCTGGAGCGTGATGTCAACTCCGTGGACGCCCTGCGTGGGCTCATGAACACTTATCTGGCCCAGAACCAGGTCGACAAGGCCATTCTGGCGGCGAACGCTCAAATCGCCAAAGCGGCTGACAATAGCGGTTTCTACAATCTGCTTGGCACCGCTCTATTCAACAACAAGAAAGACCTGAACGCAGCGGAAGCAGCCTTCAAGAAGGCGGCTGGACTCAACAAGAATAATGTTGACGCATTGGTTAAGCTGGGCCAAGTACTCACCGCCAGCGGAAAGCTCGACGAAGCCATTGCCTCCTACCAGCAGTCCATTAGGGATAACCCTCGCCAGGCAACTTTTTTCGTCCTCCTGGGACAGGTGTATGAATCCCGGCAGGATTGGAACAATGCACGGAGTGCGTATCAGCAGGCGCTCGAGATCCAACCCAGCGACCCGCTGGCGTCGAACAATCTTGCTTATGCGCTACTGCGCACCGGCGGCAACGTAGACGTCGCTCTCTCCCTAGCGCAGACCGCGCGCCGCGGCATGCCGGACTCTCCCAACGCAGCCGACACCCTGGGTTGGGTCTACTACCAGAAGGGGGCTTACCAGCTGGCCATTGGCCAGTTCCAGGAGGCGCTCAAGCTGGGAGAAAAGAGTCGAGCACCGGAAAACCCCAATGTCCACTATCACTTGGGGCTGGCCTATGAGAAGACCAACCAGCCCGCGCTGGCCCGTCGGCACCTGGAACGCGCGCTGAAAATTAGTCCCAACTACAGCGATGCCGCCGATGTGAAGAAGCAACTGGCGCAGTTGAAATCCTAGGCTGAATGGGAGTGGGAAGACCCTACCCGGAAGGTCGTGGACTCGTGGTTTGACGCTTGTGGTACGGAGCCCTTCCAGATCGAGCGGGTTTGTGGTTCAATACCTCATCCGGTTCGATTGGCCGATCACGACCGAGTTACAATATCTAGAGAGCACTGACGATCTCACGGAGGTGCAACATGACTGATTCTCTGCGCAGGTTATGGCGGGATGAAGATGGGCAAGACATCGCCGAGTACGCGGTACTGCTGGCGGTCATTCTGGTTCTTGTGGTCGGCACAGTCCGGTTGATCGGATCAAACTCCAACAACGTATTCTCCGCCACGGCGAGCGCGATCGGGCAGTAGGCGCTGTGCGCGACGGCACCGAATATCCCAGATTGGCAAGACTACAGGACTGCGCGCGTCTCTAACCTCCCTTTAGCGAGGAGGAGGCGTGGACCCGCAGTTGGTATGCTACTCATGGATGACGGGTATCTCGGAAGTTGCTCAGATCGTCTTTGTCCGTAAGCGCCTCGTTGAAATCCAATACCTGCGCACCACCATCAGCGAAGAACAGCAACAAGAGTTCGGCCGTCTGGTCGAAAACACCATCCGCCGCATCGAGTCCGCGGAGTTCTTGCCTCACAGCGGCATTCGCTTCCCCCAGAACCCCTGCAGTACCTGCCCATATGTCGGGCTCTGTCTTGGGAAACAGAAAATGGTTGAAGCTGCGCTGCTGCGGCGACCGGGAGCGGAGAACCTTGGTTGGATTGACGAGCTTGCTTACTAGAGAACGCCCCATGCTGCCCAAGTTGGATCGCCGACGAGCGCTGTTCGTGATCACCAAGATCGACGAAATCATCGCCTGGGAACAACGCAGGGAAACGGAGCGGGTACCCGATTTGTGGAATTGGGTCGATACCTCTGCGAAGTACGGGCCGGACAGTACTGGAGGGTCGAAAAGCTGGCGTCGTTCGACGATTTCCTGGAACGGCGGTTCCCGGAGTCGAGAAGGAAGGCGTACTACCTGATGCCCATCCACGAGCACCTGCCGCCTCAGGCGAGGCGGGAGCTCAGGGAAGTGGGATGGACCAAAGGGCTAGAGTTGGCCAAGGTGGCCAAGAGGGACAGGCAGCACTTCGATTGTGCAACCTGGTTGCACAAAGCTGGCGAGCTGCCTAAGGAGAGGTTCAAGCAGGAGGTCGAAAGGGAACTAACCGGGAAGGAGACCGAACCTTCGGAGATCGTCTACTTCAAGCTCTACAAGAGCCAGATCCCGGTCGTGGAGCAGGCAATTGAGACCGCAGCTCTGATGCTCGGTACGGACAAATCCCGCGGCTACTGCTTAGAGATGATCTGTGCGGATTTCCTGGCCGGAGCGAGCCTCGAGAGCGGAAATTCTGAGGTGTTACTGCAGTCGGCCCTACGGTTCTTCAAGTTCCTTCCGGGTGAAGAACGCAGATCCTTCCTCGACTACGTCGCTGGGAAGGCGTCGTGAACCAAAGTCAGTTGAAAGGTCGTCGCCTGCGCCTTGATACTGAGTTGTACGAACAACTTCGACAACATATCTTAAGCCGTGACGGCTGGAGGTGCCAAGCGTGCGGCACGATGTCCAACCTCGAAATTCACCACAAAGAATTTCGCAGCCGATGCGGCGACGACTCTGAGCAGAACTTAATTACTCTCTGCACAGCGTGCCACGCCTCTCTCCACAGCAGAAACGGCTGAACCCTTCGATGGATGTCCCCATAAGGTGTCATGACTCTCTTTCACAAACTCCTTGACCAGTTTCCCATCGCGGACAGATCCCGGTGGCCTTTCGAAGCTGCGCCAGCACTATTTCGGTAAGACAACACTATTTATTGAACCGATTGAGAAGCCTATCTGGAAGACCCGGAGACTTAGCTTGGTACCGCCACCCAAGAAGAATTTAGAAAGAAGAATTTGTTTCACCACCCCATGAGCCACAGGATTCAGCTAATGCACACGGACGTTCCAGGAACAATGTGGTTTCAAGCTCGAGCCTCCCGCACAATCTTCTTGTTTAGCCGGCGCCAGCGAGGTATTTCACAGAGATAGCGAAGTCCCCCGGCTAAATGAAAATAAGTCCTGCGCATCATGAACCTGCGTCTTTGCCAGCCTGAGTCTCGCACTATCATCGGACTCTTCTTCATTGTGGCCGTAATCTCAGGCAGGGACGCCACGGGAAGCAACCGCTTCCGCAAAAGTTCTTTCTTGTCAGAGACATATTGTTGATGGAGAAACAGAACGAGTTTTGCGGTAGGGAACAGTCCGAGATCGCCAGGGTGATTTTTCCCGAAAGCCCAAGTTCTCGCGTAGTTCTCGATCCATACTCTAACCGGAGGCCGGATCTCCCGGCTCCACTCGGCAACCATGGACGGCAACGGCACTGAGAAGAACCGCCCTGCCAATTCCGCGATTAGGGCCACCGCTTCGCGCAGCACGGGATCCTCTCCGATCCGATCCCGAATACGTGTCCAAAGCAACACGTCGTCTGCGCGCCGGCTAAGGAAATATCCGATCTCGTAAAGCCAAGACATCCGAATCCAGCAAGTCAATATGTGGTGAAAAGCGTGTATCGCCTGTAGCACAAACACATCTTCTGTGGGCAACCCAGGAAAGATCAGACCTTGCCATGCCTGGGTCGTGATCCTACTGCGCGAGAACTGCGGCTCTGCGAGCGATACGCGATGTAGCTCTGGACTCCAGAGAGACAAATGCATCTCAATCGCGAGCGAACCTCTTACACCGCAGCCCGGAATGTGAAAAGGGGGGCCAAGAAACTTAAATTCCGTTTCGGTTGACGACTGCAGTGAGTATCCACTCTGCTCAATCATTGTCCGCGCGGCGGGCACCGATTCCCGGTCTACGAGGTAGTCCAAATCCCCAAAAGAGCGCAGAAAGATATCCGGGCAGAACTGTGGAGCAAGAGAGAATCCTTTGACCACCGCGTAGCCAACACCACTTCGGTCGAACGCCTGGTTGATAATTCGGAATTGGCTAGCGAAGTACTCCGTTCTCTCTTGATTGGCGTGGAACTTCAGCTCGAGGTTGTCTAAGACCGCTCCCGGGAGCACATCCGTCGCGTCCGCGTTCTTAAGCTTCTGGAGGAAGTAAAGCGCGATGCCAGCATCAGACAACCAGGGAAGACACCCTTTCCATTCCCGTGAACTGAACTTTCTAAGGGCGTCAATCTGTGTGGATGCCTCGCTCGAGAAACCCAGGAATTCCACGACGGCTCCAGGCAGGGTGCGTTTCATGGCATTCGATGGGGGAATCGGTAATAGGCTCTAATCGGTCCGGAAGTTCAATCGCGTCCTATGCCGCCCTCATTAGCGCAGGATGATGGCAATGCCAGCTTCTACCATGGCTAGTCCCACCACATTCCCTCGATAGCAATGACCACTGTAAGAAAATGAGGAGATGCAGGTTGTCATGGACTGGTCAAGGCTCTGTCATGATCTCCCGTGCTCTCAAGCAAGAGTACCTTCCGCAAGAGCGACAGATACTGATCACAGTTGTTCCGACACCGTCTGTTTCTAGCAGAAAATTCCAATTAATGGTAGAACTTCGCGATCGAAGCTACAACGAGATCGTGCTGTTCGGCGGAGAGCTCTGGGAACACGGGCAGCGCTAGCACTTCCCTGCTCGCCCTTTCCGCTTCTGGCAGATCACCTGGCTTGTACTCCAGATAAGCAAATGCACGTTGGAGGTGTAATGGGATTGGGTAATAAATCTCCGTAGGAACTCCGCAGTCACGCAAATGAGCTCGCAGTTGGTCACGTTTGGGTGCGCGAACGACATACTGATTGTAGACATGGGTACAATTGGCTGACTCCCGAGGCAGCCCAAGAATCTGATCCAAACCATGGCTGCGGAACAATTCGCGATATCGCGCAGCGTTTCGCCTGCGGCCTTCCGTCCAAGAATCGAGGTAGGTCAGTTTGACACGCAGGATCGCTGCCTGGAGTGCATCTAGACGGCTGTTCATCCCAACCAATTCGCATTCGTATTTAGAATGGCCCCCGTGGTTACGCAGCACCCGAAGTTTGTCAGCAAACGTGGGGTCGTTAGTGGTCAGCATCCCGCCGTCACCCGCACCGCCGAGGTTCTTGGACGGAAAGAAGCTGAAGCACCCGCACAAACCAATGCTTCCTACAGGTTGTCCTTGATAGCGAGCTCCAATGGCTTGAGCGGCGTCCTCTACTACGGGGACTCCCCGCTCGTTCGCGATCTTCATAATCGAGTCCATGTCGGCGGCCACCCCAAACAGGTGGACCGGAATAATTGCCTTCGTTTTCGGAGTGATCGCCGTTTCCAGTTTTCGCGGATCGATGTTGTAAGTGTCGGCATCGATGTCTACAAACATTGGCCGGGCCCGCAGTCTGGCAATTGACCCCGCCGTAGCGACAAAGGTAAAAGGAGTTGTAACGACCTCGTCGCCTGGACCCACCTCAAGTGCCATTAGGGCCAACAACAGTGCGTCAGATCCGGAGGCGCAAGCGATAGCGAACTGACATTGGCAATAGGCTGCGATCTCCTTCTCCAGACTTTCCACTTCCGGACCGAGAATGAAGTGCTGCGAGTCCATGACTCGCTGGGTAGCGGCATCGATCCCGCTCTTGATGGCCTGGTACTGAGCCTTCAAATCAAGGAAAGGAAATGGCTGGGCAGAACTGTTGCCCGATGAAATGGCAGTCTTAGCAGACATATTCTCTCAGTCATAAGGTGGCTTAAGAACCTGCCCCAAAACCGCCACAGGGCATCGTTTGCGCCACGATTGAAGTACTCCCTACTAGTCCCTCGCGATGTTGCACTCAACACTATTATAATCAATAAGTTAATAGCAATGTGATTTCTCAGTAGAGTCTTGCATCCGATTGAGCGTCTCGGCTTCGATCTGGCTTCGATACCACCCCACGGTACGCGGCGGCGCCTCCTCGAAATCGATTGTCGGCTTGTAGCTCAAATGCTTTTCCGCGCGCGACAAGTCGGCGAGAGAATGCTTCACGTCGCCAGCCCGCTCCGACTCATATTTCGCGTCCCCCTTCTTTAACCGATTAGTGTTTAACTGACTCAGGGACTCACAGCAATCGCGAAGGTCACTTCACGATCAAAGTCAGGCTTTGGCTACGTGTCAAAGTATGGGCACCAGAAGTGTAAGTGCCTCTTACCGTCAACTTGTAAGTACCGGCTGGCGTTCCGCCGATTTCCGCGCTCCCTCCACCACATGCCGGAAGGCCGATTACAAACATCATTAAACAGAGCAATATCAGCCTCGACAAGCATCGCCACAGACCCGTCCACATGCGCGAGGCGCTGAGGACTGTAGTCATCAGCACTGCAAACAGCGGCAGGAATCCAACATAGCCTACAGGACCGGCTGGAGCAGCGACGGGCCGCGTCGAGCCCGCCAACTTTCTCGTCGTAGAAACCGCAACGGCGACGGTCGAAATAGTGTTCAGGGTTACAGAGGTCGGCGTTAAGCTACAGGTCGAGCCGTCGGGCGCCCCGCTGCAAGTGAGATCGACATTCCCATTGAGTCCATCTGGTTCGACCTGAACGGAATAATTCGCTACCTGCCCCATCGAGACGGTCTGACTCGTGGTGGACGATGACAGCGAGAAATCCTGGCCTCTTCCGGTTAGCGAAGCGCTCAAAGGAGTGACCAAGCCACTGTTCGTAATGCTGAGTGTGCCTGCAGTATCTCCCGAGTCCATAGGTTCAAACGTAACATTTATGGTACAACTCGCCGTCGGCGGTAAGCTTCCGCCCAGAGGACAATTGTTTGTCTGGGAAAAATGAGCGCTGATCGTGATGGTGCTGATAACGATGGGCAGGCCTGAAAGGTTGGAGAGAACTACAGGTTGGGGAGCACTGTTCATGGTTACCGGGGCGGAAAAGCTCGCGCTCGTCGGCGAGAGGCTGCCAAGGCTAGCCTGCAGGTCGATCCAAATCGTTTTGTCCGGACTCGCAACGGCTACGTCCAGCCTCCCATCACCGTTGAAATCACCGGCAACCACTGACCCGGCCGACTGATGCGATGGGGAAGGAACTGGTTCACCTGCGGGAAATTGTCCCGTGCCGTTTCCAGGGAACATCTGGGTTCCAGCGCTGTTGTATGGAACACTCATGATGAGGTCGAGGTAGCCATTCCCGTGGAAGTCTCCTAGTGCGACGGAGGTACACCCACTTCCTGCACCAATGGGCGACTGAGCCGTTCCGTCACCATTTCCCAACAACGTTGAGAAATCCGATTTGTTGCAGACTACAAAATCAAGGTTTCCGTCACCGTTAATGTCTGCTGCTGCAACGAATGGCCAATATGTTTCGAGTCCACTATCGAGCCCGCCAAACGTCGATGTGAATGTCCCATCGCCGTTTCCCACAGCCAGATCTGCCGTCTCGGGGCAGTCCGAGTGGCAAGTAGGCACCGACCCGGCCAGGTCCAGTATGCCGTCGAGGTTGAAGTCGCCTGCCGCAATAGCCTGATCCAAGGGCACAACAGAATTGCTGATGTAGGGTTGGAACGTTCCGTCTCCATTGCCTAAGAAAACCGATGTGACTCCGTCGACACTACCTCCGACGCCGTGGTAACAACCCCAAGACGCAGCCAGGTCAATTTTGCCGTCCCCGTTGAAGTCCCCGGCCACGATCGACCCACCCACCAGTCCTCCGTCGATACCGCAGGTAGGTTGGTCGCCTGGGTAGGCGACGTGAGTTTGAAAGCTGCCGTCACCGTTGCCGCGCAGAACCGCAATTGTGCCAGGAGCCACGGTCACAAGGTCAAGGCTTCCGTTACTCAGCAGATCGACCGCGACGATCCCATTAGCCCCCGCGATGGTGGGATAGTCTACGTTCGGCTGAAATGAACCGTCGCCGTTGCCAATGAATATTGAAACCGAGCCAGCGTTATTGACGGCTGCCAAGTCGACTCTTCCATCGCCGTTGAAATCTCCTGTCGTAATTGAAACCGGAATTTCGGCAGATTGGAGGATCTGACTGTTAACGAATCCGATCGATGTAGCTTTCCCGGAAACTGGGGAAAAGACCACGCTCGACGTGCCTCCACCTGGACTTGGACTGGTGACCGTAATCCCAGCCGTGCCGGCGGTTGTGATGTCAGCGGCTGGAACGGTGGCGGTCAACTGGGTGCTGCTGATGGACGTTGTCGTCAGCGCCGTGGTGTTCCACATCACGACCGACCCGGAAACGAATCCTGCGCCATTGACCGTGAGAGTAAAACTCGGCCCACCTGGCGCCGTGCTTGTCGGTACGAAAGGTAGGTTAATGAAAGGCACAGGGTTCGCTTGCCCAAGCACTGCCGAACCCACAAACATCAAAATCAAAATTGCAACCAACCGGATGACGAAGGGAACATAGCAGAATGACGAAGCTTTCATGGCGCTGACTCCAGAAGAGTGAATTCGAACCGGAGCGGCTTCACCTAGACCGTCCTTTCAGGTCTAACCAGCTTGAGCCCAGGGACGAGAACCTTGAGTTGGGAGTCTCAGCGGCTACCGAGGAAGGCGCCACCTCATCAGTGCTCTCGCCAACAGAGAACCCCGGTCAACCAAATAAGTTGCGCGGCGCTCCTAAGTACTCGGCTAAGGAGCCCAATATCCCCGCACACGGTTGGGCCACCAGGCAAGCGCACCCTTGGTGATCGAATGCGGACATAATATCGAACTTTGCCCACAAAGCAACCCAGGCCCAGCTTTCCCGAAATTAGCGGAAGGGACCTATTTTCACAATGCCAGTCATCACCTCTCAATGTGATGATTCTTAACGGTAGAAGGCGCGCTTTGCGCCAGGCGGGCGTCGCGCAGTGTCAATCCCGGTTGCGAGGAACAAAACGTGGGGAGAAGGTCTAAGTAGGAGAGCGCGGCCTTAGGTGGGCTTTTCGGGCTACGACGGTGGGAATTAGAGTTGGAGGAACTGCTTACCTGCTTGGCACAATCCGACGCGCACGAAGCGGCAATCATTGCTTATTCTTCGTCCAATTAGGCCAGAATGTCACTTGAATAGAACTGGTGACGTTTGTCTTAGCGGTTGGGGACAGGACCGGGAAGTTCCAAGATTCATACTGAACAAAGCCCGAGACTCCAAGGTCATGCCGTAGCATCACATCTGCCCGGACAGTGGCATCCTGCAGATCCCCACCTTGGAGGAAGGCTTTATCGACATTGTTGTGTCGATAACCAAATTGAATCTGACTTCGCGGTGAAAACGAATACGTTGCCCAGGCTTGCTCCGCCCGACCCTGCCGACCGACCCAGTTTCCCAGCAGAAAACCGTTGTTGGTATAGCCGGAGCGGTACCGAATATCGCTATAGACAGAGCCAATACCAAAATGAGAGGGGATATTGAGATCCGTCGTAACGCCTTCGAAGCGCAACTGTAGATTGTGGAGTTTTGGCAGTCTGGGCAGGTAGACCCCGGGGTTTATCTGTGGCCGGGTGGACCCGATCGGGGAGTATTCGTCAATAACCATTGAATCAACATAAAGGGTGAGCCAATTTCTTAGACCGGGTACGCGATAGCTGAAATCGAACTCGCCGAGCCTCTTGCCAGGGTTGGTTTCGACCGATGCCGTGTGAGAATAAAACGACCGGAGAAAACTGTGCCAGGTAAATGGATTCCCCGTGCCGCCAAACTGTGCCGTATAGCCCAAGCTGAACTCAAGGTTCTCAGTCGGCCGGAAACTCATCTTGGTTCCGTGGAGCCAAGGTTGCGAAGGAAGGCCGGGACCGATGTCAGCGGACCACTGCTGGCCGGAGAGCCTGCCAAGAAAGAATTGGGTATGCACAGGACCGAGTAACCGAGACAATCCGGGTATCTGGTACGGTGAGACGGAGTCGACACGGAACATGGGAAGTGGTTCAGCATTGTTCGTAAAGACCAGGGGTCCGGCCGAGGTAGGCCCGAGCCACAAGCTCTGCTGCCCGAAAGTGAATTGCACATTGGACACTCGGAACGAGGCGTTGGCATCCAAGAGGCGAAATCGGTTGATCTGGGGAATGGGATTGGGGCTTATGAAAGGAACAGTATCTGCACTGGCTTCCGCCTGCAGCGTCTGGGCAGGTACCGAAGGTACGGCCGGGGAGTGCTGGTACTCGCCATTCATGTACAGCGAGAATGGCCCGGCGACCGCCCATCCGGTAACGCCCGACACGTCGTTGAATCCAGTCCAGTAGGGACGTCCATAATCGTTGATGATGGTTTGGCCAAAGTGAAAACTGTCTCGCAATGGAGTGCCGGAAATGTCCGTGGTACGCGTATAAATAGATTCCAGCTTCGCTCCAACATTTGGCGCGCCATTGCGGCGCGCGATCTCATCTTTGAATTCGTCATCGAGCGCGGTGTGGATGGCTGCCGCTTCCCCCTCGCCACCGCCCGCATCTGTCAGGCGCTCGCCCGCCTCCTCGACGAGGCGGGCGCACTCCATTCGGGTCCATGGACGAATGTCCAACGTCGCGGTTCGCACGTAGCCCATGGCGGCAAGACGCTCAATAGCCGGGTAGACCCAGCTGTCCACCAAAACGTACGGCGAGGCCATATTGTCGGGATTGCGCGTACCCTCACCGGTCTTCTCCTCAATCAGACTTCCCCACCCCGATCCACCCAGTTCTGGATCGTGATGGGCTCGGTACACTTGGCGGCCGAAATACCAGCCCAGCGCACTGCCAACAATGACATCGGTAGGAAAGTGCTGCTTAGCGGTGACGCGGGTGATTGTAACCGTGGAAGCCAACCCGTAGGCCGCCATCTGGCTGAACCAGCCGGGATACTCGTGGGCCCAGACACTTGCAACGGACCAGGCAATCGCCGCGTGTTCCGAGGGGAACGAAGCACCTCCGTGAAAGAAGTCCCCATGTCCATTGCCTTCGAGAGGACGTTGCCTCTCAGTGATTCCCTTAAGCAGGTATGTCACCGCCGTGCTGTTGACGGCGGCCTCGCCGCTGAGCAGCGCCGCTTCCTGCAGATGGTCGTTATGGGTCATGTGACCGAACAGGAACGAAGCCCCACTTAACCCGATCAGGGAATAGGTGCTGTAATCCGAAATATGCAGGCTGGTTTGAACATGGTTCGGATTCACTTGCCTGGACATCCAGCCGTCGCTGGCGATGAAAGCCGCAGTCACCCCCAAGGCAGGTGCAATCCACTTCAGGTCTTTGACTTTGAACCGCGTGGGCGTTGTCCAGAACTCTTTCTGATCGCCCGCCAGGTGCTTGAGAAACGGTGAAATCAGCCGGTTCTCGGGATCTTCGCCGGGCTGCAGTTGGTAGGAGTGCTCAGGTTTTGCAATGGCGCTGGTTCGGGTGGTGCTGCTGGCGGAGGATCGCTCCGGTGTACTGACCTCCTGAGCCCATGCGCGCGAACTCAATACAGAAATCAGCGCGAACATCTGGACAATACCAGCGAACCGATACTTCATGCGTCGAACCTAGAAAGTTCTCCTGATTGGGATCGCTATACCCACCGCGTAAACCGCTCCACCTTCGCATGTGCGCCTCACCCCATGTTTCCGGTGATTGCAAATCGAAATGACTGTGTTTCAGACAAATATATCTGCTTCCCTCGCAAAATGCAGCAAGATGCGAGGTGGTGAGGCCCGAACGGCGCCTTTTTGAATCGCGACTACCGCACAACCAGCGTCAGGCTCGTGATCCGTCGGTGAAGGGCGCGTTCACCTCCGGCTCGACCACGCTCACACACAACACAGTTCGATCAGACAGTATGCGTACTGATCCAGCAGAAGCGCATCGAAAGCGGAATCAGAATTGCGGATTATCCTGTTGGCGGGTAAGATACAGGAGGCTTTCGGAGCCACCGGCAGCTCTGATCGATCTTCAGCTGATCGCTCTAGACCGCTACGTTCTCGAGTTATGACCGGAGCATAAGTTCAGCCAGTCTTGCACTCTTGAGGAAGGTTAGTGGGAACCATCCACTATCCTTTGGCGGAAATCAGCATCATTGGCACAGACTGTGAAATCGATTGCCAGAAGAAGGGGGCCATTTTAAGCATGATGGGTGCCGGCTCTCTCGTATCCGTACCCTACGATTGGTCGTGAGAAATGCCTATCCCTAAGAAGCTAGTCATCATTGGTGGTTGCGGACATGTCGGCCTCCCGCTAGGAATCGTCTTTGCGAACTCCGGTGTCAGGGCAGTTCTGCTGGATATTGAACCCGGCAAGATTGCTATGGTGAATAGCGGCCGCATGCCCTTTATGGAAAAGGGTGCCGAAGAAGCCCTTAAGAGCGTTGTCGGGACGATGTTGGTGGCGACGGCTGACAGCTCCTGCTTGCAGGACGCAGATGCCGCAGTCGCGGTTCTAGGGACTCCCGTCGACGAGCACTTGAATCCAACTGTAACAGAGCTGTATCGGAACATCGATCATGCGGTCGATCTGCTTCCGGACGACGCGCTTCTTGTGCTCCGCAGCACGGTCTACCCAGGTGTAACTAAGCTGGTCTACGATCGCGTTCGCAGTCGTGATCGCCGGATCCATGTGGCCTTTTGCCCGGAGCGCATTGCCGAGGGGAAGGCTGTTGAGGAAATCCGCAGCATGCCTCAGATCATCTCGGCGTTCGAGCCAGAGGCCCTCCAGCGTGCTCGCGAACTCTTTGTTCTTATCAACGACGAACTGATCGAACTCACCCCTCTGGAGGCGGAACTGGCGAAACTGTTTACCAACAGCTGGCGTTACTTGAACTTCGCCATCTCCAACCAGTTCTATTTGATCGCCGAAAGCTATGGCTTGGATTTCTACCGGATCTACGATGCGGTGACGCGCCGATATCCGCGGATGAAGAGCTTTGCCCGCGCGGGTTTTGCGGCTGGTCCTTGCCTTCTGAAGGATACGCTCCAGCTTTCCGCTTTTTCCGGAAACAATTTCTTTATGGGACATGCGGCCATGTTGATCAACGAAGGCCTGCCCAACTTCCTGGTATCCCAGCTGCGTGACTCCAATCTGAGCAGCAAGTCGGTCGCAATCCTCGGTATGGCGTTCAAGGGCGATTCCGACGATAAACGTGAGAGCCTTTCTTATAAGCTGCGCAAATTGTTGACTCTTGAAGCCAAGGAAGTGCTTTGTACCGACCCCTACATTCAGGATGAAAACTTCGTAACACTGGAAGAGGCCGTCCGGCGGTCCGATATCATTATTTTCGGAGCGCCGCACTCCGTGTACCGTGGCCTGGCAATCCCACAGGGCAAGCGGGTCGTCGATGTGTGGGGCTCCTGGGCGGAGCAGCAATCGGCCAAGCCGATGGCCGCGGCAGCGGAGCGTGAAAGTTTATGAAGATCTTGGTGACTGGGGCAGCCGGTTTCATCTGTGGATATGTCATCGAGGAGTTGCTTGAGGCTGGGCACGCCGTCATAGGGCTGGATAATTTCAGCAAGTATGGGCGCTCAGAAAAGTCGTACGACAAGAACCCTCGTTACACCTTTGTAGAGGGTGACGCAAAGAACGTCGGACTGCTGAAGGAACTGATCTCCGATTGCGACCACTTCGTGGCGGCCGCAGCCATGATCGGGGGCATCTCCTACTTCCATGAGTTCGCCTACGATTTACTAGCTGAAAACGAGCGCATCACAGCTGCTTCGTTTGATGCCGCCATTTGGGCTCACCGGGAACGCAAGCTCAGGAAGATCACCGTCCTCTCCTCCAGTATGGTGTTTGAAAGCACGGGGGAGTTCCCTACTCCTGAAGGCGCGGAACGTCGGTGTCCTCCGCCTCGCTCGACCTATGGATTCCAAAAACTAGCGACTGAATACTTCGTGCAAGGTGCCTTCGAGCAGTATGCGCTTCCCTATACCATTGCACGTCCGTTTAACTGTGTCGGGATTGGCGAGAAGCGAGCCTTGTGTGATCGTGAAATCATGAGCGGTAATGTTCGCCTAGCAATGTCGCATGTTGTACCGGACCTCGTCCAGAAGGTTTTAAAGGGTCAGGATCCGCTGCACGTCCTGGGTTCGGGGAATCAAGTGCGCCATTATACCTACGGCGGCGACTTGGCTCGTGGCATCCGGTTATGTATCGAACACCCGGCAGCTTTGAATCAGGATTTCAACCTCTCCATTCCGGTCCGGACTACGGTGCTGGAACTTGCGGAGTCGGTGTGGCGCAAAATCCATGGTTCGAGCAAACTGTTCCGGTACGTCAACGATCCGGCCTACGAGTACGATGTGCAGGAGCGTTCGCCCACCACGGAAAAAGCTGCACGCCTCTTAGGATTCAATGCCACGACCTCGCTGGACGACATTCTTGAGGAAGTCATCCCCTGGGTGGCTGAGCAGATCGAAGTGGGTAAAATCTGAGTCATTGAAATGAGCCATCTTAGCATCGTCATACCTGTCTACAATGAAGGCGCAAATTTTGGGAAGCTTTGGAAGGAGCTTACACATTCGCTTCGGGCCGACTTCGTTGCCTACGTTGTATACGATTTCGACGAGGATAATACTGTTCCTGTCGTTCGCGAGATTATTGGCGGGGGTGAGGTTCGTCTACGGGCAGTGAAGAATCAGCGTGGACGGGGTGTAGTCGCCGCAATTATGACCGGGTTCGATGTCGTCCCGGACGGTCCAATACTGGTGGTTATGGCGGATCTCTCCGATGATCTGGAACAGGTAGATCGCATGTTGGCGCTATACAGTCAGGGCTATCACCTCGTTGCCGGCAGTCGCTACATGCGTGGTGGTCGCTTGATCGGCGGTCCGTTCTTCAAGCAACTGCTGTCGAGATTAGCGGGAACGTCGTTGTTTTGGCTGCGAGGCTTACCCACTCATGATGCTACCAATGCCTTCAAAATCTATGATCGTGCCATGGTGAGAAGCTTCGTGGTGCAGAGTCGCGGCGGTTTCGAACTGAATCTGGAGCTGACAGTAAAGGCGTTCCTGGCAGGCTATCGAATCGCCGAAGTACCTTCTACCTGGCGCGATCGAACCGAGGGACAGTCCCGTTTTCGCCTATGGAAGTGGCTGCCCTTGTATCTTCACTGGTATTTTCATGCATTCCGGCGGAAAGTTCCTGCCTTGTCAGCCGTTGTGAGGAGCAACGAGGGGGGCATCAGCGAAACTGAAGCAACCTCCCGTACCGCCCATCAAGGCGCCGAGTCGAGGTTTGGCACTTAGACACTCACCTGACGATTGGGACCGCCACTGTCGTTAGAGGGCAGAGTTCCTCCCCCCGGTTGTCGACCGCATAGACGTCCATCAAGGTGGTTCCAATCGGCGGCCGAGCGAAACCCATCCATCCAACCGATTTCGCCTTCTTCAGGAATGTCTTACTACCCGAAGTATTAAGTTCGATACCGCCAACCCCAAAACCTGCGATCTTACCACTTGCAGCGATAACCAAACTCCACACTGGTTCTTCGGACGCACCACTCATTGCCTCTCCGTTGATCCGCATTCCGTCTCCTCTCGTGCCTGTGAGAGAATCCTCCACGGGTACCGGCTCCGCTAAACTGACTTCACCTGCACATTTCACCTTCGAACCTACGCGATAAACCGAGGCCAGTGGCTGGCCCATCCTCTCAAACGACGAAGCGGAAAACATGAAGAGGTGTTCCTCTCGAAAATACTCTGCATCGCGCCACGGGATTCCAGGGTCGGGAGGATACAGCCTTCCCAATGCCTGCTTGTCCGGTACGCCCGTGACAAGCGTTACCGCCGCAGCTTGCGACCTTTGTGTGACAAGACGAGACGCCCTCAGGCATAGCGGAAACAGCACTACCGCGGCAATCAACATGACGACGGGGATAGACGCCAGCATGATCCTCAGCAGCCTCGGGGTCATCCGGTCAGCGATAAGTAACCACAAAGAGACAACCGCGAACCAAAAGAGCAAGTTAAACGTCTGATATCGCGATTGGTAGGCTTGGTCCACCCCTATGCCGACGCGCCCAAGCGCGGTGATCAATGCAGTCGCCAGAGAGAACAACATAAGTCCGAGCAACGTGACAATGTACGCCTTCTTCCATTGGAAGCGTGTCAATACAAGAAAAGCTGCCACTACACCTGCGAGCAACCCGAACGTGCCAGTCGAAACGGCGACCAAATCACGAAGCTTTACCCATGGAGGCAAAATAACACCCATATACTTCGTGGCGTATTCCAAGATGGCCAAAGGATGGCGAACCGAGTACCAAGGCGATGTGTGATACGAAGGCGAGGCGTAATGGTACAAATACGATCCGATGAGTACGCCACCCGCAACCACATAGATCGCAAGAGTTTTGAGCTTGGCACCCAGCATCACGGCAAACATAAGCAATATTGGCCAGACCACGACCCCATTACCGTTCGAATAGGTGGCAGCAGATGCGCCTAAAATCGATAGCCCAAGATCAACGTTTTGCACACGCTGAGAGGAATCTACCTGCTGGTGTCTCAGCAGACACAACAAAGCCAGAACCAGGAAGAATCCGGGAAGGAAAAACGATATCTGAAACGCCCACATGAAATTTTCCCATTGCGAGGGGCAGAACAGACAAAAGGCAGCTAGCCCAGTTAGGGAGCGCGTAAGAGTTCCCCCACAGCCTCCGAGGAACAACAAGCGTGCCAAGAGTATCAGAAAGCCGCACTGCACAGCAAAGATGCTGACAAACGAGATCCAGTGTTTACCGTGAAACAAATGGATATCGGCCAGAAGCAGCAACCGGTAGAACACGACGCGGTGTTCGTTGTGCTGAGTCCATAACCAGGAGATTGGGGGTCGGTGGTGCGGCGCGGTAGCAACCACGTCGATCTCTTGCCACTCGTCTGAAATGGGAACGACGGAATGTGAGGTAAAGATCTGATAAGTTCCAAAGCCAAAGGTTAAGAAGCCGCAGCCCAGAATCACATACGACAGCAGTTGTTCTGCTCTTCGCCATCCGTGCGCATCATGTCCGGGAGATCTGCCTTTCCAAACAGCCGGGCTCCCGGCCCCATGATCGAGGGGCGTTAAAGGTTGGACCACACTCTTCGGAATCAAGATTCCCCCTTGTGATGATCGGTTGCGGCTTGGCGAAACAAACAGTCCATCGGACCGGAAGTCGATGATGAAACAATGACAAGCAGAAGAGCTATTTCTTTGTCCTGGCAAACACAAATAATCCACGTCGCGATTCTTTTCGAGTCTTTGGAAAACGGTGTGGGCGAGACTTGCCCAGTTCTCAAGCCGAAGGAATACCTCGGGGGGGAACCCTCCGAGGAACCGTTTACACTTTACCGTAAGGTGACAAGTACCTCGATCTTTCCCTTTCCCGCAGACAGCGGCTGCAGTGCTTTACCAATGACTGCACCGGGGAGTCTGGCCTTGTCGGTCCCACGCATTGCGTATCCCGGCGTAGAAGAAGTTACTAGCAGGTCTCCCCGTGAGATCGGTCCATTCTCAGCACTTACTTTGCACGGAACGATACCTGTCATCGCCATCGGTATTTCGGCTGCCAACTCCGGATCTTCAGAACGATGCGGCGTACCTACAATGCCCGGCTTTGTCGAGTACACCCCCGCTGCCAGGGTTGAATAAGAGTTAGTCGACAGGCCGAACTGGCGATCCAAGTTTGTATCGATGACGAGAACATCGCCGGGTTCATATTTTGTCCTGGCACCGACGGGGCTCACCGATTCAGCAAAATCTGCCCCTCCCACCTGTGTTCCGCCGTCGAAGAAGCCCTTTCCCGCACTGTCAATTCTGGCCTTTGTGAAATACTTGTAGGTTGCTGGATCATCGGCGCCGCTCCATCCGGCGTGTCCGAACTGGAACCTGAAATTGTCATTTGGATCGCGTAATGCGAGGAGCATGTCACCATGGCTGGCATGTTGGTAAGTATCCCCTGCGATCAACACAAAGCTCCGGGATCTGTCAAGCACACCATTGTCGATGACACTGTAAGCGCTGGAAAAAACTCCTCCAAAGTCATCGTTATCCTCCACCCAGAAGTTCCCCCCTGCCTGACATGAGTCTTGGGCTATCCAGGCCGGTTCACTTTTCGAGCAGCGCGAATGGTTGGGATGAACCCCTAGGAAAATGCTATTAATTTCGAGACCGCCAGGGTAGTCCATATTCATGCCGTATGCATATGGCACAATCACAAAGTCTTTATTGCGCGTTGATTCGGGGGGATGGGTGTCGTCAATCGTGACAGCATCTGGAACACAGAAGAAGTTTGCCTGATCAGAAGCTGATTGTTGACTATTGGATCGTTTGTCGCAATATGCTCTGGATACGCGGAAGTGCATTTGCGGTCCGGCCTGCTCTTCATAGCCCGAAACAACGTCGTTATCATCTGGAACGATCGCGACCTCTCCGAAATCCTCAGCATTCAGGTTATTCGAAAACCTGGTCGGTCCAGTCTTAGCGATTGGACTGCTGCTGTGGGCGCTGCACCCCACAAAAGATCCGATCGTGAGAACCAGTATGGCAACTCGATTAGCACTCATTGAGCCTCCGCTAGTCCGTCTTTTTCCGTGCTTAACACAGAACAGTTCCAATTCTCGTTTGCAATCCTACGTTCTTTCACCCGCGAAGCAGCTCGATCTTGAAGATTTTCGTTACTCTGTGGTGCACAGCATGCCTTCTTTATGGAGTTACAAGAAGGCAGCATTTTACTCAAGAACGGAGAGTTTGTGGTACCAATGCCCGTTGCTGACGGCTGACCCCGTGGATTCATCCGCATCCATAGCGGAAGCTAACAGAGTTGGAGCCGCGATTGAGGGGACGACTGTCCGAGGTAGGATTTGAGGCAACTTGGGCGAAGCAGCTCGGAGTAGATCTGATTAAGTACAGGGCCCAGGGCAAAAAGCGAGTTTTCGCCCCAGGGCTGAACGGTCTCGAGGCGGCTTTGGAGGGGATCCGCAGCAGGATATGGAATGGTACTGGCAGTCAGCTAAAGCGCGAGGCGCGTTGTGATCAGATGAAAGAAAGCGCCCAGTAGACGGGATGTGGACGAGACCTTGCATGCGTCGATACGCTTAGAAGGATCCGTGCAAAAGGCCGTGGACGCGGCCTCAATCACCGGCTTCCGCCGAAAACACTTTGACGAGTTCCGGTACTTCGGCTCTCTGCGCCAGCGCCGCCATAACTTGGGCACCGACCTCATCCTGCTGGAGCGGACTGCCATACTGTTGAAGGAATTTGACGTTGCTGTACAGCGGTAGGTGGTAATCCATAATCAGTCCGTTCTCGAACGCCACCTTCAACTCCTTGATTCCATCCTCCAGCGTTTTCGAGCAGAAAAAGCCGAGCTCCGTCTTTATCTTTCGGAATGAAACGCGGTAGTTGCGACGATCGGAGTTGTGGACGTGTTCAATACGGGTATCGGGAAATACGTCGTTAATCCTGCGCGCCAGGTCCCCCAGGGTATAGTTCAGTCCGTCGTCGCCAACGTTGTAGGTCTGGCCTCCGACCACTTCAACCGGTGCCTCAAGCACTCGAATGATGGATTCGGCCGCGTCTCCAACGTGGAGAAAGGGTCGCCACTGCTCACCGTTAAAAATCGTTACCACGCCATCTTTCATGGCCTTTGCCGTGAGTAGATTCACCACTAGATCAAAACGCGGCCGGGGTGATAGGCCGAAAATCGTGGAGAAACGCAGGATCGTGGGATGGAAACCATCTCCCATCGCCGTCAACAGCTCCTTCTCGGAATCGACCTTGGTCTTTGCGTAGAGTGAAACCGGGCTAACCTCGGAATCCTCCGTCATCAGTTCATCGGAGGCCCCGTACACACTGCAGCTGGAGGCGAATACAAACCGTCTTACGCCCTCACCCTTTGCTATTTCGATCATCATACGGGTTGCGGCGTAGTTGATCTCGCGCGCAGTCTTGTGGTCACGGTCGCAGGCCGGGTCGCCGACAATTGCCGCCAAATGAACGATCGCACGTACTCCTGTCATCGCACGGACGACATCTTGAATGTTGCGGCAGTCGCCCCGCAGAAACTTGAAACGGGGATGGCGCACGATCTCTTCGATCGGCGAGGCACCGTAAACCAGACTGTCAAGCACCCGCACGCGGTATCCGCGATCGAGCAGCTTACGGGTCACAATCGAGCCAATGTAGCCAGCACCACCTACCACCAGAATCGTCTCTGGAACGGGTGGCTCTGTCGGATATCGATGTGCACGTTCGCTCTCAAAAGCCCAGTACTTCAACCAGCGCACACCTGGCGTTGCAATCACCACCAGAATGGCAAATGCCGCGGCAGTAGAATACGGCGGAAGAGCGTCGGAAGGGTAAAGAACCGCGCTGATGATCACCAAGCCAAGCACACTGACAACTGCTGTCACAGCGGCCCGACGGAGCTTAAGAAACATGGCTGTACCACGCCACGTCCGTGTGTACAGCCCGCTGATCGCACAGGCACATGGAAACAAGGTGGAAAGCGGCAGGAACACGTTCACATAGTAGCTGCGTAGCGACGTAAGATAAGTCGAGACAGACTGAGTGGGCACGGCCTTCAATTTGAGCGCTTCGAACAACAACGCGAAGAGCATTGCGACGTGCACCGTGACCAAATCCGCGAGGACGCGCACAGCCACATCGAACAAATTGGAAAACCACGTCTTCTTGATCATAGTCGTTCCGATACAAATTACATCATTTATACCCTGAAAATTACATGTGTCGCCGCCCCTCCAATGACAATACCTGTCCCGCAAACAGTTAGAACCCTAGCACGCAGGTAAAGTTTCGGGAACATTGGATTGTATCACCAGAATCACAAGTGACAACGACATTAGAGACAACCCGTCTCTCTCAATGCCGCCTGTTCAGCGCGAACCTTTGCGCTCCTCGGCGCCCGACCGAGGACTCACCCAAGAGCAGTAACGACCGGTGCGCGGCGCAGTGTCCTGCGAGAGATTGCCGTGGCAGCGTGCATAACCTTGGCAACCGCCCGCCATGTGTCGTGCATGTCACCCACCGAAAGTGTTGGATGAACCAGGAACATCAGGCTGGTCTCGCCGAGTCTCTTTGCGACCGCCCACCGAGCGGCAGGACGAAGATCGAGTGGAAACGCTTTCTCCATATAGATTTCGCTGCAGCTTCCTGAGAAGCAAGGAATGCCTTCCGCCGTGATCGCCGAGAGAATGCGGTCCCGGGTCCACCCTTCTCGGAGTTCTTCCGGACGGACGAAAGCGTAGTACTTGTAGTAAGAATGCGCAATGTGGTCGGGCGGCCGGATCACGCGGAGGGCCGAATGCTGCCGGAATCCTTGCGCCAAGATGGCTGCGTTCCTGCGCCGGATCTCAACCATCCCGGGAAGTTTCCGCAGAAGCACACGGCCGAGTGCGGATTGAAATTCTGTGAGGCGCCAGTTGGTTCCGAAGGATTCGTGAAGCCATCGAAAACCAGGCAGATGCTTGCGGTTGTAAACGGCGTCATAGCTCTTGCCGTGATCCTTGAAGCTCCAGGCCAGATCCCAAATTTCTTTATTGTTGGTCGTAATCATGCCGCCTTCTCCCCCGGTCGTCATGATCTTGTCCTGACAGAAGGAGAAAGCAGCGACGTCACTGAGGGAACCGACAGGGCGACCCTTGTAAGTGGCCCCGTGGGCCTGCGCGCAATCTTCGACTACGTGCACACGGTGCTCGCGAGCCAGAGCCAGAATTGGGTCCATTTCGCAGGGCAACCCCGCGAGATGGACTGCGATAATGGCCCTGGTGTGAGGCGTGAGCAGCGGCCGGATGGTGTCGACAGTGAGATTCTGGCTGTGCTCGTCAACATCGGCCAAGACCGGAGTGGCGCCTCGCATAACAACGCAGCTTGCAGACGCAATAAAGGTGCGACTGGGGACGATAACTTCGTCGCCCGGGCCGATTCCGAGAGCGTGGAGTGCAAGTTCCAGTGCTACCGTGCCGTTAGCCAAGGCAACGGCATATTTGCAGCCCGCCTGTGCGGCAAATTCCTTTTCGAACTGCCGCCCTTCATCACCGGTCCAATAGTTGACCTTGCCGGATTGAAGAACCCGCGTAGCAGCTTCGATTTCATCCGGCTCAAAGTGGGGCCAGGGCGCGAACGGAGCTTTTCGGACCGGTTGACCCCCATCCACCGCAAGATTTTGCCAAGAAGATGTGTTGTTCATTGTGAGCTTGTCTAAGAACAAAATCGGAGGCTGCATTGTTTCAAGCGCCCCGCTGGATACGTGCAGGAACGCCAAAAGCGACCACACCATCAGGGACGTCACTGACCACGACGGCTCCTGCACCTACGATGCTGCGTGCACCGATGCTTATACACTGAATGATGACAGCCCCCATTCCGACTAGCGAAAGCGTCCCCAATCGTGACGCTCCGCCCATCGCGGCGTTCGGAGCAACGTGTGCGAAATCACCAAGTTCTACGTCGTGGTCAATCGACGCCGCGGTATTCACGATTGCTCCTCTGCCGATTTTCGCGTTGGGGTTAATGGCTGCCTGAGCCATCACCACCGAACCAGGACCCAGCTGGGCTGACGCGGAAACCGACGCTCCTGGGTGCACGAGCGTCGCCAATTCTGCGCCCCAGGCAACGCATTTCTCAGCGGCCCTCTGTCGCGCAAGATTATCTCCGATGCCGAGGGCCACCGCGACCCGCGCTTTCCCTGCTTCCTGCTGCAACCACTGACCATTGCCACAAACCGGCAATCCGAGGATAGTCGCGCCCTGCAATTGGTCGTTGTCATCTATGAAGCCTGCGAGATGCGGCTCCTTGCGGGCAAGCAAAATGTCCGCGACGACCTTACCGTGTCCACGGGCTCCGTAGACAAATAGCTTCTGGACAGTCATCATCCGGCGTGGTTGTTGCCCAGGAACTTGGGCATCGTGGCATGACCCCGCTGTGAGATACCCTCCCGAAGGAGCACCTTTCGAATCGTCATCAGAATTATCCTGCAATCAAGGGCAAGACTCCAATGATCGACGTACCAGACATCCAGCCGGAATCGCTCCTCCCAGCTTAGAGCGTTTCTTCCGTTCACCTGCGCCCAGCCGGTGATGCCGGGTTTCACATCGTGGCGGCGAGCTTGCTCCGGAGTATAGCGCTCCAAATATTCCATAAGAAGGGGTCGAGGTCCGACCAAGCTCATCTCTCCCTTCCACACATTCCAGAGTTGGGGAATCTCGTCCAGGCTGAAACGGCGAAGAAGTCGCCCTAACCTGGTAAGCCTCCTTTCGTCCGCAAGGAGACTTCCTTGTGTATCGCACATTGAATTCATAGTTCGAAACTTTAGCAGCACGAAAGGCTTGCTCTGGTAGCCGGGACGAACCTGGCGGAACAACACTGGGCTACCCATGCTGAGCCGTATAGCGATTGCAAGGCACCCCGATAGCGGCGCGAGCAGAAGAAGAGCTAGCGTTGCCACCAGGAAGTCGAAACACTTTTTGACGAACCGGCTCATGGCGAGGCAAGGTTCACGGGAGAATTGAGTGGTGGCACAGCCTTGCTATCCGCTGCCCTTGGAACCGGCAGCCCCTTTTCTTGCAGCAGAGAAAGCAATTCCCTCTCGAGTGCCTTCCAGATGAGATCCTGGCGAAACTCGTGCCGCACGCGTTCAAGCCCAGCGCTACCCAGTCGCCGCGCCATCTCTGGGTGATCAATCAATCCAGAGAGAGCGGAGATCAGAGAGTCGACGTCTCCCACCGGCACAAGTATTCCCGTAATACCGTCCTGGATCGCATCTACGGCACCCGTCGCACGGGTTGTGACGACGGGCTTCGCAGCTGCCTGGGCTTCCAACGCGGTGTTTGGAAATCCTTCCCGATACGTAGGCAAAGCCATGACATTCATTACATGGTAATAGAGGGCGGGATCTCGCACGCTTCCGGTGCGGATGATTTGAGAGTCATCCTGGATCGTTTTGCGGGTGTGGCTGGGAACCGGATCACCCGCTTCAAAGTCGCCCACAAGCAACAGACGCACAGCTGGATGCTGATGGCGCAGTTTAAGATAGGTGTCGATCAATTCGCAGATCCCCTTGTCACGGGTAAAGCGTCCGACAAATCCGATTACCGGAGCATCCGAAGGAATCCCAAGGTCGTTCCGTAAGATGGTGGCTTGGCGCACTCGCTCGGGAGTGGGCGCGAATCGATCGGTCTCGACGCCGTTGCTGCTGCCTGATGCCGGAACCACAAATTTGCGCGGATCTGCAATACCAAGAGCCATGGCTTTCTTGCGCAGACTGTGGCTTACGCAGATCACGCGGTGGGCACAGCGGCAGGCAACACGTTCCGCGAGAATCAGGCACCAGCGTTTCCATCCGCTGGCCGTCTCGCAACGAAGTCCGCGCAATGTGTAGACCCGGCATGGCACTCTACTCAAAACGGAAGCGATGCCCGCCAGCAAGCCGGCCTTCGGGGTGCTGACATTCGTGATTGTAGGCCGGAGACGCTGCATCAAATGTCTGAGCCGCCACAGCGAGACCAGATCGGCGAGTCCGCTGATCTCGCGGACCATCGGCACAGCGTAGACCTGAACACCCTCGCCTTCGGCGGCAGCGTAGAGCTCTGGACCGGGAGAAGAAACAACCGAGACGTCAAACCCAGCTTCGCGAAGAAACCTAAACTGGCCTCGCATCAACCCGATGCTCAGATGTGATGTCCCGACCTGCATCAGGCGGATGGGAAATTCGAAATGCGCAGCAACGGCTTTGCTTCCTTGCATAGCTAAACCGCGTGAGAAACCAGGTTAGACATCGGGGGAACTGGCGTGATTTTGTCGCCGGACGGTTCACGGCGTGTCTCCAGCCAGGCTTGGAACATTAAGGCATCCCAGAGGTGGTACTGCCAAGATCCTTGACCGGACAGGTGGGCAGCCCAGATCTTTCGAATGGGGCCAGGGTTGAAAAAGCCCTGGCTCTTCAGGCGATGTTCGTCGAGCAGGGCCTCCAAGCCTGCCTTGGGCCGATCGACCAACTCCCTGGGCACGTAGCTATAGAGAAGCTGGCGAAGAAGCCACTTTCCTCGCCCCTGACGTATCTTCATGACGGGCGGAAGAGACCAAGCAAATTCAACGACGCGGTGATCGAGGAGAGGGACTCTCATCTCCAAACTGACGGCCATGCTCGCCCGATCCACTTTTGCCAAGATGTCATCCGGGAGATAGGTGACCGTGTCGAGGAACATCATTTGCTGAGTGAAATCCAAGAAGTGTACCTGGGGACTCTGCACACCGCCAAGGTAGTCCGCATCAGTGCCACCGACCACGACGTCGGCTGGATCCGCCCAATGTGAGGTATGCCTTAGATACAAAGCTCCCCGATTCTTCACAGGGAGCATTTCTGCAATCTTGTACAGTTTTAATCCTGGATTTCTGTGTTTGGCTTTGTGCGGGAGGAAGGGAGCGCAAATATCCAAAACCGTGTCCCAGGTCTGCGGTGTAACACAGCGGATCGCACCGGCTAAAGAAGATCTCGCGGAGAGGGGAAGCCAACCGACGGCATTCCAGATCCGGCTGCTCCATACGTGGCGGTTGTATCCACCGAAGAGTTCATCCCCGCCATCTCCCGAGAGCCCCACAGTGACATGCTGACGAGCCATCTGGGATACGAGGAAACTCGGTATCTGAGATGAGTCTGCGAAGGGCTCGTCATACATAGTCGGCAATCTCGGAATGACGGACAGCACTTCTGCAGGGGTTATATAGAGTTCGGTGTGTTCGGTGCCCAGGTGATGGGCCACCGCCGCAGCATTTTGCGCTTCATCATACGCGCTCTCGTGAAGTCCGATAGTAAACGTCTTGACCGGCCTGGTGCTTTGTGCCTGCATCAGTGCGGTGACGGTCGAAGAGTCCACCCCACCGGAAAGAAGACCTCCCAGAGGAACATCCGCTAGCATTCTCATTCGGATTGCATCCCTGAGAAGAGTATCCAGTTGCTTGACGGCCTCCTCTGCAGTGCCGTGAAACGGTTCCTCACTACCACGCGCCACTGCCTCCTCAAGGCTCCAATAAGGAACTGGCGTCATGTTCGGGGAATGTCCACGGGGAAGACTGAGCAGGTGGCCTGGTGGAAGCTTGTAAATTCCACGGTAGATCGAATGTGGGGCGGGCACACAGTTGTGCCGCATGTACAGCATCAAGGCGTCGCGATTGATCTCTCCACGGAAATCGGGATGAGCGCACAGAGCCTTCAGTTCGGAACCAAAGAGAAATGTTTCGCCCAACCAGCCGTAATAAAGCGGTTTCTCGCCCATGCGATCGCGGCTGAGATGCAGGATGTGTTCGTGCCGGTCCCAGACTGCGAAAGCGAACATGCCATTGAACCGAGAAAGCGAAGCCTCGACGCCCCAGCGATCGAAGCAAGTCAGTATCACTTCGGTATCGGATTGTCCACGGAAGGTCGTCGGATAGTCGCCGGAATGTTCCAATTCCTGTCGCAATTCTTGAAAATTGTATAGTTCCCCGTTATAGATAATGACGAATCTACCGCTCCCGGACACCATGGGCTGGTGACCCATCGGAGACAAGTCAATAATGGCAAGGCGGCGATGCCCTAGGGCGATGCCCGCTGCCGCATCGACCCATACACCTTCGCTGTCTGGGCCACGGTGCCTGACAGTGTCGGCCATCCTCTTCGCGATGGCCCGAAGATCTTCGGTGGAAGTCTGGCGCCGGAGATCAATAAAACCTGCGATTCCGCACATCTAGGAAGACCCCTTCACATGCTTCAGCGGGCAGTCAGTCACCGAGAGAACTTTCTTGGCCTTCCGGAATCTGGCTTAGTTGCTGTGCACTGTATGCCGAGGTTCTTGAAGGACTGAATGTTCGAATAGAGCGGGTTCTCCCAGTCTTGGAACTTATCCATGTTATCGATTAGGCTTCCAACAATCGACTTCACGTCGCCCGTGGGGTGGAAACTCAAGACATTACTTGCTTTGAGTGTGCTGACCTTATAGTTGCGGAAATCCTGAATGTGTTTGATCTGGAGGTTCACTCGAATTCCCAGCCGCTCTTCTACAGCAAGTCTTACCAAGTCTGCTATTTCCCCGACGGTATAGTTTCCCGATGCCACATTGAAAATTCCCGATAGTTTATAGTTCGCCTCAATGGCTCGAATGTAAGCCGTGGCCGCATCTTCGATGCTCAGGACTGGTCTCCAAATGGAAGGGTTGTTGACTGTGATCATATGCTGTTTGACCACGCTCTTAAACATAGTGTTAATGACCAGGTCAAAACGCATACGCGGGCTGTAGCCGCAGACCGTGCCCTTGCGGAGCGCTATGACCGAGAAGCCTTTATCGGCGAGCCGCGCTGCAGCCTGTTCTCCCTGAAGCTTGGAAATTCCATATGCATAGTGTGAACTGACCGGACGGGTTTCATCGTATAGTTCGTTCTCCGTATAGCCGTAAACGGAGCACGACGACGCATAAATGTATCTTTTAACCTTGGCTTTCTTGGCCGTGTAAGCCAGGTAAGCCGGAGCAGCTGCGTTGAAGATGAAATTTTTGCTTGGTGAGAACTCCGCCATGGGGTCATTCGAAAGTCCGGCAAGAAAAATCACCTGATCATAAGGCTCCAGATCTTCTACGGAGAGATGAAAGATATCCTTATTAAGGATGCCGACTTGCGGTGGCAAGTGGTTGCCGAACCAAAAGAGATCGACCACATCCACCTTGTAGCCGCGATCGAGCAGTTTCGGAATGAGGACGCTGCCCACATAGCCAGCACCTCCCGCAACAAGGAGTCTCATTGTTTTTCCCATATTGGACTCAGCTCCCGGTGGCTATTGGAAGTTTGATAACTCTGTGACAGCCAGCCGCCGGGCGAAAGTCTGTGTCTTACTGTCCGGGCCTCGCCCACCTTATGTTCGGTTTAGTTTCCTGTCACTAATTCTGCAGCTCCGCAAAACACGCGGCGATCCCCCGGGTGCTTGACTCGACAAGGACTGAGTCGAAAACTTTGTCCCAGGACGCCAATGTCTTTTCTTCACTGTGTCTCTCTTCAGCAAATGCCCTGCCGCGTTGCCCAGCCTCCCTCCTCGCGTACTCATTCGAGGTGTAATATTCGAGGGCTGCTCGCCACTCTTCTCCAGTACCGCATGCCATGGTGAGTCCGCTCTCTTGCATGGCTCTCATGTGAGCAACCGTAGAAGACGCAAGAACCGGCATGCCCATACGCCAGAACAAGAGAAGTCTGTTTTCCGGCTTTCCTGCGCAGAGGGGATCATGAAGTGGGATTGGGACTAATGCCAAATCGCAACTGCACGCTATGGCTGAGAAGGTGCGTTCATTCCAAGCATAAAGATAAGTGTTTGGAAAGATCTTGCGCGCGTCATCCAAAGCATTTCGTTTGAGGAGACGGCCATTGAGGTAGCGGCCGTATTGCAGAGCCGTAATCACGTGTATCACAAAGGGTCGCGTTCTCTGCAAATCCTGCAGAGCTTCCTTAATCTCGAGCAAGTGCCAGAGATTCCCAGGCAGGCCCTCCCAAACAAAGTGAAAAACCTCATCGGAGGTATAACCTTTTTTCCGAGCACGCACGACGCTGCCGTGGAGGTCCAGAATTGTGTGCACGTTAGGACAGAGAGGGAGTATTCGCTGCTTTTGCTCTTCTGTCGTGCAGATTACCGCGTCGGCACGCCTGCACATCTCCTCGACACCTCGAGTGTAATTCAGGAGCAACCTCCGGTTCTGACCAACTGCGAACTTTGCAGCCCCTCTAAGAAGACCCTTCAAATCAAATCTAGGGATTGCCAAGTAGGAGTCAACGAAATCGAAAATGATCTTGGCCCGCTCTCGCGGGTATTGACGCCAGAGGCTGACATCCGCCGTCTGCGTTACCACCACGATGTCATATGCCTGCGATGGCCGTGCGATCTCGAATGGGATATTGCGTTTCTTTGCGTAATAGCAAAACCTACGCCGATCTCCGGGCGCCTCGAAGGTGGTACTGCACGGGGCATATCCAATGCGCAATTCTCGGAGAGACTTCATCGTTTCGTACCCACGGCCGCATGCTTCCATAGTTTCCAAAATCCGTCAGAAACTTCCGTGATTTCTACAAACGAACCACGCGTCAGCGCGCGGCCAAGCCGAATCACAGGCTCAACAAATACAGTCGCCAGCAGCACCGCCGTTGCGCTCAGAGTGGAGAAGTGCTTGTAGGCGTACAAGATTCTACTGTGCAACGAATAAAAAAGACGCGTTGCCTTCACCTGCTCGCTGCACCCTCCTCCCCGGTGCGCGCCGCGAACGGTGGCGAGATAGTAGGAACTCCAGCCTGACTGCCATGCGCGATAGGAGAAATCAAGATCCTCAAGATATACGAAAAAACGCTCGTCAAAGCCACCGAGGGACACAAACAAGGTGCGCCGAACCAGGAAAAAAGCTCCGATTACATGGTCTACCATACGGCTCACTTGGTGATCCCATTCTTCCAGCACCAGACCTGGAAAACGACTCGGGACAAGCCGATGGAGGCCGGTCGTCATCGCCAAGAAATTCCAGGCCTGCGGAAAGCGAGCGCAACTGCGGGCGATTTCGCCGGTCGAGCTAAGGAACTGAATCCCACAAATTCCAACCTGAGCATTTTCGGGCCGCTGCATGAAAGCCATGGGCCCTGCGAGGGTATCTGGTTCAAGCACAACGTCCGGGTTAAGGAAGAGCAAATAATCGGCTTTGCTTCCCTTTGCACCTTGGTTGCAGGCCACGGCGAAACCACGATTTATCGGATTGGAAATTACGACCAGTGGCAGCCCAACAGACTGCACCCGCTCGAGCGAGACATCCGAAGACGCGTTATCAACGACGACGACTCGATTTAGGCAAAATGATTCTTGTCGTGCTGTTGCTATTGAAGAAAGGCAACGCTGGAGTTGCTGTCCGGCGTTCCAATTCACGATGACTATGTCAAGCGATGGCATCGGACGCGGCATCCAAAAAGAATAGGCACGGCAATTAGAGGTAATTCGGCCGGGTTTCAAGTCGCCCGAGAGTTTGCGGTCCCCAGCTACTACTCGAACGCGTTCAAAGCTGTCACGACCAGACCGCTTCACGAATCGAGAAACTGCCGGATGCGTCGAGTGAGGTTAACATCGAGTCTGCTAGTAACTCCCGCGAGCCGGGCGTACAGCGTATGACCTTTCCGCTTCCCGCCCGACAAGCCAATAATTGATCATCGCCAAGGGTAGGAAGATGGCCCAGAGGCCGTCAAACTTGCCTAAGTATGGATTTGTGGCATTTGCGATCAAGAAGCAGGTCATGCCCACGAGGACCGGCAGGATCATCCGGCCTAACATTGCCCCCTCCTTGATAACTCTTGTGCCCGTACGATAGATCCAGACAATCCCCGCAGCGTACGCCAAAAGACCGATGAGGCCTGTTTGACAAAGTAACGCCAAGTAGGACAGTTCGTACGCCCACGGCATCGTCTCGGAGCGAATCGAGCCGTATGCCGGCATACCTAGGCCAATGCCTAGAACGGGGTGCTCGTGCCATTCTCTGAGCAACGCAAAGTACTGAGAGCGACGCTCGTTTGCGCTATTGCTTACAGTCGTAGCACTGAAGTCAAAGCTACCGAATAACTCTTCAGCGAGTCTCGTCAGCTTCACATCGTAAATGAATCCCGCTACCAGTGATAAAGCGATCACACCGCACAGACCAACTGCGACTACGCGAACGACAAA
Organism: Terriglobia bacterium; assembly: GCA_020073105.1. Classification (GTDB taxonomy): domain Bacteria; phylum Acidobacteriota; class Terriglobia; order Terriglobales; family Acidobacteriaceae; genus JAIQFW01. The sequence goes on from JAIQFW010000003.1 coordinate 51,223, forward strand.
CGTCTTAGTCAGACTTTTTTCGGCATCCGGCTGAAAGGAACGGAACCCGAGGATTAGCAACGGTGCCAGCAGCGTCACGAATTGTAGTGCGCGGCGCCCGGAAATCAGCACCACGCCCAAGGCCAAGAACAAACCGATCCACGACCAAACACGCGAGATCCGCCCGCCCTCCTTTGACGTGTGATAAGTCACTAGTGTCGCCATCGTAAATGGGATGAGGAACGACATGGAATTTAGCCCGTAGGTGCTGACTTGAATGTACCCATCGGAGAGGCCAAAACCTTGCCCCTCGCGGAATGACGAAAGTCCCACATACCCGAGGCTCGGCAAGAGACCCGTCTCACTCGCCAGGTAGAGGAACGTATAGATTGGTATGAAGATTGTCGCGAGTGTCAGGACACGCTCAAGTCCGATCAGTCTCTTACCGGTCGTGATGCTAGACAACAATGTAAAATAAATGATCGGCCAAAGAACATGTACTCCTACCATGGGCCAGGCACCTGGTGTTGCCAAAAAGAGGCCCCTTAGGACTAGGAGAAACCCTAGCATCACAAAGAAGAACGTCCACCCGGCTACCGCAGGGTGCGGCGCAAATTGGCCTTTCAGCAACCTGACAACCACTGATATGAGAACGACCACGAGAAGGCACCCCTTCAACAACGTCAGTCCCGGAGCAGCAGGAAACGCCACCATGAGGAAGAACAACAAATAGCCGAGCAATGTCCACATAGACTTTCTACCTCTTGGGAAGGCGACTTAGTCGATCCGACTAACCTGTTGCCGCTGAGAGAAATCTGAGAAGCAGGCAGTCATAAATTGCCGGGATTCCCGTGGTGCGTAGACTATTGTTTTGAGTTCCCAGAGATCGTGTTGGAACCAGCTTTACCGGTTACGTGTACCACCATGCCCTGTCGCGGATCAAATCTCGAAACTACATTTCTCTGGATTGAATTTCCCTTCCCCGCTGAGGAGAAGTCAATACCGTATAGCAACGAAGGAGTGTCCTGGATATCCTTGATAATATTTCCGGTGATCGTGTTTTCGTTGACCGGTCGTTGGCGGTGCGGATCATCCATCAGGCGAATTCCTGCTGCCGTAGCCACCTTGCTACAGTTGCCGTGTGTGTGGCAGCGTCCAGGATCGACAATGGTGTTGTTCGTCACCTGAATGTGCGAGGACCCAACAACTAAAATGCCGTCTCCCGCCGGACGTCCAATAGTGTTCCCTGACACGATTGCGCCGGCCTGCTGCCAGAGAACATAAATTCCCCAGCCGTAGAGGGTACCCTCAATGGTGTTTCCGCTGACAGTCTCCCCCCGAAAGTTCTCAGACGTAGGTCCGCTAAACTGAAGAGATAAACTTATCCCGCGGAAGCATCTCTCTACATGGTTGTTAGCAATGCTAATTCTATTTCCATGCTGCTCCGGACTATTAGGCTCGATGTCCACGGGCGAACCAGGATCTCCGGTGATGTCGCGAAAGTTGTTGTCGGCAATCGTTACGTCTTCGGCGTCGATCACCGAGATTCCATTACGATGGCAAGCGACGAAGTTGCAGTGCCGGACGCTGATTCTTTGGCAGTAGGTGTGGTACATGGCGCCGGGCGTTACGGTGTTGGTGAGATAAATCCCATCCATGGGAGCGTTCTGAATCGTCACATTTTGCAGCGTTACATTGTGAGCCCCCACTAAGGTCAGGCCGTGAAGCCTGGTCACCAATACGACCACCTTCGCGCCTGCCGGATGAGTGCGCAAGAAGAATGCGCGGAAGCTTCCGGTCGAAGCCTTGAAAGCGGGCACAATTTCCTCATTTGGACCAGGGTCGACGCGAAGCACGGAGTCGATCGTAACGCCCTGCATGGAGTTCAGGAAAGCTTCCTGCTCTCCCGCCACCGGAATAGCAGCAGCAAGCTGAATCTCGCGCACGACCTGGTCGGATGCAGCAACATCGATTGTGAAACCTTCCAAGGTAATGTCGTGGTCGGGTTCCGCTGCGTCCGGGTTGCCATAGTTCTGGTTCGCCATCACGGCCGGGAACGTCTTGGAATTCCCTTCCAGTTTGAGAATCGTGTTGTCAGCTCCAGCTCCGACGACGCTCACTCGTGACCTCAGCACGATGGCCGGGCGGCCTGCTGTCGCGTGAAGTACGAAAGTGCCAGCGGGAATCTGTACAGTACCCCCTCCGGCTTTAGCGGCTGCGTCGACGGCCTCCTGAATACCCGCCGTCTTGCTTTGAGCCTGATACGCGGCGGGGTTGAAAGTCTGTCCTCGCAGACTGGGCTGGAAGATGATGAATATTACGCTCAAGAAGGCGATACAACGAACTGCTGAGTAACAGCGGTCAGTACTGCTCGCCTCAACGTTCCAAGTCATGTCTCACCTCCCCTATAAGGAAGCTCCTGTCAGGGTTCATCACCATAGATAGCGCCTACTCTCCTGAGAAAGACCGCGACGATTGTTTGAAGGGTAACTATGAGTGCACGATTCTCGACAAGAGTATTGAAGCAACACAACATGCTGAGGTCGACAGCGCAATTGCAACGCAATTACCCGCCATGAAACGACACCTGGGAAGACTTCAGGCGGGCACGCATCATTGCACGCTCGTCGGGGGCGAGCGCCACAAACCACCCGGCTGACATAAATACCAGGAGCACTGCAGGCAGAACTACCATTTTTGCAATCGGCGTAGTTGGCAAGGTCGCCGACAGCAAAACAAGGAGTCCTACCGCGACGGTGGAGATTGTCCGTCGACCCACGGGGACACATTCCGGCAGCAACCATCGAGAGAAGCAGAAAAGCGCGACAGTGTCCACCGCTACACGTACCGTCCAGGCGATGGCCACACCTTCGATGCCATACCAAGAGATCAATATCCACAACGCGAGCAGATAGAAGGGTAGTTCAATCAGGTGCAGTTTGGCAGTAAGGTCGGGCCTACCAGCAGCCTGCACTAGGGCGAACGGTACTTGCGCCAGGCTGTTGACGAAAACACCGACCGCCAGCCACTGGAGCACGTGATAACTGTGCTGCGCAAAATCGGTTCCGAGCCAAAGCGCAAGACCGTTCTGTGCCAGGCCAACCGTCAAGAGGGCGACCGGAAAAAGCATCAAAAAGAGGTATTTCACGCATCGACCGTACAGTACCGCCGTCCGTGCTCGATCTCGAACGAAACTCGTCGAGAAGGCGGGAAACATCACTCCCATCAAGGCAGCGGGGACGAACAGGAATTTGGTAACGACTTCATAAGGAGTGGCGTAGTATGCCACCGCAGTCATAGACACCAGCGCGCCAATCACGAAGCGATCCAGCGTCACCATCAGCGGACTGACGAGGTTACTGACAGTCATCCAGCCGCCGAATCGTAACAAGGGACAGATTGCAGCACGCTCCCATGCAACGCTCCTGCGCAGCGTCGGCATGACACGCACGCAAAGCAGCAGATGGGCTGCCCAGGCGATCAACCGCCCCACAACAAGCACAGCCACAACGGCGATCAGGTTCTTGGAAAAGGGCAGTACCAGCAACGGGCTAGCAAATGTATAGACGCCCGCCGGAATCCGCAATGCATTGATCATCTCAAAGCGCTGATAAGCCTCAAGCAAGCCTCGTAGTCCGGCTGTAGTGATGACCAGCGGCACAGAAAGCCCCAACAAGTAGAAAGCCCCCAGGGTCTCCTGCTGGAGCGCACCGGGCACATTGAGGGCACGGTGGACGAGCCACGGTGCAGCGAACATGATCACCGCAGCGCCCAACAAACCCAGGAGTAACATCAGTAGCAGTGAGGTCCAGACCAAGGTAGGGATTTCACGGTCTTCACCCACGCCCAGTTTTCTTGCTACCAGTTGGGTCAGCGCCCGACCCAGTCCCAAATCGAACAGGCCAGCATACCCGATCAGGGACCAAGCTAGGGCCAGTACACCGAAGCGGTCTTTCCCAAGTCCTCGAATGAGGATCGGAATAGAGAAAACGGCAACAACCATTGGTGCGCCATTTCCAATCAGGTTCCAAATGGTGTTGCGCGCCAACAGGTGGCCACTAGTCAGCTGCGAGCTGTGGCTTGTCGTTTGTTGAGTCATATCAAGAAGCTTGGAATAGACTCAAAATCTCTCGCCGACCAGGGTGAGTTTTGCGTCGAAACTCATCATGCGTGATGACGCCAGAGATTTGACGCACGCGAAGCTTGTCGTCCAGCACCAAGACGAGCCGATCAACTGTTCAAATCGCTCGAATCCTTCCGACTGATCGTACGTTGCAGAGCCTGCCATCGAACCTTTCCTTGGCGCCAGAGCACCATGGATTGGGCACCGATCTCTTGGCCGAGCTGCTTTCTGGGATCCTCGGGATCCATCTCCTGCCAGACCGCTTTGCCGAGCACCCATCCTGAACCAGCAATGAGCGCCATCGCTGTACCCAAAAGCATTATCAGCAGCCGAGGAGGTTTGGACTTTCGCTCCGGCACAACGGCGACATCAAGAACTTTGACGACCGGCGTTTCTTTGGCCTCTTCTATCTTGGCGCGCTCATACTGCTCTGTAAGCAACTCGTACACAGTCTCCTGAAGCTTGGTTTCTCGGTACAAATCGGCCCAGCGAACTCCCAGCACGGGTAACTGACGGATAGATGGAAATTCCTGGTCGGCGTTGGGGCCTCCCGAACTCGCGCTGGAACTGTCGCCCCCCACCTTCTTCAATTGGCGTTTGAGTTCTTCTACTCGGGCGCGCAAGGCACGGACACGAACGTTGTTATCGGTGTAGATCTGCTCGAGACCTTGAAGTTCTGACTGAGCGACAATGAACTGCCCCTGCAAAACCGCCGCAGCTTCGACCATTGCTTTGCCCTGGTCTTTCAAGTCGATAGTGGCGCTCTTGCTCGAGTACTCACTGAATTTCTGCGAAGCCGCATCCAGGTTTTGCTTCACAGTCGTCAGCCGTTCCTCGATGAACATGCGTTCGCGACGAGCCGCAGAAGTATTGACTTCTGCAGCAATTCGATCCAGTTCGTCCACGTAACCTTGGGAGAGTTGTGCAGCCCGTTGCGGGTCACGGTCCGTGACGGTGAGAGTAATGACGCCGCTCTTACGATCTTCAACAATCAACGTACGCTCCGCCAGTTTCCGGCGCGCATCTTCCCAATAGTGCGTGCGGTAGACTTTGCGCAAGTCGAAGCGTGAAATCATCCGGTCCTCTACCGTGCGGCTGCGCAGCATGTCCGTGAACACGGCTCCCGCATCATGCTTTCCAAGCAGATCGCCAGCAACTCCTCCCAAAGCCGACCCGGCTAGAGAACTCGCACCGCCGCCAGCCATCGCCGACATCATCGCCGCCAGACCCGATCCCAGGCCCGACCCGGAGGATGATTCCGGAGGCATAAGCCGGGTCGTGGACTCGTATTCCTTCGGAATCAGAAAAGCGATCGCTGTAAAGACAACGAGGCCGAGTGCCGTCAAGCGTCCAAGTAAGCGGCGATTTAGCCACAGCAGCCAAGCCCAGTCAAAGGTAGGCCGCCTGGAGGCTTGGGTTCGAGCGTTACCGATGCCATTTTCCAAGACAGGCGCTTCAGCTTCTTGAAGCTGCTGGACCGAGCTGTTCATTCCCATCGATCGTTTCAAGTTAACTTTTCCCCACTTAGAACCGCGATCTCGATCTCTAGTTTTCTAATACTATCGGCAACTGGACTTCGCGACGACTGGTCTCTCAGGCTTGCTTCCTAGAACTACCTCCCCAAACACCAAGGCCAATAACTAGGCCACCACGGAAACACTCCATCTCCCTAATCCTTAACCGAGCGCCTACTTCGTGAGGTAAAACGCAGACTGAGCAGCCACTCCGATGGCTGCAAAGATTTGGGCAGCCTGCACTGTGTTCTGGAATTTGCGGCTGACCGAGAACGTCTTCTCGGGCACAACCACCATGTCCCCGGGTTGCAGCTCCGCTTTTTCGACGCCACCGCTAAACAAACCCCCGGGGCCACCCACGACTGAACCATCACCTCGAACCACGAATACGCCTTTCTTATTAGCCAACTGGGTTGGACCACCCGCCTGATTCAGATACCATCCCGCATTCTTACCCGGCTTAAAGGTAATCGCAGTTGGGTTGTAGACGGAGCCGTCCACGATCACCATGTTGGACCGCTTGGGGATGTAAATGATATCGCCGGCTCGAACCTGAATATCGGCGGGCGTGTTCGTCCAACGCTTGAGATTGCTTGAGATATGGATGACCAGTCGACCCAGCGGTGGGGTGTTCTGTAGTCTCTCGAGCGTTGTTTGGTACTGCAGCAAGGTTGCCTGTTTGATCTCCTCATCAGCACCCGCGGTCAGCTTAACGTCCGCCTCTTCTCCTTTTACACGCCGGATGAGTTCATCGCGGTTCTGTTCCTCCATGTCCCTTACCTGAGCTCGCTGGAAAACTGTTCCGTAGGGATACGCGTCGGCGCGGAAGCCTCCTGCTCGCTGAAGGATGGAACTCAGCCGTTCACCTTCCTGAATACCGTAGGTGCCGGGGTGCATGACTTCACCTTTCACGGTGATCGTTGCGCCCAAGTCGTTCCACCCGGCCAGCTGACGGATAGTGAGAACATCGCCATCGTGCAGGCGGACGTCGGTGTCTGGTTCTCCAGCCAGCGCCTTGGCAATTTCCACGGTCCGGTGGTCGCCCACAACCTTGCTGCCGTTTTCGACGGTGTAACTGGTGAGATCCGCTTCTTGTGCGTAAGCACTGCGTTTGAGCCCCCCCGCAAAGCGGACTAAATCCGCAGCTGTCATGTCATTCCCCAGCGGGTACTTCCCAGGTCGGCCCACCTCGCCTTGGACGATGACTGTGGCCGGATCGACTTTCGCCAAATTCCTGTGGACGAATACTCGATCCTTAGTCTCGAGGAGGATGTCATCTTTGGGATCACCGGCGAGAGCTTTGCGAAGGTTGGAACTGATGACCTCTAGTCTTCCGTCCTGGTTCTTGCGAAAAACCTGGACATCGTCGAGTTGGGCATCTGCGCTGACGCCACCGGCCATGTAGATCGCGTCCCGCAGATGAGTGACACCGTTGGTTACGTGGTCGCCGGGATCCCGGACCTCCCCCGTAACGGTCACAATGGGCGGATCCTCGAAGTCGTAACGCCCGAACACCCGCACCGTATCAAAGGGCTGCAAAACCAGGTCTTGGTCTTTGCCGGCGAGAGCATCGTCCAGGTTAAAGGCCAAGACCTCAGGCGTGTTGTCCGGGCTCTTAAGACGAATGATCTCGGCGTGTTGTTTATAGGGTTCGGGCAGAAGGTCCTTGTACGACTTGATAAGGTCTGTGACCTTCATACCGTCACGGTAGGCAAACTTCCCCGGCCGGAAGACATAGCCGTCGAGGTAGACGGTTTTATCTGCATAAGGCAGAATCGGCGAGATCTGGATCTTGTCGCCATCCTGGATCTGGAAGTCATCTAGGGCCTTTGTTATTTCAGCCTGATTGTTGTTCTCAGGGATGTCGAGGCGGAGCATGGTTTTGCTCTCGTGGGCCTCAAGACGTTCGACGTCGACATTACGGAGTGTGCCAGTAGGAAGGACCCCACCAGCAATCTGCAGCACTTCCGCCAAAGTCTTTTCACCGTTCAATTCGTAGATCGCGGGGCGACGAACCATGCCTCGAACCGTCACCTCCGGACCAAGCGGTGGCACTTGGATCGTGTCTCCTGATTCCAGTCTCTGCATTCCGGCATTCACCCCATGCAGAAGAAGGTCGTAGACGTCGATCCTCTGGATGAGTTGTTTGCCACGGTAGTGATTTAGAATGCGCAGGCTGCCACCAGAGGTTGGCCCGCCAGCTTCGTAAACCGCATTCAAGGCCGTTGAAAGAGAACTCACTTCGTAGGCACCCGGGCTCTGCACGTCGCCCACGACGTAAACGCGGACGGAACGGAGGCGGGCAAGGGAAATATCGGCTTGCACGTCGCGATATTCAGTGCGCATTACACTTTGAACCATCTGCTGCACATCGCCCAGAGTTCTTCCCGATACCTGGACTCCACCCACCTCTGGCAGGACGACTCGCCCTTCACGATCCACGACCCTGCGTAGACGTTGGGAAACACCGCCGAACAAGTTAATGCTTAGACCATCGCCCGGCCCTAGAACATAGTCGGGGCCGACTGGCATATCCATGGGTAGCTGGTCAAAATTCCCGGTTCCATTCTGGAAAATATCGATGCCAAATCTGTCGAGCTTCGGCGTGCGCCGCGAGTACTGGGCGTAAAGATCATACAGCGAAGGAACATCAGCATAGGGATTAGCCCTGCGGCGGAGAGCAGGCTGCTTCTCCTTAAGATCCAATCGCCGTTGCGGGTAACGATAGTAGGGTGGATAGAGGGCATTGTTTCCGCGCGCTGCACCCTGAGAAGGAGACGCTCCGATTCCAGAGAGATCCGGGCTAGAGCCCAAACCGGCGAGCGATCCCATCGAAAGCGCGTCAAAGCCCGGCATCCCAATTCCGCCTCCCATAGCGCCGGGCATATCGAGACCGCGGCTCATTGGCGACAGCGAGTCCCCGGAGGAACTACCTCCCGCGAATCTGCCCCCCATGTTCGTGCGTGCATCCACCAGCCTAGACATCTGATCTGCGCTGAGACTTGGCATACCCGTGCCATCCTCTGAGCCGAAGTCGAAGTCATCCTGGGACTGCTGTGCCTGGAGAAGTGAGCGCCGCGAGTCAAGGGGAACGTACGGCTGCGGCCCAGTCGATCCCGGCATCTGGTCCGAAGGTGACGGGGTGTAGATTGGCGCACCAGATTCCGGTGTTGTGCTGCCTGGTGCAGGTACGCCGCTCCGAGACACTGAAGGCTCCAAGTCCCTCTCGTGTCGCAGCCAATAAGCATCTTCCCGGCTCTTTGCGGTCGGCATAACAGCGGAAGCTGCCTGTGCGGTGGTCACGTCAGGCAACTGAATGTGTCCTTCCTCGCGTTGGCGATCCAGTTCTTCGCGTGTAGGCTTGGCGCGCACGTAAAGGCGGTCTTCGATTTCGCGAGTGAACAGTACCCGGACGTTTTCGTCTTCTCGAACTTGGCGGAAAACAGAGTCGTCGGTGAGATCCTCAGGATCCAGCAGCCGCCCTTGCTTGTATGCCGTTCGCACCAGCAGTTTCTTGCATTCCAGGAACAATCCGGGTTCGTCGACCAACAGAGAGATGATTCTGTCCGCCGATAAAGAGACCAGTCGATCCGCTTCCTGCTGAGCCCGAGAGCTTGCCTCGGGAACCGCCTTCGTACGGTCGTAGGAGGACTGGTTCTGGTTAGACCGGTCCTGTGCCAGGACGGTGCCCACATAGGCAGCCGCCACCAGCACGTATACTACGAACATTCGACGGTCAAAGACGTGAACGTGACAAGAGCTCTTTTTCATAACACCTCGATTCGCCTGGCGGCGCGGCAACAATTCTTTCGGAAACGGACAGACCGGACTCACAATTGCCATATCTCACGGGCAACTCGCGTGGCTCTAAAGCAGTAGCCGGTGCTACCAATCTACAGCTCCGCCCTCTCACTTACAGGGCGTTCATGAGCTAACCAGTATCAAATCAACTAGTTATGCTGGGATCCGTGGAATGTTGTGCGACACAACAATCCAGAAAGCCCCAGGCTGTGGTACCGATTACCATCCCCAAACCCTGCAACTCACATGAAGTCGCGGAAGATGGCTTCTCATGCAATCCAGCGAACCTGTGGCGCCTTTGAGTCCATTCTTGCTGGCAACTCGCCTGAGTCGCCAGGGCGAGTTGGCACTTAACTCGCTACCAACTCCGGCTTGCTTCGCAACACGCTTAGGATTCCCTGCTCCGAGGATTCCACGCGCATGGAACGGATGTCGACAAAGGCCCAGTAAAAGGTACAGCTGTTGCGATCTGCCTCGAGCGCCAAGATCTTCATCTGGGGATAGCGACCAAGCAGAAATCCGCTCAACGCTGGCCGCGACTCCCGGCTCTCCTGCGCGATGATCAGATAGTCGGGACGCGTACGTTCCACCAATTCGGTGATTTCCGCTTCGTCCTCGGTCTCGCCGACAATTTCGATATCCGACTGGTCCCCGATCGTGGCAAGCACCAAGTCCTTCATCAAACGCGGCCGGTTTGCAACCAAAACTCTGACTTTTTGCACGGGATTCTCCGTGCTGCGAAGTTTCCCTTCTTCCCGCCAGAAAAGTAAGGTTCAAATCTGGTTCAGGGAATCTAACCTGGTGGTACCAAAAGTTTACGCGAGCG
>JAIQFW010000175.1 GCA_020073105.1 Terriglobia bacterium
GTGGTTCTGGCCGACCAGGACGCGGACCTCGCGCCGGGCCTCGAGGTCGCGGTTCGGGTCCAAAGGCTGGTAGTTGATGTAGGTGATCGAGTCGGGCCGGTCGGGCTTGTCGGCGTCGGCCAGCGGGAAATGCTCGCGCATCACGCTGAAGGGGATAAAGGCGCGCATGTCGGTAGCGCTGGCTTCGCCGCGCATCTTCTTGGCCGTGCCCACCACGCTGAAGCGATAGCCGTTGAGCAGGACCGTCGCTCCGAGCGCCCGCTTGGAGCCGAAGAGGTTCTTGTACAGTTCGTTGCCGAGCACCACCACGTTACGGCGCTGCGCGCCATCCAGATTGTTAAGCCAGCGGCCTTCCTGCAGGGGCAGGTAGCTGATCTCGTTCAACTGCGGCTCGGTCCCGAGAACTTCCCCGCTTCCGTTGGAAAACTCGCTTACTTCGTGCAAGTCGCCGCGGGAAATAATTGGACAGGCGTTGCGCACTTCCGGAGCGTGCCGGATGTCCTCATAATCCTGGTAGGTGAGCAGGTACGAACGCGCCGAAGTCATGTTGCCCTTGACCGAGGGAGCGCGGCCGGGGAATAGAAACATGATGTCTTTGCCGAACTCGGCCAGTTCGCGCTTGTTGCCCGAGCGAAAGCCCTCCCCAACCCCCACCAGCAGGAGCAGCGATCCCACACCCCACGCGATGCCGAACATGGTGAGGAACGAACGCAGTTTATGCGCCCACAGATTGCGGAAAATCTGTCCGAAAATGTCTGAAACACTCCGCATTAGAAGACCCCTCGAAAATATCCTGAGAAATGCGACCGAAGTTTGGCGCTAGAGACTAAAGACGATGAAACCTGTCCCTTAATTACAGAAGAAAATCCGGCCTTTTCCTTCTGTGATGCAGAAATGCGAACCAGGGAACCTCTTTTCGCTGACAAATGAAGGGCAGACGTACCCCCGGCCGCACGGCTATAGAGTAAGACGGCCCTCTCCAATAAAGGTTACGTCTGCAAAGGTCCCAAGGTTCCCGTAATCTGGCGGGACATATCGGTAATGCGGCTGCCAGCGCGGTCTGAGGTCCGAGGTCCGAGGAGGTCCGAGGTCCGAGGAGGTCCGAGGTCCGAGGTCTGAGATCTGCGGTCCGAGGCCGGCGCCTGCCGCCTCACGTCATTACGTTGGTTATCTACGGACCTACGACACCCATGTCTAAAGTGAGAGATATGACTCTTTCCTCGATGGTGGTCTCGCGCGACTGGCAGGAAGTCAGCGTTCTGGAATGCATCTTGGGTGGCCTTCACATGGACGTTTCCGTCGAGTGCGAACCTCAACGAGCCATGGACCGTCTCTCTCACTCGAAGATTGACGCCCTCATCGTGGATTGTGACTTGAATGGGACATTCCAACTCTTCCGCGAGTTGCAGACGCCCGGACGACAGTTCAACACCGTTCCTCTAGTGATTATGGGCAACCGCCAGGGCATGGCCAGTTTGGATCAGACCGGTGCCCTATTCGCGTTCGAAAAACCGATATCCGTCGAGCAGGCCGTACGCACGATGTCGGCAGCGCGCTGCATGATCCTCGACGGACGATTGCGCTATCAGCGCATCGGCCTTGAAGTGCCCGTTTCTCTCAAGCACAAGGGCAACAAAAAGTTAGACGGGCATCTGGTCAACGTCAGTCAGCGCGGCATGCGCATCGCGACCGAACGCGCCGTGGATCCCGGGCCCCTGCAGATCTCCTGCGAACTCCCTGGGGCTAAGTCGCAATTGCAGGCGCAAGCCGAGGTTGTTTGGCAGGACAAGAGCGGCAATGTCGGCGTTCGATTCGTGAAGGTTCCGGAACAGCAGCAAAGAGCGCTGGAACTCTGGCTGGCCCAGCAATTTCTAGCGAACTAACACCACGCAGCACGAGGGATTTCCTTCGTGTCCTTTGTGGTGAAAGCCTTGTGATGCTAGCGAAAAGTCTCCTGCCTGATCTCCCGATCCTGGCCCTCTGACTCGGCAATGCGCGCCAGTCTCGTGCCCAGACTTCCGCCCGCGAAGTAACGAAAGAATGCCCAATACAGCCCGGCCATGGTCAAAGCGGCGCCGCTCACCATCGGCAGCGGCCATTTTGGAGTTTCCCGCGTCACTGAGAGGAATACGAGCGTGAACAACAACAGGGACGCCAAGACGACCAGGCCGTCCACAGTCCACGCCAGTGTCCGCCCGGTGAGCGGCTGCGATAGCCAGTCCAGTTCCTGCGAGAGAGGCTCCGTCTCGCTAATCACGTCTTCCTCTCTTATCTCAGGTTCCGGCGGCTCGCGTCGAACGGGCAGGGCAATCACTTTGACCGGCGTCGCCGAGACCATCAACCCGTCGTCTTCGTCCTCAGCCGCCACTGAAGAGCGACCGTTGCCCGGCGCGTGGAAGCGCACATCGCTATCGGGCTTGGGAGCGAAGATCGATCCGGAGTGCTCGGCATGCAGCGAAATGCCTTCCAGAAGGTTGCCAAAGATCCATTGGTTGATCTGTTGCTTCAACGCCGGAGGCATATCGAGAAAGCGAATGCCGCACTGGCCCGAAAATGTCGCCCACACCACTTCGGCACGCGTCTCTACCTGCAGCCGCGGGTAGCGCAACTCGAAGCGCACGCGCAACTGCTGCCGCGGACGCACTGCCGCCACGACCTGCACCCCGATGCCGCTTTGTGTGAGATTGCGCACGATCCCGCCGTTTGCCTGATCGAGAGTGACGTAGGCAAGTGTGCGGAGTTCGTGCCGATGCTGGGCTCGTGCCTGACGCGCGGGAGTGAGTCCTGCTTCCATATTCGCCGCCGGAAATCGCTGTCAGCCAGAGGGTATCCAAGGATGTTATCCCCGCATGCAGTAACTTCTCAGTAACCAAGCTGGTTCGCCCGTCTTGTGTAAGGACGGACGCCGCAGCCTGCCCTGAGCGAAGTCGAAGGGTCCGTCCCGCGAAGGCGAAGCCGAGCGGCAGGCAGTGACGTTGCAAACCGTCTCTACGCCGATCCCAAAAACGCCGCCCGCGCTCTCCTCCCCGAAGCCTGCCAAATCTTCACCGCCTCAAACAGATTGACCGTCCCGTAAGTCACCGCCAGCCACACCAGCACCGCCTCGACCGGCAGATCGGACCACGCCCCGATGAACACGCCCATCATCGCCCGATGCTGGTAGTTCCACCATCCATACGGCAAAGCTAGTGTCGCTTCCCACAACATGCTGATCAGCAGGATGAAATACATCGTCAGGCTCAGCGCGCGCCAGTTGATGAACCTCCGGCGCCGAAGCATTTGAGCCCTCAGGTCAAGCCGACGAACCCGTCCGCGGTCGAGGCCTTGGAAGCACAGGGTGAACGGTATCTTTATGGCAACGGTGTTCCGGTGAATTGCGGTTTGGCGCGGAAGAACCTCATGGCCGCGGCACAGCGCTCCAGCGCTAAGGCGCAGAGCGTGCTGGGCACGATGTATGCCACCGGCCATTGCGTGACCCGCGATCTTCCCGTCGCCTACCGCTGGTTCGCCAAGGCGTTACACCAGGATCCGAGTAATACCCGCTATGAGCAGGACCTGAAGGTCCTGTGGAGACAGATGACGGAGGCGGAGCGGCAGGTGGCCCTGAACAAGGCGCAGTAGCCCGCTGGCCGGTATCAGCTAGAGGAGCACGGGCCCGAGGGCAATCCGCCACGGCGACCCAGCCGTATCTTAAAGAAAGGACGACCCAAAGGCTTGTCGAGCGTCGAATCAAAAGGGATTCCGGCCGACACAGCACTGGTGTCGGCAATGCGTCTCGGCAGCGAAGACGCATTGGCGCAGCTTTACGACCGGTACTCCCCTGTCGTCTATTCCGTGGCTTTACGTGTGCTGGGCGACACCGGCGCGGCTGAGGACCTGCTGCAGGAAGTGTTTATGCAGTTGTGGCGCAATCCGGGTGCGTTCGATTCCAGCCGCGGCAATCTCGGGCCCTGGCTGGCGGTCATTGCCCGCAACCGGGCGATCGATGTGCTGCGCAAGCGCCGTCCCGAAACCGATATTACCGATGTGGTGGTCTCGGTGGAGCGCGACATGGCAGGTGAAGCGGATCGAACGCGGATGATGGAAAAAGTACGGGGGCTTTTGGGCACGATGCCGTCGCTACAGCGCGCCGCGCTGGAGATGGCGTATTTCGAGGGACTGTCGCATACCGAGATTTCCGCCAAAACGGGAGAGCCGCTGGGAACCATCAAGACCCGCATTCGGACCGGATTGCTGGCCTTGCGGAAGGCTTTTGAAACGTGAGTGTACACGAACAAATCGCGGACGATCTCCCACTGTACGCCTTGGGCGCGCTGCAGGGTGAGGAGAGGCTTGCGCTGGAGAGGCACTTGGACGAGTGCCCTGCCTGCCGCCGCGAGCTGGAGTCCCTCCGCGGAGACATGGCTCTGCTGGCGCTGTCTACAGCTGGCCCCAAGCCACCGGCGAGGGCGCGACGCCGACTGATGGAGGCAGCCGCCCGCGAGCATCGCCAGGCCAAAGGTGTTGTGTCGCACCCCTGGTGGCTGCCCTTGCCTTGGCTGGCAGCCGCTGCCCTGGCGCTCGCGGTAGTGGTGTTGTCAACCCAGAACTCCGGTCTGCGGCGTCAGATTGCCAGCCTGGAGCGTGACGCGGCTAGTCAGCAGGTGGATTTGCAACACGCTCGTGAGATTGTTTCCACGCTCACGGCCAGCGACGCCATGCGTGTGACCTTGGTCGCGGCGAAAGCGCCGCCCCAACCGCAGGGGAAAGCAATTTATGTGCGAGATCGCTCCAGCCTGATCTTCCTGGCGAGCAACATGCCGGCGGCACCTTCGGATAAAGCCTACGAGCTGTGGCTGATCCCAATGACTGGCGCGCCGATTCCGGCCGGCATGTTCAAGCCTGACGCCCATGGCAGCGCCACGATCATCAATCCGCCACTACCAGCCAATGTCGAAGCGAAGGCGTTTGCCATCACAGTAGAACCGGAAGCCGGCTCGACCACGCCCACGATGCCGATCGTGATGCTGGGCGCTGGAGAGTAAGCCAGCGGCCAAGGTCATCGTCGCAGCCCTCCCGCAATAGAAAAGACTTGGCCGGTTCCCCGTGGCAGACGGTTGGTGTCCTACGCTTGCGAAACGTTTCGGTTACTCGGGTCACTATTTTTTTACAAAGAATTGACACAACCGATCCGCCAACCGAATCGTATTGAATATAGTTAAGTTGCGCCATTCGTTCCATAAAGGAAGGGTGCCATGTACGGAAACTACCTGATGCTGTGCGGAATGGTCTGGGCGCAATTTGGCAAAGAGGATGCCGGCTTGGAGCTGATTCGTGCCCTGGATTCCTCCGACCCTGACATCCGGGTGCTGGCCCGCACCTTGCTGGCGCACGCAAATGGGGGCTCAAAAGAACTGATCGCGGAAGCTTGGGCGAACGATGAGATTTCGGCCCATATGGCCAGTCTCTGCGGCTTTGAACAGAACCAGAGGTTCGCGGCCAACGGGTTCGGCGGGAACGGGTGGGTAGCGGCGGGATCGGCGTAGGGCGGGAATAATGGCGGGACGGGCGGGGACGCCCGTCCTCCAAGAGGCTCCCGCTAGCCAGCTCACGCAGCAGGCGGCGCATGATTTTGCCGCTGCGGGTCTTAGGGAGCATATCCGTGAAGCGAATATCGTCAGGCTTGGCCAGGGCTCCGATTTCCTTGGCCACCCAGCGGCGCAACTCCTCTTTCAGTTCGTGCGTGGGTTGGCGTCCCTGCTCGAGGGTTACGAACGCAGAAATCGCCTGGCCCTTGAGGTCGTCGGGACGGCCGACGACCGCTGCTTCGGCCACGGCTTCGTGCGCGACCAGCGCCGATTCCACTTCCATCGTGCTCAAGCGGTGGCCGGAGACGTTGAGCACGTCATCCACCCGACCCATGATCCAGAAATAGCCGTCTTTGTCTTTGCGGGCACCATCTCCGGTGAAGTAGACGCCCGGGATCTGCGACCAGTACTGGCGCACATAGCGGTCGGGGTCACCGTAGATGGTACGCAGCATGCCCGGCCAGGGCTGCTTCAGGATCAGGAAGCCTCCGGAGCCATCCGGCACAGGCTTGCCGTCCATGGTAACGACCTCGGCGACTACGCCGGGCATCGGGCGAGTGGCAGAACCGGGCTTAGTCGCAATCGCCCCCGGCATGGGAGCAATCATGATGTGGCCGGTTTCGGTCTGCCACCAGGTGTCCACGATCGGGCAACGATTGTGGCCGATGACTTCGCGGTACCACATCCAGGCCTCGGGATTGATGGGTTCGCCCACGGTTCCGAGCAGGCGCAGGCTGTCCATTTTGTGCTTCTTGGGCCACTCGTCCCCCCACTTGATAAAGGTCCGGATAGCAGTCGGCGCCGTGTAAAAAACGTTCACATGGTGGCGGTCGATGATGTCCCAGAAGCGGTCGGGCTCGGGGAAATTGGGCGCGCCCTCGTACATCAGGCTGGTGGCGCCGTTCTGCAGCGGCCCGTAGACGATGTAGCTGTGGCCGGTGACCCAGCCGATGTCAGCGGTACACCAGTAGGTGTCTTCTTCTTTAAGATCGAACACCCATTTCATGGTCAGATAAGTGCCGATGGAGTAGCCGCCCGTGGTATGCACCACGCCTTTGGGTTTTCCAGTAGTGCCCGAGGTATAGAGGATGTAGAGCGGATGCTCGGCGTCGAGCGGTTCGGCGGGGCATTCGTCGGAGGCCTTGGCCATCAGTTCGTGCCACCAGTGATCACGCCCAGCCTGCAGGTTGATCGGCGTGCCGGTACGCTTGTAAACGACCACGTGCTTTACCGAGGGACAGGACTTCAGGGCTTCGTCCACCGCGGGAAACAGCTTCACCTCGGAGCCGCGGCGGTAAGAGCCGTCCTGGGTAATGACGGCAACAGCCTGCGAGTCGTGGATGCGGTCGACCAGCGCATTGGACGCGAAACCGCCGAACACGACGGTATGGGGCGCGCCGATGCGGGCGCAGGCCAACATGGCGATAGGCAGCTCGGGCGTCATGCCCATGTAGATGGCAACCCGATCACCTTTCTTCACGCCCAGCGACTTGAGCACGTTGGCAAACCTCTGCACTTCGCGGTGCAATTGCTGGTAGGTAAGAGTGCGGACCTCGCCGGGTTCACTCTCCCAGATCAAGGCAGCCTTGTTCTTTCGCGCAGTTTTTACGTGGCGATCCAGGCAGTTGTAAGAGAGGTTAAGGTGGCCCCCAACGAACCACTTGGCCCAGGGGTTGTTCCATTCCAGGACTTTGTCCCACTTCTTGAACCAGTGCAGCTCATCGGCCACGCGCCCCCAGAATTTCTCCGGCTGCTCCACTGACTCTCGGTAGATGCGCTCGTAATCGTCTAGTGACTTCACGTGAGCGTGTTCGCGGAAGTGGTCAGGGCACTCAAATTTCCGCTGCTCGTGGAGCACCGAATCGATGCTGCTGCCCGATGCCGAGACCGGCGGGTTTTCTGCCATGGTGGGTTCCTCGTACTACTGAGACAACCCAGGGAAATTCCTGGGGTAATAGGACATTGTCGGTGAGGGCCGCATGTAACGCAACCTCTGCCGCTTGCGGGCCCCGTTGTGACGACCATCACATCCGCTAGTGATCTCCATTCCCGACGCAAAACCCCATGAACGCGCATGATTTAGCCACGGTTCGGGCAGCCCTCTGCAAATTCCGCAGCCAGCCGTAGAAGGACAGAAAATGAGTCGCAAATGCAAGACCATGGACGCCAACGAGGCGGTCGCGCATGTGGCCTACGGCGTCAATGAAGTAATCGCCATTTATCCCATCACTCCCTCGTCCCCGATGGGCGAGTGGGCAGATCAGTGGGCTTCGGAGAATTTGCCCAATGTCTGGAAAACCATACCCCACGTGGCAGAAATGCAGAGTGAAGGTGGCGCCGCCGGGGCGGTCCATGGGGCCCTGCAGACGGGGGCATTGGCCACTACGTTCACGGCATCGCAAGGCTTGCTGCTGATGGTTCCGAACATGAACAAGATCGCGGGCGAACTCACCCCGACCGCATTCCATGTTTCAGCACGGACCGTGGCCACCCATGCGCTTTCGATCTTCGGCGACCACAGCGACGTCATGCTATGCCGCACTACGGGCTGGGCCATGCTGTGCTCGAACTCGGTGCAGGAAGCCATGGACCTGGCGCTGATCGCCCACGCGGCTTCACTGGAGACCCGCATTCCCTTCCTGCATTTCTTCGACGGTTTCCGAACTTCGCACGAGGTCAACAAGATCGAGATCTTGAGTGACGATGACATCCGCGTCCTGATCAATATGGACCGCGTGATCGAGCACCGCCAGCGGGCACTTTCACCCGATCACCCCGTCTTGCGGGGCACGGCGCAGAACCCGGATGTGTTCTTCCAGATCCGTGAAACCGCGAATCCTTACTACGACGCGGGCCCGGAAAAGACGCAAGCCGTCATGGATAAGTTCGCCCAGACCGTGGGCCGCTCCTACCATCTGTTCGACTACGTGGGTGCTCCCGATGCGGAGCGCGTGATCATTATGATGGGGTCGGGTGCGGAAGTCGCGCACGAGACGGTTGAGCACCTGAACGCTCATGGGGAGAAGGTCGGATTGCTGAAGGTCCGACTGTACCGTCCGTTCTCGGTGAAGCATTTCCTGAGCACGCTGCCATCGACGGTGCGCCAGATCGCTGTTCTCGACCGCACCAAGGAGTCGGGCGCGATTGGCGAACCGCTGTACCTCGATATCGTCACGGCGCTGAACGAGGGAGTGAAGCAAGGCAAGTTGAAGACCGCTCCGGTAGTTGTGGGCGGGCGCTACGGCCTGTCGTCGAAGGAGTTCACGCCGGCGATGGTCAAGGCGGTGTACGACAATCTGAAGCAGGCCAAACCGAAAGACCACTTCACCATCGGCATCAACGACGACGTCAGCCACACCAGTTTGCCGTACGATCCGCAGTTCTCCACCGAAATGGGCACCGTAGTCCGGGCGCTATTCTACGGGCTGGGCGCGGACGGCACGGTCGGCGCCAACAAGAACTCAATCAAGATCATCGGCGAGAACACCGACAATTACGCGCAAGGCTATTTCGTTTACGACTCCAAGAAGTCGGGCGCGGCCACGGTTTCGCACCTGCGCTTTGGGCCGCAGCCGATTCGCTCCAGCTATCTGGTTTCCAAGGCCAATTTCGTCGCTTGCCACCAGTGGATATTCCTCGAGCGCTACGACATGCTCAGTTCCCTAGTTCCGGGCGGCACGTTCCTGGTCAATAGCCCATTCGGTCCGGATGAAGTTTGGGACCATCTGCCGCGTCCGGTACAGGAACAGATCCTGGCAAAAAAAGCCAAGCTGTTTGTGATCGACGCCTACCAAGTGGCTCGGGATGCCGGGATGGGCAGCCGTATGAACACCATCCTGCAGGTATGTTTCTTCGCCATCTCCGCCGTCCTGCCCCGAGAGCAGGCCATCGAAGCGATCCGCGAGTCGATCCGTGACACCTACGGCAAGAAAGGCGAAGAGATCGTCCAGAAGAACATGCAAGCCGTAGATGCGACCCTGGCCCACCTTTTCGAGGTCAAGGTGCCGGCGCGAGTGACCAGCATAATCGAGATGCCCCCGGCATTCTCGCCGGCAGCGCCGAAGTTCGAGCGCGAAGTGCTGGCCGAGATCTATGCGGGACGCGGTGATGAATTGCCGGTCAGCGCCTTCTCTGTGGACGGCACCTTCCCCACCGGCACCGCGAAGTGGGAGAAGCGAAACATTGCGCTGGAGATACCGCAGTGGGACAGCAAGGTCTGCATCCAGTGCGGCAAGTGTGCCATGGTCTGCCCACACGCGGTAATTCGCATCAAGGTTTACGACTCCAAAGAACTGGCAGGCGCACCGGCAACGTTCAAGTCCACCGAGGCGCGCGACAAGGAGTGGCAAGGACAGAAATACACGATTCAGGTCGCGCCGGAAGACTGCACCGGCTGCGGCATCTGCGTGGACATCTGCCCGGCCAAGAACAAGACCGAAACCAGGCTGAAAGCCATCAACATGGTACCTCAGCCTCCGCTGCGCGTTCCGGAACGCGACAACTGGGAATTCTTCCTGAAGATTCCGGAGTTCGACCGGCGCAACATCAAAGTGGGTGCGATTCGCCAACAGCAGATTCAAGAACCGCTGTTCGAGTTCTCCGGCGCCTGTGCCGGGTGCGGCGAAACCCCCTACCTCAAACTCATGTCGCAGTTGTTCGGCGACCGCGCGGTTATTGCAAATGCTACCGGATGCTCGTCCATTTACGGTGGCAACTTGCCCACGACGCCGTGGACGAAGAATGCGGCCGGGCGCGGGCCGGCCTGGTCGAACTCGCTGTTTGAGGACAATGCCGAATTCGGGCTGGGGTTCCGGCTCTCCATCGACAAACAGGCCCAGTTCGCGCAGGAACTGGTTCGCCGGATGACGGGATCGATCGGGGAGGAACTGGCGACCGCTCTGCTCACTTCTCCCCAAAAGGATGAAGCCGACATCTTCGAGCAGCGCCAGCGCGTGGACATCCTGAAGGAGCGCTTGGCGAAGATCGACTCACTCGAGGCCAGACAATTGCTGGCCGTGGCCGACATGCTGGTCAAGAAAAGCGTATGGATTGTGGGCGGCGACGGCTGGGCCTATGACATCGGGTATGGCGGGCTGGACCACGTGATCGCCAGCGGGCGTAACGTGAACCTGCTGGTGCTGGATACCGAGGTCTATTCCAACACGGGCGGGCAATCATCGAAAGCCACGCCGCGCGCCGCAGTGGCCAAGTTTGCCGCCGGAGGCAAACCGGGGCCGAAGAAGGATCTCGGCCTCATGGCCATGAGCTACGGCACCGTATACGTGGCCAGCGTCGCCATGGGCGCCAAGGACGAGCACACGCTCAAGGCATTTTTGGAAGCCGAGGCTTACGACGGGCCGAGCCTCATCATTGCTTACTCCCACTGCATCGCCCACGGAATCGACATGACCACGGGGATGTTGGATCAGAAAACAGCTGTGGATTCCGGCCAGTGGCTGCTCTACCGCTACAACCCGGATCGTACCGCCCAGGGGGAGAATCCTCTCATTCTGGATTCGCGTGCGCCCACCAAGAAGGTGGCGGATTTTATGTCGATGGAAACGCGTTTCAAGATGTTGACCAAGAGCAAGCCGGAAGATGCGAAACGGCTGTGGGCCGAGGCCCAGCATGATGCGGAGACGCGGTACCGGATGTACGAATATCTGTCGCAACGCAAGTTTGAGAAAGAACCGGCAAAAACAGATCACTGAGACGTAACGAGCCATCGAGACGTAGCAAGCTACGTCTCTACGAGGAGACATCTTATGATCGACCTCACCACCACATACCTGGGCCTGAAGCTGCGTACGCCTTTGATCCCTTCTGCCTCGCCACTATCGCAGGAACTCGATAGCATCCGCCGCCTGGAAGACGCCGGGGCCTCCGCGGTCGTGCTGTACTCCATTTTCGAGGAGCAGTTCCGGCAGGAGAGTGTCGAACTCGATCATCACTTGTCGGCACACACGGAAAGCTTTCCTGAGGCTCTGAGCTACCTCCCCGAACCCTCGGCGTTCCGCATGGGTGCAGAAGGCTACCTCAACCATATCCGCAAGGCGAAACAGGCGGTCGGCATTCCAATCATCGCCAGCCTGAACGGCACGACGGTAAAGGGCTGGACAGACTACGCCAAGCAAATTCAGGAAGCGGGAGCGGACGGGATCGAGTGCAACCTCTACGCCATTCCCAGCGACCCGGACGTCAGCAGCGCCGAGATCGAGCAGGCCTACCTCGATGTGGTGAAGACCGTGAAGTCGGCAGTGACCATTCCGGTCGCAGTGAAGCTCAGTCCTTTCTTCAGCAATATGGCGAACATGGCGCGGCGGTTCGACCAGGCGGGCGCAAACGCTCTGGTGTTGTTCAACCGGTTCTATCAACCCGACATCAACCTGGACGAACTGGAGATCCAGCCCAATGTGCTGCTTAGCACTCCCCAGGCGTTGCGTCTTCCGCTGACGTGGATCGGGATCCTCTACGGCCGGATCAAGGCCAATTTGGCGGCCACCAGCGGGGTTCATGGGCCGGAAGACGTGGTCAAATTACTGATGGTGGGCGCGGACGTGACCATGCTGTGCTCGACGCTGCTGCGAAATGGAATCAGCCACCTCCGCTACATTGAAGACGGGTTGCGGCAGTGGATGGAGCAGCACGAATACGAGTCGGTGCAGCAGATGAAGGGCAGTATGAGCCAGCTGCGCTGCCCCGACCCATCGGCTTTCGAGCGTGCCCAATACATGAAAGCAGTGAAGGGCGTACAGCACGTGATGGTGACCAGCAGAGAGGCGTGGAGAATATTGACCGGGGATTAGAGATTATCCGAGCCTTTCTCTGCGGCGCCCGTTCTCTTCTTGCGGGATCCTTTCCCGGATGAGGTCCTCCACATCCCCAATTTGCTCCCCGAGCAGATTCAGCTTGCGCGCCAGACCCTGAATCTCAGACTCGGCCCGGCGGTTGACATCGAAATCAAGTTCGCTGCGCAAACGATCTTTGGTGTCTTGGCGGTTCTGACTCATCATGATGACCGGGGCCTGAATGGCGGCCAACATGGAGAGGAACAGGTTCAGCAGAATAAAAGGATACGGGTCCCAGGAGGATCGCCCCAGGGAGGAACTGGTGGCGCTGTAGGCAACCGGAACCACCAAGAAGGCGATGATGAAGGTCCAGGAGCCGCCGAAACGAGCGACCGTGTCGGCAATACGCTCCCCGAACGTGGCTTCCTGCTCGATGATCTGGTTGGGGTTGCGGCTGGCGCGAACCCTCACCAGTTGCTGCGAGGCATGAAACTGACGGCCTAATACGGCCAGCATGTCCATTCCAGCGTGCGGCTTGCGCTGCAACAAAACGGCAATGTCCTGGCGATCAACCTCCAGGCAGGTGGTCTCTTCGGTTGCCACGGCATTGGTTTGGTGGGGCGTCTGGTCGAGCATGGAGGCGAAGCCGAAGAATTCTCCTGCGGACGGCTCATCTACGGTCACCTCTTGATGGTCCTCGTCCACGGTGGTGACACGAACCCTGCCCGAAACCATGACATAGGCGCGCCCGCCCGGGTCTCCAATCTTGTAGATACGCTGGCGCGGGACAAATGTCTTGAGCTCGACTTGCCCAGCGAGAACGGCGGTCTCATCGTCATCCAGCAGAGCAAATAGCGGAACACCTTTCAACATTTCAGGGCTACAGGCCATGGGTCACCTCGTGTGCGGGTTGTGCACGATTGAGTCAGAAAAATACAGCACGGGAAGGAACACCCAGGTTGCGGCCCAGCACGCGGCTCAGACGGGTGCTAGCGCGGGTTTTCCTGCGCCCGAGCCAGTTCGGGCACGTATTCCTCAGCTCTTCCCTTCTCCAACAGATATACTCCAGGCCCTTGCTGCCCGCGGACGGCGCGGCAGAATTCTGCGACAAAGAACCCGGCGTTCACGGCCTCGCTGAAAGCCCAGCGAGTTTCCAGCCGCCACTTCCCAGCCAGATCGGGGTCTTTTTGTTCGACAGCTCCAATATCCCCGGGAATCTCGATTGCGATTCGCTGCCGCTGCACCGCCGCGGGCAGATCACCCCGCACCGGCTTGCCATCGCCATTGAATCGAATCAGGGGGACCAGCGTTCTGAGCGTATCCAGCATCTCGGCCCGGTTGCTCTTCCCTTGCAGCCGGTCTTTTACGCGGCGGCTGGTTAGCGGCCATTTTACCCACAAACGGTCTGTGCGATTGCGGTGCAAGACGCTTGAAGTCTCGGGGCCGTAGAAATCAACCTTGTAGGCCTCCGAGATGACACCCAGCTTGGCGAAATTCAAGTGGGCATTCTTGCTCTGCAGCGGATCAAAGGTCCAGGTCATTTCAGAAATGGGCAAATTGTCAAAGCGCATCGCCAGGGTGCGCTCCCGCTGAGCCACCTTGAGTTTGTAGCCGAGATCGAAGTTCTGGTAGGGCCCGCGAACTGCCAGCATGTGGGAGTGCACGATCAGGCGACCATGCTCGTGGCCAAGGAAACCAAAGGCGAAGCCCACCAGTTGGCTCCCGTCAAATGCGCCCAGCCAGATGCTCCCTGCCTCCTTGGTGGCAACGGCCAGTGTCAGCGGAGTGACATCCTGGTCTTCCAGTCCCCACACCTCTCTCTCCACCGCCTCGACCTGCTTGAGATCGTCGAAGCTCTCGAGGTCGCGAATGGTGACGGCCGGCTTGGTTTTCGTCTCCGTCATGGCGGTGGGCAGGCAGAGTCGCCACACTATACGCGAGAAGCAACGCTCATGCCAGAGCCGGGATACTCTAAGTCCTGTAGAACCCGCTCGATCACTGCGCGGGCGACGGGATACAGGTAAAATTTTGTAAAGATCCGAGGGCGCCCCCTGGTCTGGAATAATATTGATTCTGCAGGATTTTCTTACGGAGTTTGCCTTTCGATCGGCGCGATATTTCGCAACCCGAGCTGACCCGCAAACGTCCAAACCACTAGCGAGGAATATGGCTGACATCAAAGGCGATTGCTTCATAAGCAATCGTTACTCAAACAGGCTGGCAGTGGACCGGAAGGTACTATGCACCCAATGAGCAGGCAGGTATCCACAGCGATGAAGGGTGCCGTGCTCTTGGTCATTTTTCTTTCCGTGACCAGCCTAAGCTGTAGTGGCGGAGATCCCAAGCCTTCCTCGGCCCGGGCGAATGTTGCGCTCACGGTG
>JAIQFW010000176.1 GCA_020073105.1 Terriglobia bacterium
TGGTGGATGGTGGTCATGACCGGCTGCATTAGAAATAGGGTGAGAATCAGCGCCAGGCCGATCAGGGTCTGGTTGCTGGGGGTGCTCTGTGTTCCTAATGCCTGCCGCAGGAAGTGAAACACCACCAGGAGTCGCGCGAACGGGGTCATCGCCAACAACAAGGCCGGCAAAAGCGTCAGCAGCGTCAGCAGTACGACGATGTTCCAGGGCACAGATCCGCCGGCCACCCCGGGTCCAGTCCAGGGTAGCCCGGGCGCGGTGGGCACCGGCCGCGCCACCGCCCCGGCAACCGGGGCAATGATCAGTCCCAGGGCGACCACCACCATTGCGGGCCGTAGCCTCCGGCGCTTCATGGTTGCTGTTCTCCCCGGCTCATTTTTGGACTGACGTCTTCGTCGGCTGCGCCAGGAAGCCGGGACAGCATGACCAGTGAATTTCCGCTGCCGCCGACCAGAAACTTCTGGCGCCCGACCTCTATAACGCTCAGGAATCGCCGCTCTCCAAGCGAGAGGTTCTCGCACAATCGCAACTGCCGATGCGGCCGGGAGCGCCATGATTGGCCCCAGGCCGCCAGCCAGCGAGCTAGCTTTTCCCATGGGCTTCCATCGGCGGCCGCCACGGCATTCTTGCCCAGCATGATTGCCTCGCCCCCTTCCTCTCAGACCAGTTCAGTCAGGCGCACCGCCAAGTGGTCGCCGACAACCTCGAATTCCCCGCTGGCGATCACCTTGCCGTTCACCCGCAAGGGGACGTCGGTTCCCACGCGCCAGTGCGAATTGATCACGGTGCGCGGCTGCAGCCGCAGCAGATCCGTGACCCGGAAACCCGGCAGCGGCATGTCTAGAGTCAACCGGCAGGACAACGTGAGCGCTTGCGCCCAGGCATCCGAATCCGTGGCCAATTCGTTTTCGCTCTTTGCGGTTGCAGGCGACGCCATACCCAATACCGAACCTCAAGGCCGAAGCCGAGCCCCGGCGCATCTCGCCCATCACCCGGCGGAAAACTTGATGCGCAAGTGGAAACGCGCTGACTCAAGCTTTAGTCAAGGAGATCGAAAGCAAGTGGCGTGCCGCGCAGAAGACCAAAGGTGCGCCCTGGAATTTGTTGTCACGACTAGAGATGAACCACGGGAACTGGTGCAGATCGGCCGCCCAACGGAGCCAACTCGGGGAAGGTTAGGAATGTTTCATTAGGGGATACTCAGCATTGAGATCGGGACCGCTGACTGACTCGCTCTAAGTTGCGGATCTTTCAGGTGGCCGTGGTGGCCAGTGCAAAGAACTCTTATCGCGTCACGCTGATCAACGGCTTGCCGGGCAGCAGGACTTCCCCGATTTCTACTGCTGGGACCCCGGCCGCGTTCAGCGCCCGCGACAACTCGGCGGAATCCTCGGCGACGACTGAAATCAGCAACCCGCCCGCCGTTTGTGGATCGAAGAGAATTGTTTTGATCTCGTCGCCGATTCCATCCTCGTAACCAACCATGCACTCGGCGAACTCGCGGTTCGCCTTTAGGCCTCCGGGGATGTGACCGGCCCGAACGCAGTCCAGTGCCCCCTCGAGGAGCGGGATTCGCGAGGCGCGGAGGCGCAACGAGACATTCGAGGCCAGAGCAATTTCTCGGGCATGGCCAATCAGCCCGAAACCGGTGACGTCGGTCATGGCATGCACGGTAAAGGCTGCGGAGCTTCGCTCCGCCCCCCGGACGTCCGGAGCTACGTGGCCCGTGACAATTTCCGCAGCTAGCTTGTTCAGCGTCGTCATCGACGCCACCGCCGCATCAATCCATGCCTGTTTGGCGACGCCTTTCTTGATCGCGGTGGAAATCACACCCGTGCCCAGCGATTTGGTGAACAACAAGCGGTCTCCCGGCTTGGCTCCGCCATTGGTCAGCACTTTGCTCGGATCAACCACTCCCGTGACGGAATATCCGAACTTGGTTTCATCGTCGCGAATACTGTGGCCGCCGATCACCGTACATTCCGCTTCCATCATCTTGGAAAGGCCGCCCGCCAGGATGCGTTCAAGAATCGCCAAATCACCTTTCTCCGGGAAACAGACCATCGCCAACGATGTCAGCGGACGGCCGCCCATTGCATAGACGTCGCTGAGGGCGTTGGTCGCCGCGATCTGCCCAAAAGTGTAGGGATCGTCCACGATCGGGGTGAAGAAATCCACGGTTTGCACGAGCGCGGTGCCAGGGCCGAGTTTATACACTCCGGCGTCGTCGGCATGGTCGAAGCCGACTAGAACGTTCGGGTCATGTTGCCGGGCTAATTTCCCAAGCACCGTGTCCAGCGCCGCCGGACTCAGCTTGGAAGCTCAACCCGCGGCTTTGACAGACTCCGTCAGCCGGAACGGCTTTGTATCAGGCATAGAAGCATTGTAAATGCGCCGCAGATTTACGCGGATTCGAAGACCTGGCCACAGATTTTCACGGATCAACACCGATCAAGAGAAAGAACAACCATTACGCCGCAGATCTACGCGGATTAACGCTGATTCAAAAAAATATCTATCTGCGTTGATCTGCGAAGATCTGCGGCGCTTTCTTGGCTATCTCACGGTCACATCGCGGACTTGCAACTCAGGGTATGCCTGGTTCCAGTCGGCGCTGATGTGCTCAAAGGTCAGGCGGAACGGCTTGCTCTGGCGCGGCGCTAGTGGTGTGGTGCTGAGGTCAACTGCATCAGGATAGGGGCCGGTGGCCTGCAGGACACGCAGGGCTACGTCTTCGGCCTGCGCGACCTGGTCCAAGGAGTTCTTGAAGCTCACATGAACCATGGCATGAATGACGGTCTGATCGCCAGTGTTGGTCACGGTTCCGTCGATGTAGGTGACGCTGGCACCGACAAAGTTCTGCGCAACGCTCATTTTCAAATCAGACAGTTTGAGGTTGGCCGTATAGGGATGTGGTGCCGCTGGGCCGGGAGGCGTCCCCCGGCTAAGGAAGGCGATCAGTCCAACCACCACGACCACTAGCGCCACGCCCATCAGGACGGGACGCAAGTTCGATTCCTGCGGCTGCGCCGTCGGAGATGGCTGGAATAGGCTTCCCATGCAGCGATTGTAGATGGTTGATTTTTGATTGTCGATTTGCGGTGGTCTGCTACAGCCCCAGCCCACTTGTCATTCCGAGCTGCTCGCAGCTCCGCTGGCGGAGCGAGAACACGCGAGGAATCTGCTGTTGTAATGTCCTTGCTGGTGAGGTCACTTTCATTGGGTGCTCCCGGCAGAGTGGGCGATGACTTGGAACGGCAGATTCCTCGACACGTTTTCGCCGGGCAAGCCGGCTGCGGACGGCTCGGAATGACAAGGGTTCTGAGGTTTTACTGGCCGCCTACCGTCAGCCCATCAATCCTGATCGTCGGGCAGGCCATCGCGCCACGGAATTCCAGATCGTTGCCGATCTCCGCGATGTTCATGAAAATCTCTTTCAAGTTCCCTGCTACGGTGATCTCCTCTACCGGATAGGCAAGCTCTCCGCCGGAGATCCACAGTCCGGAAGCCCCGCGCGAGTAATCACCCGTGACCAGGTTGGCGCCGTGGCCGAGAAATTCCGTTACATACAGACCTTCTTTGATCTCAGAAATGATCTGCTGCGGTGTTTTCGTTCCTGGCTGCAGGAAGTAATTTCCCGGGCCAATTCCGGGTGTGCCGGCCAGTCCGCGGGAGGCGTTCGCTGTAGTTTGCAATCCGAGCTTTTTCGCGGTGTAGGTGTTCAGTAGATAGGATTTCAGCACGCCATTTTCAATTACAACCGTGCGGCGTGTAGGGATGCCTTCTCCGTCAAATGGACTGGTTCCGAAACCACCGGCCATGGTGCCGTCGTCGATCACGTTGACCCGATCGGCGGCGATCTTCTCACCGAGTTTGCCCGCCAGGAACGACGCGCCACGGTAAACCGAGTCGCCGTTCACGCCCTCGAAAATGTGGTCCAGCATGGAGACGGCGACCAGGGGGTCGAGAACGACCGGGACATGCGCGGTTTTCACTTTGCGCGCCCCCAAACGCCGGATAGTGCGCTCCGCAGCGACTTTGCCCACGTGCTCGGGAGATTCCAGCCGGCCCAGGTTGCGGGCCACCGAGAACCAGTAGTCGCGCTGCATGGCGCCGTTCTCGCTCTGCGCAATCGGGACGGCAGCGATCGAACAGTACGACCGCTGGTATTCGCCCACAAATCCGTGAGAGTTGGCCAGAACTTTGTGGCCGGTGGCTGCCTCGAACGACCCGCCTTCAGAGTTCTTGATGCGAGGATCGTAGTCGAGCGCCGCTTTCTCGGCACGGCGGGCGTAGTTGATGCGCTCTTCGCCGGGCAGGGAGTAAACATCGGCGGAATAGAGATCGAGGTCGCCAGTGAGTGAGCCGAGCTGCGAGGCTTCAGGGATTCCGCCAAACGGGTCTTCGGATGTAATCTTGGCCAGTTCCAGCGCCGACTTCACCATGCGGTCGAGACTTTCGCGCGAGAAGTCGCTGGAGTAAGTGCTGGCGGCGCGTTGGCCATTGAAAACCCGTACGCCAATGGCTCTTGAGCCGGACTCTTTCAGAGTTTCGACTTGCCCGAGACGAACCAGAGTCGAGAATTCGTCGCCCTCGCGAACGACGCACTCAGCGGCGGTGGCACCACCAGCCATGGCCTGGCGGACGATGTCCTGGGCCAGGTCTTTGAGATCGGTTTCTAGTTTCTGGTTTCTAGTTTCCAGTTGGATAGAAGACATATGAGTTCGAAAAGCAGATTCCTCGACACGCCCTCGCCGTGCAAGCACGGCTGCGGACGGCTCGGAATGACAAGACTAAGACATCTGCGTTGATCCGCGCGAATCCGTGACCCGGCCCTTACTGCATGAAGCCGCCGGTCTCTTTCTTGGCCGTTCCGCCGACAGTCAGACGATCAATCTTAATGGTCGGGATTCCCACGCCCACCGGCACCGCCTGGCCGTCCTTGCCACAGGTTCCGATTCCCTCATCGAGTCTCAAATCGTTGCCGACCATGGAAACCCGAGTAAGAACGTCAGGCCCGTTGCCGATCAGGGTAGCGCCCTTGATGGGAGCGGTGACCTGGCCGTCTTCGATCAAATAGGCATCCGACGCCGAGAACACAAATTTTCCGCTAGTGATGTCTACTTGTCCGCCCCCGAAGTTGACGGCATAGACGCCGCGTTTCACCGAGCGCAGGATGTCCTGCGGATCGTCCTGCCCGGCCAGCATGTAGGTATTGGTCATGCGCGGCATGGGAATGTGCTCGTAGCTCTCGCGGCGTCCGTTGCCGGTGTTGGCCATGCCCATCAGCTTCGCTGACAGCTTGTCGCTCAGGTAGCCCTTCAGGATTCCCTTTTCGATCAGGACGGTATCCTGCGTGCTGTTGCCCTCGTCATCCACGTTGAGCGAGCCTCGCCGCCAGGGCATGGTGCCGTTGTCCACCACGGTGCATTTTTCGCTGGCGACGCGTTTGCCGATCAGGCCGGCAAATGCCGAAGTCTGCTTGCGGTTAAAGTCGGCCTCAAGACCGTGGCCTACGGCCTCGTGCAGAAGCACACCGGGCCATCCCGGACCAAGAACCACTTCCATCTCACCAGCGGGAGCTTCGCGGGCATCGAGTTGCAGCACTGCCTGTCGCGAAGCCTCTTTGGCAAAGTATTCAGGGGTCTTCTCGCCAAAGAAGAAGTCCAGAGCGACGCGTCCGCCGCCACCGGCGCTACCGCGGGCGGAGTTTCCGTCGGTCTTTGCAATGCAGGAGACGTTCAGCCGGGCCAAAGGCTGCGAGTCTTCCGCAAAGGTTCCATCCGATCCCACGACCAGGATGTTGCGCAACTCGTCGGCGTAGCTGGCGCGGACTTCCTTGATCCGCGGATCGTAGGCCCGAGCTGCATGGTCCGCTCGCATCACCAGTTCGACTTTGGCGGTGATTTCCGCATCGACCGAAGGCAACGTCACCGGATACAAACTGCGCGCGGGCTTCTCCTGAAAACCTACGCTGGGCGTCTTGGCTGGGCCGCTGGCGATCAATGCTGCGGTTCGCGCGGCGTGGAGAATGCGCTCCGACGAGAGATCGTCTGTGTAGGCGTACCCGGTACGTTCGCCGGCGATGACTCGCACCCCGCATCCCGCGGAAATCCCCTGGGAAGCAGACTTCACCATGGATTCGTCCACCATCAGGGAGGTCGAGGAGAGGTACTCGAAGTAGAGATCCGAGTATTCGCCGCCTGCTGAAAGGGCGGCTGCCAGGTAGCGTTCCAGATCGCGTTCGGTGAGGCCGTAGTGCTCGAAGAAAAATCTATTCTTATCCACGTTGATTAGATGTCCCTGAGATGGGAACGACTCTGAGGGAGACCTTTTCATTATCCCATAGGTGATGGGCTGGCGCGGATGGTCAGTCGTCACAGACGCGCGCGGTCAGCATGGCCACAATCTCGTCATGACTCCGGAATCTTTGGTGCGAACCCTGGAGGATTTCCTGGCCAGCGCGGGAGGTGCCGTCATCCTCGAAGACGGCGCAGTGATGTTTGATCTTGCGCAGTCGAAGTACTCAGTCTCCGGAGAACACAACAAGTGCCTGTTGCACGTCTGGTCAGCGGAGCGGAACGTGGTGCGGCGCGTGGTCGAAGCGGAGGTCAAGAACCAGACCCTTCGTCTGGCGGTGCAGCGCCTGGGACAGTCGAGACCCACCAAGTTGGAGATCTGTCGTGAACAGGACCGCAGAACCCCCACCGCCAGACGCGCGGCGCGGCTGGCTTATCAGCGGGTACTGGAACGAGTGCTGTGCAGGCGATTTCCTGAATTCAAGACATCCCGGCTGAGCACTTCCATGGACCTGGAGCGGTCCTTCGGTCCCATCTACGCTCGTGGTCTTCTGCGCCGCGGACAATCTGGATTCGCTGTGTTGGGGGTGAATGCACAGGAGACTCAGGCCTCCATCGATGCCGCCCTGACCTTTGGCATCTTGTGGCTGGACGCCTGCCGGCAGCGGCAGGCTGGAAAGCTGGTGGTTGAAGGACTCAAGTTGTTCTTGCCGACTGGGACTGCGGCTCTGACCCGCGAGCGTATAGCGCATTTACATCCGCAAGCAGCCAAGTGGCACTTGTATGAACTGGAAGAGCGAGATGACAATCTGAAGGAACTGGACATCTCCGATTGCGGAAATGTGGCGACGCGCTTGGTGCATTCGGTGGATGAGGTGGCGGCGCGGGAGCGTTTTGCCGGGGCGATCGCTCAGGTTCATTCCTTGATGCCCGAGGCTGAAATCGCCATTCTCTCAGGGGCCGAGATCGCCTTTCGCTGTCACGGGCTGGAATTTGCCCGCACCCGGCTTGCGCATGAACCGGGATCGTTTCGGGCCACGACAGAAATCGTATTTGGATTGCGGTCGGAAGAAACCGTCTTGACCGAGAGCAACCTCCCTCGATTCACGCAGCTGGTCAGAAGCATTGGCGAAGTGCGCCATCCGGAGGGACCGCGCGATCACTTTTTGTTTCGCTTACACCCCGAGCGATGGCTGGAGTCGCTGGTGGTGCGGAACGTCGGCGCAGTCGATGAGCGTCTGGATCCGGGCTGTTTCTACTCGCAGGTTCCGGCCTTTTCCGCTGCCGACCGGGCCATGATCGACGTTTTGGCTGTCACGCCGGAAGGCCGCCTGGCGGTGGTCGAGCTAAAGGCAGACGAGGACATTCATCTGCCCCTGCAAGGTCTCGACTACTGGTCACGCGTGGCGTGGCACCAGGCACGTGGTGAGTTTCAGAACTTCGGATATTTTCCCGGGAGAGAACTACGAACGGAGAAGCCCGTCTTACTTCTGGTCGCACCTGCGCTGCACGTGCATCCTGCTACCGACACTTTACTCCACTACCTATCGCCGACCATCGAATGGACAGTTGTGGGCATTGATGAGCGATGGCGTGCGGGAGTGAGAGTTGTATTCCGAAAGCGTCCAGCGAAAATGGCACCGTCTGACCAGCATGCGGCGTAGCTCGGGAAGCAAAAGGCGACGCCGGTAAAGCTGCGACTCTACTGTTGTTCTACAAAGTCCGCAAACGCCCCCGTCTTGCCGTAGTAGAGCCGGATGCTGCACTTCGTGGGGGCGCTGTGCGCCAGGGAAACCTTTACCTGCTTTGGCGGAGAGTCAACTTCGCCCAGTTCCATCGGACTGCGCGCCACATCGTCCTTGTCATCGTAGGGAGCACCAGCAGTGACGTTCTTGTTGACAATGAGGGTCCATTCCTTCTTGTCGGGAATGACGTACACCGAGTACGCCCCGGTTGGAATGGAGGAATTGTTGAGAACCAGCGGGCCCTGCGTGAACAAGGTGATGGAAGAACCGCCGGGAAGCCACACTTTACCGTTGCGCGGTTCGTCTTTCACGATCGACGGGTTGTAGCGGACACTGACCTCCTTGCCATCGTCGAAAGTGCAGTAAGCGGCAGCGGTACGGGGGTCCGAGTCGGCCTGTTGAGCTGAGAGGGCGATCGCAAGAATGCTTGGGGTAAGGAGAATGAGGCACAGCCTGTGCACGCGCATCGAAGACGCCTCCGAGTACAAGGCTTGCTGAATGATCAAACGCGTTTCCATTGTACGTCGCTCGTCATCGCAGCGCGAGGGGAGACTGCAGGGCATGCCTGGAATGCACAAAAGTCATGCGTCCTTCGCTGCCAGAAACCCAGGAGCGTCCGGTCGGGCTTGGTCTTCGGTGACGTTCTCCAAACCCGTCGCCATTGCTAACGTGACAAGGCAGCGAGAAAGGCTGGCTCCATATCCTATGGCGAACACGGCGAAATCGTCACCCAAGCTGAAGGTCCTCTACGGCGAGAGCGATCCGGAAACCCTTGCCGCACAGGCAGTTTCCATCCAGAAGGCAGGTCACCAACTGGAGACGGCGGTGGGCCGGAAGGGCATGGAAGAGGCGTTGCGCCAGGGCAGTTTCGACCTGGTGATCCTGGGCCCTACGCTGACCAAGAATGACCGCCACCACCTGCCGTACATGGTCAAGAAGACCAACAGCGGAACCCGGGTTCTGCAAGATCGAAAAGCGCTAGCTTGCGTACGACCAGTTCTCGTCCCAATGGCCCAGGAGAAAGCGTCCGTTGCCGCGCTCGTCGCGCGCGTAACCCAGGGCAGCGAGCCCGCTGCCGAAGGCCTCCAGAAACTGCTCGCGGTTGCGTGACTGCACGGTGGCAGCCTGCGCGCGCGTCTGCGGGCTCTGCTTCCACTGGTAGATCTCGGCGGGAACGTCGATCCCCAACTCGGTCTGGAACTGGGGCGC
>JAIQFW010000177.1 GCA_020073105.1 Terriglobia bacterium
GAAGTTGCGCACCGGCAGGCCGCCCATCTGGTTCTGGACATCCGCCATGCCCAGGGTGCCGATCTTGGCGTAGAAGTTCTGGACGATGCCGTCGGCCTGCAGCATCTTGGCGTAGTCCTTGATCTAGCGGTGTCAACCGCATGGACCTCCCGCGAAATCATCTGGCTATTCTTGCTTGGCGGTGTGGTTGCCTTGCTGGTCAAGGCATTTCCGGCGCGCTTGCAGGCCCCCCAAGTCGCTCCCCTGATATTCGCAGCGGGGACCTTCGGACTCACCGGCACTAGCCTGGAACTACTCCTCTATTTCGCAAAAGCGGGAATGTTCGTCTTCGGAAGCGGGCTCGCAGTAGTGCCCTTCCTCTATGGGGGTGTGGTGCAAGGACACCATTGGCTGAGCGACCGCCAGTTTGTGGATGCCGTCGCGGTCGCGATGATTACTCCCGGACCTGTGGTCATCACAGTGGCCTTCATCGGCTATCTGGTAGCTGGCTTCACCGGCGCGACCGCCGCGGCGCTCGGCATATTTTTGCCGGTGTATCTTGTGGTGGTCATACTGGCTCCCACCTACAAGCGCTGGGCCAGGAACCCGCAGTTGAACGCGTTTGTTCGAGGGGTGACAGCTGCAGCGACCGGCGCCATTGCGGGTGCAGTCGTTGTGCTAGCTCGCAGATCCGTTTACGACCTGCCGACCGTCATGATCGCGATCGCCAGTCTCGCCGTGCTCCGCCGCTGGAAAGTCCCGGAGCCGGTGCTCATAGCCTGCGCAGCCGTGGCGGGACTATTCTTACGGCCCGCCTGAATCGTTTCGTAGCTACCTCATCCATCCTGGCGCACAAATCCCCAAGTCGTGAACAGCAAGCTCACAATAACGAGCGCGGAGCCGGTAATGGCGAGCGCCGACGGTATTGGCCCGCGAATGGAAGCTTGCAGCAACACGCCGAGCGGAAAAAGAATCGAGCCCACCAGCAATGCGATCGCGATCAACACCCGGGTGCGCTCAGCAAATGCCACACGGTCGAAAACCACACCGAACACGATCAATAACATGGCAAGGCCGATCCAATGGGAATGCACGTCCACCTGACGGACGTACACATACTTCCTCCGGGAGTAAGCGTCGACCGCGACGTGGCTCTGCGGAATGTCCCGCTCTGCAGCATGAACGAAGGCGTTCGTAAGCGAACCTCCCATCCCATCGAGAGTTTGATGTTCTACGAACAACGCGTAGTGCAGGCCGTAGAGCATCCCAAAGGCCGCCAGCGCCAATCCACCTACGACCAGAATTTTCCGTGCTGGGCTCACGGCCGCACACCATTGGTAGCATCGAGACTGCCAGTTTGCCGCAGGACGCCCACAAGCATCGCCATAAGAGCGGCGATCACCATCAGCCCGCCGAGGTCTGCCATACCGCCGGCCAGCAGTCCCATCTTCAGTTCCAGCAAAACAAATACAGGCAGGAGTAGCGACCCAGCCAGCAGGACGATCACCCAGCGCCGCTTCCATGCATCCGCAAGATAGACATAGGACTGAACAAAGGACAGCAGAATCGCCAGCAGGCCAAACTCAATGAGGTGGGAATGCGCAGCGATCTTGACTGCTCGTTCCGCAGCCAGCGAACCATAATCCGCGACTGCCATGGTGCTGCCGCCCTGTCCGTCGGTGGCACTGTCCAAGATGGAGTTCAGGATACGGGTCTCTCGGGCTTCGTGCTCATAGAGATCGACCGCTGCGTACCAGGCACCGTGGAGGAATCCCAACAGAATGAGGAGCGATCCGCCACTCAACAGAACGCGGCGCTCCCAGCTTCGATCTGGCGGCAGTTCCGGTTCGCATACCGGCACTTTCTCCCGGAGATACTTCCAGAGACCCCAAGCCTCGACAATGAGAACGAGAATGAGCAGTGTTCCCGCTGAATCCGCCAGCACACTGGCCCAGCCAATCACGGAAGAAAAGCTGTACGCTAGCCCGACGTAGTGAATCAGAAAGATCCCGGTCGGCAGCAGTACCCCGCCCGCGACAAACAACCATGCGAGCTGCCGCTTACTTTTTGTGGACAGGGCGACGTAAGGCTGCAGGAGCGCCAGCAGGAGGGCAAGGTACCCGGCATCGGTCATGTGCACATGCGTGTCGACTTTGGTGCCGTGGTCCTCAAGCAATCCGCCAATTTGCGCAAAACTCTCTTTTACCGCCAGCGGATTGCCCATAGCTACCGCCCGGGAAGCGGCCAGGAGAGCTTCGCCCGTCTGACCGCCATTCTGGTGCAACACGAATACCGCAAAGAGATCGCCGAACAACATGCCGCCGACGATGAGTGCGATGCCGCCAAAAATCAGCACCCGTCGCGCGCTCATGGGTGCGAACGCTGCTCCCAGATTGGCCGAGGTTGACGGGGTTGCCATGCTCTCGCACGCTAGTCTGCGGCTGCGTCTTTGGTCGTTCCGCGGAACGCCGGAATTATGTACTTCGCGAACAGGTGCTGGGTCTTAATGCTTTTCCAGTAATCGAGACCACCGAAGTTCGAGACAATGGCAAGCTCACCGATTCCACCCTTCTTCTGAAGGCCTTCGACTTGCCGGATCACTTTCTCCGGCGTGCCGATGAAGCCGATCTCCTGCTCCACAATCTGCTCGTACGTAAGCTTCGTCAGCGACTCCAGTGCACCGCTGGCATAGAAGCCGTACCCCTTGGCTACCAGTTCAGCCTTTTTCCTTTCGTCCTGCAGTGAGTAGACGGGAGACGCGTTGAACGCTAGAAAATTATGCACAGCCTGCTCGACTTCCCGGCGGATGTTCTTCTCATCCTCATCCATGTAAACCGGACGGATGTAAACGATGTCGGGCTGGTGTCCGTGGTCGGCGCATGCCTTCTTGTAGATGTTCAGCGGGGGCTCCAGCACTTTCCAGGGCAGTAGCGGAGGCACAAAAATGCCCCAGCCCTTCTCCCCTGCCGTCTGATAAGTGATGTCGCTGGTCCCCCCGGTGTAGAACTTGGGATGCGGCTTCTGCAGCGGCTGCGGGACGACGCTGACATCCTGGACTTTGTAGTACTGGCCATTGTAGGAAAACTTGTCTTTGGTGAAAGCCAACTCCAGGATCTCGACAGCCTCGTTGTAGCGGGGGCGGCTCTCCTCCAAGGGCATGGCTGAAGATCCGAACAACCACGCGTGGCCTCGCCCGAGCCCACACTCCAGGCGTCCATTGGTCAGGATGTCAGTCTCTGCGATCATTCCCGCCAGCCGCATGGGATTCTCCAGCGGAAGGGTGTGCAGCGCGGTGCGGAAACGTATGCGTTTGGTGCGCTGGGCGGCGGCTGCGAACATGGCCAGCGGGTTGGCCGAAATGGAGAACTTCTGGAAAAAATGATGGTCGATGACGGAATAGACGTCGAACCCGGCGTCATCCGCGTGCTCGATCTGGCGCATGACCTCCCAGATCGCTTCGTAGTGTGACTTGCCCGGTGGTGTCTGAATCTCGCAATAAATCCCGAAGCGCATTCGGCCCTCTTGATCAGCCAAGAAGAATCAGGCAGCGGAATGGTTGCTCCGCTGCCCTCCGTCTCTACCAAGTAAAGCGTGCAGCCAGTTGAATCTGCCGCGGGTTGAACAGAGCGCGCGGCGTCCCGTATGAAGGGTTGGGTGAGCCCTCGCGAAAGAACGGTCCGGCTCCACAGTAGGTCGCGCCGCCAGCGGGGCAGAAGTCTGACGCTCCGTATGCCGTGTTGAAGAATCGAACGTTCAGGGTGTTCATAAGGTTGAATGCTTCCGCCAGCGTCTCCAGGTGGATCTTTTCGGTGAGGTTGAAGGTGCGGGAAATACGCAAATCCACGCTCTGGTAACTGTCTCCCCTGAAAGTGTTTCGCCCTTCGATGCCCACGCGGTCGTTGTTCCCGAAGATGTCGCCATTGGCATCAAAGCCGGCGAACTTGGTGAAGTAGTTGGGTGTCTGCAGGCTGATGATCGTCGACAACTGCCAACCGTTCAGCACCGGGTGCATGTGCTCGGGCCCGTAGAAGGTGGCATTGGCGACAAAGCGATTGGAAATGGAGTCCGACGAGGTCGCCCGTTCCCGGTTGAAGCAGCAGCTGTCCTGCGGAATCAGGACGAAGCTGGGGTTCGGGCCATTATCAATTCCCTTCGACCAGGTGTAGCTGAAGCCCCATCCCACGTGATGGTAAGGCCGCTGGTTGAAGTTGATCAGCAGGCCGTCCCACACCGAGTCCCACTTGGAGTCAGCTTCAAAATCCACCGCGTATCCCAGGAACCCCGCGGGCACGGCGCACCCGGTGAAGATAGCGCACCTCACGCCGGGAAGAATAACCGGTGGAGTACAGGGGAAGTTCGTGCAATACACATTCTTTGTGCCGACATCCCCTTTGGAGTCGTGGAACTGCATCTGTCCGCTGGGGTCAGGTTGGTTCACGTTGTAGAAGCTGCCCAAATGGATGCCCCGAACGTGCATGCCGGTGATATCCAGCATCGCATTCTTGTAAGGCTCAAATTCGATCCCGAAGCTTACCTGGGCCCCATAAGGCGGCTTATGGTCTTTGGCAAAACGTACAATCACGGCGTCCAACGCGGGGAGTGGATAACTCGCCGTGGTTCCGGCGGGCCCCAGCATGCCGGCCAGCGCCCCGGCCATGGTGAAGGGGTCGGTACCGAATGCCGACAGTCGGGTCTTGGCAGCCAGGTCATCTTGCTTATTCTCTCGCCCAGGGAACTTGCCGATGGTCCCACCGCAGGAAGGAATCTGGCACATGAGCAGTGGAGATGGAATGGTGCCATGGAACAGGCCCGCGCCTCCACGAATCACGAAGCCATGGCCAATGCCGGGGGCCCAGGAGAAGCCGGCACGGGGATCAAAGTTCTTGACCGGGTTGTTGATGGCTGCGCCCGGCCAGGTTTCGCCTTCCCAGCGTAGGCCATAGTTGATGGTCAGATTGTTGGTGGCCCGCCATTTGTCCTGCACATACAGGCCCTCGTAGGTATGGTCGAGCTCTCCCTTGGCTTCGTTGCGGACGGAGGACGAAATCGACGTGCCCTGGTAGACGGATTTGTCGAACGTGGTTTCATTGAAGCCCGAAGCGGCGTCAAAGCGCTCGAAGAAAATCACGAAGGGATGCGGTGCTCCCACAAAGTCGGTGCCGAGGAAAGCGTCCAGGCTGCCGAAATCCGCCTCGAAGGGATAGAACAACGGGAACGACTCAGTGGTATTGACGTGGTTGTAGTTGCCCCCGAAGGAAATCGTGTGGTTTCCCAGGATTTTGGTGACGCTGTCCACAATCTCAAAGCGGCCCTCCTCGTAGAAATCCGGGTTGCCGCGGTTCACCCCCAGGGTGAACACGTTCGAAACCTCTAGGTGGGGTTGCGTGCTGGTCGTGGGGAAGTCGAAGAAACGATGGGCATACTGCAGACGCACTTCGTTGACCAGGGAAGGAGAGATGACAGAAACCAGGTTGCCCACGATTGACTGGTCACGGAAGTTATTGTTCTTGAATCCCGAGGGCATGTCGAAGCCGTCGTTCAGGGGAGAGAGATTGGTCGAGCGCTGATCGTTGAGGAAATAGTGCACAAACAGCGACTCGCGATCATTGAAGCTGTGGTTGATCTTGAGCAAGAGATTGTCGTAGTCGATGGTGCGCGTCACTTTGAGGTCTTCTGCCGGCAGGCCGAACACGTTGGTCTTCACGTTGTTGATCGCAGTCAGGTTGTTCAGCACGGCCGAGTTATAGAACGGCGACTCGCTGTGGCGTTGTCCTTCGTAGTTGCCGAAGAAGAACGTCTTGTCCTTGACGATAGGACCACCCAGCGTGACTCCAAACTGGTTCTGGCGGAGCTTGTTGAACCCCTGTCCAGCCAGGGGGTTCTTAGCGTCCATGGCGTCATTGCGGAAGTACTCATAAACCGAGCCGTGGAGATCGTTGGTGCCGCTCTTGGTGATGATGTTCACGATGCCACCCACGGCCCGCCCGAACTCGCTGCTGTAGCTGCTATTGATGACGCGGAATTCCTGGACCGCTTCCTGCGAGGGCGTGGTCTTCTGAATTCCCGAGGCCGTGGACATGTTGTCCGCGCCGTCAATCGCGACAAAGTTGTAGTGAATGTTCTGCCCGGCGAACGACAGCTTGGTCACCGGCTCAATGATGACGTCGGTGCTGCCCGACGTCGTATCGCCAACGGTGACACCCGGAGCCAGCAGGGCGAAATCAATGAATTGCCGTCCGTTGACGGGCAAGTTCTGGATCTTTTGCTCGTCGATGACCGAGCTGACCATGGTGCGGCTGGTTTCCACCGCTTCGCCCACGTCTTGTACTTCCACCTGCGTTTGCACCTGGCCAGGGGCCAGGGAGAAGTCCAGGTTTCCCGCTCCGCCAACGTCGAGGTGTATCTTCTTGGCGGACTTCTGGAAGCCCTGCTTCTCGGCTGTAAGGGTGTAATCGCCCGGGGGGAGCGACGTAATCTGGTAGTCGCCCAACGCACCGGCAGTGGTAGAACGGGTCAAACCGGTCGCTGCGTTCACTGCGGTTACGCCGGCCTGCGGGATGGCCGCTCCCGTGGCGTCATAGACCCGGCCCTGAATGGTGACAGTTATGGTCTGAGCGGCTGCGGTGGACGTCCCCGCAACCCACACCAGCCAGCACACCAGACTGCACAGCACGGCAGACTTTCGCACTTCCGGCTTCATCGTAGCCTCCTGGTTACGTCTTGACCGCTGCTGAATCTGAAATCCCAAAAATATCTAAGTGCCCGTTCTGACCCTTCTCAAATCCGCGTAACGACTCACGATGTCCCTGAGCCTGGCCTCCGAATCATCCAGGTGTTGCGCCAGGAGAACCGCACACTTTCTCAATTCTCCCGCCGCAAGTAGTTCACAAATCTCCCGATGCACCGGTATCAAGCCGCCAGGATCATCGTGCACACGGTCCACCAGCACCATTCCCATGCGCAATTCACCGATCAGTTTCTGATAGAAGGATTCCAGCCGGTTGTTGCGGTGAAATCGAATCAACTGGGTGTGGAACTGAAAGTCGACGCCCACCGCGCGTACCCAATTGCGGGCGTGCACGACGGCCTCATACTCGTCCACCAGAGAGCGCATTTGTCGCAGGATTTCGACCGACGGTTTCCTGGCAGCATAGACCGCTGGGATTTCCAGCATCCGGCGCAGGCGATAAATCTCTTCCACGTCAGCGATCGACAGGTGAGAGACCGACACCCCACGATGGATGTCGCGCTTGAGCAGGCCTTCCAGCGCCAAAATTCGTACCGCTTCACGCAAGGTATTGCGGGAAACCCCGAGGGCGGCAGAAACGGAGACCTCGGGCAAGGCGGTTCCAGGGCGCAATTCCCCCGCCAGAATGCGCTGGCGGAGGATACCCGCTACC
This sequence comes from Terriglobia bacterium, assembly GCA_020073105.1. Taxonomy (GTDB): domain Bacteria; phylum Acidobacteriota; class Terriglobia; order Terriglobales; family Acidobacteriaceae; genus JAIQFW01. The sequence continues at coordinate 7,380 of JAIQFW010000177.1, forward strand.
TGATCCGCGACACTGACCCGATGAACCTGGAGGCGCTCCATGCGGTAATCGCTGATTTTCCTTATTAGGGACGGCATCTTGCCTTGAAATGTTCAACTTGTCAAGTGTTGAACAACATTTTGGTCATACCCCCTTTGAAAGTCATTTCAGGTTTGTCCACCTTCGGGGCCGCGTGCCACGGAGCAGATCCCCTTCAAGAACACGTCGCTGATCTCGCGCGCCACGGCGTCAGCGTTACCATCGACTCGCGGGTTATACCACGTGTGCAGCCAGTTGATGCTGCCGAACAGGCCCATGACCGCAATCCGGTTGTTGAAATTCAGTTGTCTGGCCCGCTTCAGATCCTCCACCAAGCTGGCACAACTGCGGTAGTACTCACGCTTGAGGGCGGCAATCTCGGCTCCGAATTGGTTCCGCAGTACGTCGTCCTCATGGGAGAGCACCTTGTAGGCCTTGAAGTTGGCCACGAAGTATTCCAGATGGTTGTGGATGAAAGCGCGCACCCGCTCCTCAGGGTCGGTGACATCCTTCAAGCGGGCGTTCAACCGCTCCATGACGGTCTTGAAGTAGTGGCGCTGAATCAGGTAGAGAAGCTTCTCCTTGGATTCGAAATAATGGTACAACCCCGCCAGTGACAGACCGCTGGATCGGGACAGATCCCGCATGGTGGCCCGCTCGTAGCCCTTTTCGTAGAAGACGGCAGTGGCGTGGTCGAGGATCCTCGCGAGTTGGCGCTCGAAACGTGTGGGGGCAAGGCGGGTTGTTGCGCCGGAGTTCATCGCAGGGTTGCAGCCGCCCGATCCGCGGAAACAGCCGCCGCCTGAGGTCCAAGGCAGGCTGGGAGTATTTCGACTACCCCGAAGAACATACCCTCCCGGCAAGCGGACCGCAGGACAAGCTGCGACGTTACTTCTCCTGGAGAGACTTGATGTAGTTGCTGAGGTTCGCGATCCGCTGCTGCACTTCCCCTTCGTGTCCCTGGCTCATGCGCCAGAAGACCGTCCCCCAAACCGGCATTTCCTGGGTACCGTGGGCCACCACTTTGGCCTGGCCGCGCACAACGCTGGTGACCTTCATGTCAGGGTACTTGCCGCCATTTTGCTTTGCCAAAGACGTCAGGTCTGCCGGAGCCGCATTCAGCGCAGCCGCCGCCGGGCCATTTCCTTTGGCATCTTTGCCGTGGCACGAGGCACAGTAGCTCATGAACATGTCGTGGCCCGAAGCCGGCGAAGTTGCCGCCGCCGGGGCGTGCTTGATCTCGGTCCTCTGGTTCTGCGCGACAGAACCAATGCCCACCGCCGTGACGAAAACCAGGCAACAACCTCTACGAAGAATGTTCATGCGTTTTTCCAGTCGGTCCTCTTAGAATGAAAACTTCGCCGAAAACTGCAGCTGTCGTGGGTTAAACATGGTTCTCGGTGTTCCGAATAGCGGGTTTGGCGCCGGAGCCCCGCCATTGGTAGCTCCATTGCAGCTCACCCCTCCATTCTGAATCGCAAGTGAAGCAGCATCCCCAAAGCGCTGCGGAGTCGCGCCGCAGAAGTCAATCGTGCCGCCGCCATAGACAGAGGTCACTTCGTCCACGTTTTGCCGGTTGAACACATTGAACGCGTCCACGGCCAACTCCAGGCGATTGTTCTCGCGTATGTTGAATTTGTAAGCGAGACGAATATCGTTGGCATAAAGGTGGTCACCGCGGTATGCATTGCGCCGTGACAACCCGACACGGTCGGTCACCGGGTTGGTATCGTTGTTAATGTCGTTGCCCACAAAGATCGTGAACGGCCGCCCCGACTGAAGGTTCAGGATGTTGCTAAGTTCGAAGTTCTTGAGGAACGTCTTG
>JAIQFW010000004.1 GCA_020073105.1 Terriglobia bacterium
GGCTGTCCGTTTCGATGCAACTTCTGCAACGCGGGCGATATCTACTTTCAGAAGATGAACCTGTTCAGCGACGCCTACGTCGAGGAGGAATTGACCTACGTCGCCCGAATGGCGTCCTGGTCCGCATCAAACGTGACCTCCCCGAGGCGGCGCGGTTGCTGCGCCGCTACCTCGCCAACGGAACGGTTGAAGAGGCCCCCGCTTTCAAGGCCCATTACCTACTGGGCACCTTGTTGGAGAAAGACGGAGACAAGGCGGCGGCAGCCCAGGAGTATCGCGCTGCGCTCGCCCTGGTTAGCAGCTTTTCTCCTGCGCGAGATGCGTTGAATCGCCTTGAACGCCAGAGTGCGGATTCGACAGCTTCGCGCTGACAGCGGGCATCCCGCTGACAATCTCATTCTCGAATTCCTGCTTTCTTGAGGTGAACCGATGAAACCCGCTTCGCGTCGTGCCGCACTTGCCTTCTGGTTTGTCCTCGGCGTCATGGCCTTGCAATCTTCCGCCATTCTTGCGGCGGAAACCGTGCCTCTTAAACGAATTGTGGAGCTGGCGCTGAGCCATGGCTCTACTGCGGCGGCTGCTGATGCAGCCCAGCAGCGAGCGTTTGCCTCCTACCACGAGTTACGCAACCAGTACGTGCCGACGTTGATAGTTGGGTCAGGATTGGGTAAGAGTTGGGGCTATCCCCTGACCCTGGAAGGATCAGCGCCGTCGATCATCAACACCACGGCACAATCCGCGCTGTTCAATCCCGCGCTGCGCGACTTTGTGCGCGAAGCCAGGACGGAATGGCAGGCCAGTTCGGTGCAGACGAAAGACCAGCGCGACCAGGTAATTCAGGATGCGGTTCTCGCCTACACCGAGCTGAGCAAGTGGCAAACGCTCATGTCTCATCTGAGCGCAGAATACGCGCGCGCCCTGAAGATGGAAGAGACTGTCAATCAACGCGTGCAGGAGGGAGTCGATAGCCCTCTGGCACGCAATCAGGCGCGACTTGGCACTGCCCGGATCTATCTCCGTATTTCGCAGGCGCAGGGTTCGATCGACATCCTGCGCAACCGGCTCTCGCAAATGACCGGCCTGCCGGCCGCCTCGATTGAAGCGATCCCTGATTCGGTTCCAGCGTTGCCAGAAATCAAGCAGGACGACAATTTGATGGCCAAAGCCATGGAGATGAGTCCCGTGATCCAAGTGGCATCGCTACATTCTACTGCCCTGGGTTTCCACGCTCGCGGCGAACATCGCTCCATGTGGCCGACCGTTGACTTCGCTGCCCAATACGCGTTGCTCTCCACCTATAACAACTATCAGGACTTCTTCCGCGCCGGAAGCTTCCAGCGGCACAATGCAACCCTAGGTGTGGCGATCCGCTTTCCCTTCTTCAGCCCGGCGCAGCGTGCCCGGGCCCAGGCAGCCGATGCCGACGCGCTCAGGGCCAAGAAAGATGCGGATACAACTCGAGACCGCGTCTCCGACCAGACCTTGAGATTGCAGCGCTCGGTGGACCAGTTGGCCGCAGCGCGGGAGGTGGCCGATCTCGAGTACCAGATCGCAAAGTCGAATCTGGATGCGATTCTTGTTCGGGTCGATGCTGGGACGGGAACTCTCCACGATGAGGACGAGGCCCGGAATCAGGCCAATGACCGCTATAACGCGCTCCAGGATGCCAATTTTGACCTGGAACGGGCCCGTATCACCCTCCTGCGGGCCACCGGCGAACTCGCCAACTGGGTGGGTATTGGCAAGTAAATGCCCAACGGTGCATGTACTTGAAATATACCGGGGAATGAGCAAATGGCGGGAAAGATGTTAGTATAAATTACCCATAAATATGCCCCTAAAAACTCTGTTTTTGAATCCACCCTCATTTGAGAATTTCGACGGAGGGGCGGGGTCTCGTTGGCCCGCGACCCGCGAGATCGAGTCATACTGGTATCCGGTGTGGCTGGCTTATCCTGCCGGAATGCTGGAGGGTGCCCGCCTGCTGGATGCTCCCCCGCACCATGTTTCGGCCGAAGAAACCATCCAGATCGCCCGTGACTATGAGTTCCTAGTTCTGTTCACCAGTACGCCGGGCTTTCCTGGAGACATCCGGCTGGCGCACAAGATCAAGGAAGTTAATCCCAAGATCAAGATCGCCTTTGTCGGCCCGCACGTGACCGTGCTGCCCGAAAGGTCGCTCAAGGACTGCCCGGCGATCGATTTCGTGGTACGCAAGGAGTTTGATTACGCGGCGGTCGAGTTTGCTCAAGGCAAGCCTCTGGAAGAGATCCTGGGCATTTCCTACCGGAAAAACGGATCGATCGTGCACACCCCCGATCGCGCGGAGGTTCAGGACCTGGATTCCCTGCCCCATGCGACCGATGTCTACCGGCGCGACCTGGACGTCACTCGCTACAACGTGCCGTTCCTGCTCTACCCTTTCGTTTCGCTCTACACCACGCGCGGCTGCCCGGCGCAGTGCACCTTCTGCCTGTGGCCGCAGACCTTGAGCGGACACCCCTGGCGTAAGCGGTCCACCGACGATGTGGCACGCGAGATGGCCAAGGCAAAACAATACTGGCCCAACGTGCGCGAGTTTTTCTTCGATGACGACACCTTCAATATTCAAGGGGCACGGACGATCGAACTCTGCTCGAAGCTCAAGCCGTTGAAGCTGACCTGGTCTTGTACCTCACGCGTCACCACAGACTACGAGACCTTGAAGGCCATGAAGGAAGCGGGTTGCCGGTTGCTGATCGTGGGCTACGAATCCGGCGATCAGCAGATCTTGAAAAACATCAAGAAGGGCGCGACCATCGAGCGGGCACGCCAGTTCACCAAGGATTGTCATAAGCTGGGACTCGTCATCCATGGTGATTTCATTCTCGGGCTGCCCGGCGAAACTCGCGAAACCATCCAGAACACGATCCAGTTTGCTAAGGAGCTGGACGTGGAGACGATCCAGGTCTCTGTTGCCCACGCATATCCGGGGACCGAGCTCTATGACTACGCTGTGAAAAACGGCTTCATGGTGGCGGACAACAAGATGGTGGACGAGGGCGGGCACCAGTTGGCCCACATCCAATATCCGGGTCTGCCCGCGGAAGAGATATTGGAATCAGTCCATCGTTTCTACGATGAGTATTACTTCCGTCCAAAGGCAGTCTTCCGCATCCTGCGGAAGGCCGCGTTTGACGGCGTCGAGCGCAAACGTCTGTACAAAGAGGCGAAGTCCTTTTTGAAACTCCGCGCCACCCGGCATAAGTGGGTCAAGGAGAGACGCGAAAAGGAAGACTCCACCGCCGCAGCTGCACCGGCCAAGGCATAGGAAAACCGCGTGACATTTCGTAAGTATCTAGTGCTGGCTGGTGTGGCCGTATTTGCCGCTGTCGGCGATTGCCTGCTCTCTCTGGGCATGAAGCAAGTCGGCAGCATTTCCCTGCACCGCCTGCCGGAGATCGTCCTGACCGTCCTGAATCCCACGGTTGCGCTGGGAATTCTCCTGCTGCTGGGATTCTTCGCCTGCTACATGACGGCGCTTTCGTGGGCCGATCTGACTTACGTTCTGCCGGCGACCTCGGTCAGCTATATCCTGATTACGCTGATTGCAAGATTTTTCCTGCACGAGACCGTTAGCCTCGGCCGTTGGTTAGGGGTTGCCCTGATCTCGATCGGCGTGGGATTTGTCACCCTGGGCCCAGCGTTGACCCCCCACCCGCGGCAGGTGGAGTCGAATGACGCATTGGCGGTGCAGCTTTCCTCGGGGGCAGAGCCATGAAGTCTATTTACGAATGGGGTGCAGTTGCAGCCATCGTACTGACTTCCACCGCTGGCGACGTATTGCTTTCGCGGGCCATGAAGCAAGTCGGGGATGTGGGACAACTTCGACGCCGCTCAGGTCTGCTGGCCGTCGTGGGACGCGTGCTGCGCAATCCAAACTTCCCTCTCGGCATTCTGGCCATGGCCGTTGCCTTCTACAGCCTGCTTTTTGGACTGTCCTGGGGCGATGTGAGTCTGATTGTCCCAGCCTCGACCTCTCTCACCTTCGTGACCAACGCACTGGCCGCCAAGATCTTCCTGCACGAGCGGGTGGACCAGCGTCGCTGGGTGGCGGCGCTGCTGGTGGCCGGCGGCGTGGTCCTCCTGGCTGCCTGACCCGTTCCGCACGGTTTCATCCAAACAGCCGCATGAACCCCGCGGCCGGTAAGTCCGGCACCAGAAAAGCCGCTTCCCGCAGGCCAGCCAGCCGTGCGACGCGTTGGGCTGCCACGTAGCCGCTGCGCACTGCACCCTCCATGGTGGCGGGCCATCCTGTGGCGGTCCAATCTCCCGCGAGAAAGACGCGCGACCACGGCGTTTCAGCCGGCGGCCGGAAGGCATCCACGCCTGGGCGCGCAGAGTATGTCGCGTGGACTTCTTTGATGACCGTGGACTTCACCAAGTTTGCGTCGCGTGCCCCGGGCAAGAACTCGCGGAGTTCCTTCAAGGCAAGTTCAACAATCTCGGTCTTGGATTTTTCCACCAAAGACTTCGACGAACTGACGACCAGCTCGACGTAGCTGCCGTTTGCCCCAGGCGCTGAATCCTCGCCCTTGCTGGTACCCTCGGCGCCTTCACGTCCGAGCAGTTTGGACTTGTGGAACATCCACTGAATCGTCCGGTCAAGCAAGACCGCGTGTTCCAGATCAGTGATTTGGCGATCAAACCAAAAGTGGATACCGGTGATGGGTGAAGTCTCGAATCTCCCCAGCGCGTGCCGCAGAGGCTCTGCTGCCGAAGTCTGGGGCAGGATACGGGACAGAGCATCGAAGGGAATGGCCAACACGGCAAAATCGAATGCCGTCTCCCGGCCTCCGACTAACAGCTTCACGCCGCCGGGTTCACCCCGGAAACACTCCACACCGCTGCGGAAGCAGACCTCGCCTCCACGGCCGGTAATGTATTCTCCTGCAACACCATACAGATCGGTCAAGGGTACAGTTGGTACTCCCATCCGGCCGGCGGAAGCAGATTTCAAAAAAGATTCACGGACGACCTGGGCAGCATAGGGCACGGAAATCCGGTCGAGGTCTTCGTTAAGCGCGCTTACCAGGATGGTCTTCCAAAAGCGGTCGATGGCCCGCTCGGTTTGTCCATGACGACGCAACCAGGTGAGAAATGACTCGCCAGAATCCCGCGGCGTGGTGGGCGCCAACGCGGCCATGGCGGCGGCAATCGCCAGCTTATCTTGCAGGTGCAGGCAGGCAGCACGCAAGAACGCGGGGCCGCAATGGAGTGGCGCGGGCAACGCCGACGGTTTTATCACTGAAGCCCGGCCGCCAGGTTCAAGAAACGTCAACCGGTCAAACCAGCGGATCTTCCGCTCGACTCCGACCCGCTTATAGAACTGGATCAGATTCGTGCAACACCCCAGCAGCACATGCTGGCAATTGTCCACCACTTCACCGGTGCCGGGGTGCTGGTACGACGAGGCGCGACCGCCCAAATAAGGGCGGCGTTCAAAGAGGGTTACGCGAAATCCACTGTCCGCAAGCGCGCACCCGGCTGCCAGGCCGGCCAACCCTCCTCCCACAACCGCCACCGTGGGAGCCTGTGACGAGGTTCCGGCCATCACGCGAGACGCTTCATGAAGCCCCTGGCTAGAATGCCGAGCTTCTCCCGCACTGTTAGGCTGACCTTACTGGAGAAAACGTCGTACTGGCGGAGTGCAATTTTGTCCAGCAAGCGCCGATAAATGGTGACCAGAACCCAGAGCGCCGGTTGGCTATCTTCGTCAATGAACCGGACCAATTCGTCTCCAGCGCGGTAGTATTCACGCGCACGGTCGGTTTCCATTGCCAGCAGCGGGCGTAATCTCGCGGGGTCAGGAGGGGAGCGCAACTCTAGCGGTGAAATTCCAAACCTCGCCAGATCCTCTTCCGGCAAGTAAACCCGCCCCATCGCCGCGTCTTCTTTCACGTCACGAATGATATTGGTCAGCTGAAAAGCCAGGCCGCAACGCTCGGCCAGCGGTTCTGCGGCCGGGTCGCGATAACCGAAAATACGAATGCAAACCAGGCCCACGACGGATGCGACCCGGTAGCAGTACAGGCGAAGGTCCTCGAAAGTGCGGTAGCGGATCAGGGCCGTTGACTCTGCAGTTTCGCACAGCAACAGGTCCTCGACGTCGACATCGACATCCATCTCCGTTCCATAGGCCAGCTGATCCAGGAGTTCGACAGGGATGTTGTAACGCCGTTGTGCGTCAGCCAAGGCCAGCAAAATCGGATCATCGGTGGGTTGCCCAGCCAGGGTTCGATGAACTGCCTCCAGCCAAGACGTTATCTCTTGTCGTCGCTCGTGGAAAGGCAGCGTGGCATCATCGGCGATGTCATCACAACGCCGCATGAAGGCATAGACAGCACACAGGGCCTGTCGTTTTGGCGTCGGCAGGACCAGGAACGCGTAGTAGAAATTCTTGGCCGCTGCCCGCGTAATGTGGCGGCACACCGAGTATGCAACCGCGAGTTGCGATTCGGTAGGGGCGAAGGGTGCTGGAGCGGGCTGCACGGCGGCGCTCATCGCAGCTTACCCCACGCCGCGCGGGCCAGCAGGGCCAATTTACGCGACCTGGAAAGGGACGGTCTCCGGCCAAGCACGCAGTACCCCTGACGCTCGATCGCCCTGAGGATCTCCTGCCCACCCCGGCTGAACAATTCAATATCGATGGCCAGCTCGCGGGTGACCTTCTTAGCCAGTGGCAGGCCACTCTGGAACCATTCGTGTGCCCGGTCTACCTCGAACCGCATCAGGTCCCGGAACGCCGGAGTGTTCTGCTGCGTCGCAATATCACCTTCGCTTGCACCGAAACGTCGAAGGTCCTCCAAGGGGAGGTATACGCGGCCTTTGGCGTAGTCTACGCTTACGTCCTGCCAAAAATTCGCCAGCTGCAGGGCGGTGCAAGTGAAATCGGAAAGCCCCTGGCGTTCGGCATCACGATAGCCGCAAACATAAAGCACGAGATGGCCTACAGGGTTGGCAGAATACCGGCAGTAGCCGAGCAGATCGCTGAATGTGGGATACCGCGTAACCGTTTGGTCTTGGCGAAACGCTGTCAACAGGTCAACAAACGTTTGCTTCGGAATCTCGAAGCAGCGGACGGTTTCGGCGAGCGCGACGAACACCGGATGGCGGGGACTGCCTTCATAGCATGCCTCCAACTCGGCTTCCCACTGGCCGAGCAGCTGCAGAGAGACGCGTGGGTCTCCCACCTCGTCTCCCAAATCGTCCGAGATCCGGCAATATGCGTAGATATTGAAGAAATGCTGTCGCAGCCGTTGGGGAAGAAACCAGGTTGCCACCGAGAAATTCTCGTAGTGGGTGCGTGCCAGCCTGCGGCAATACTGCTGGGCCTCTTCCGCCGTGGGCGCCTGGTCGGGAATGGCATACTCGGGCGGAAGACGCAACCAGCCTGCCAAGGCAGGAGAAACAGCAGTCCGGGACTCGTTGCTGGCAATGGATGACATGGTCAGTTCTGTTCCCGGAAGTTAGCCTTGGTGCTAGTGCCCGGGAATGATTGCGGTCTTGATATCGCCGTTGCGGTTCAGCATGTGGCGAAGGACCTGTTGCAAACGGGAAAGCGGTGCTTCGCCGGTAATGTAGTCGGTGGAACGAATCTTCTTCTCGGCGATCAGAGCAAAAGCCTTTCGTACGGTCTCCGGGGTGTGATGGAAAGTCGCTTTGAGCGTGACTTCTGAGTAGTGGAGCCGGTTGGTGTCCAGCTGCACCTTGGTACCGCTGGCGCATCCCCCAAAAAAGTTGACGGTGCCGCCCTTGCGCACCATGTCGATGGCCCACTCCCATGCCTCGGGACGGCCCACGGCCTCGATCACTACATCGCCGCCGCGTTTCTCCGGCGAGAGCATGCGCACCGCGTCAACCGGGTCCTTGACCTTGGTGATCTGGACCACCTGGTGGGCGCCCATTTGCTTGGCGGCGCTGACTTGGGAATCACGCTTGACGACCGAAATGACCTTGCAACCAACCGCGGTGGCGACCTGGACAAACATCAGACCGATGGGTCCGCCTCCGATGACGGCCACGGTATCGCCGATCTCCACTCCGGTCTCGTGCAGACCGCGGAGCACGCACGCCAGAGGTTCCACCATCGCCGCCTCTTCAAAGGTCACATCCGAGGGGATGGCTAACATGTTGCTCTCGACGATTCGCCGCGGAATGCGGATGTATTCGGCATAGGCACCGTTGTTAAAGAGCAAATCCTCGCACAGGTTTTCCTGATGGCGGGAACAATAAAAGCACATCTGACACGGCGCCGAATTCAGCGCCACCACTCGCATTCCCTTGCGGAAGCTGCGGACTCCGGGGCCCACCTCCTCGATCACGCCGGCCAGTTCGTGCCCAAACAAAGCCGGCGGGACAATCATGCGCGCGTGGTAGCCGCGCTGGTAGACCTTGAGATCGGTGCCGCAGGTCAGTGCGACCTGTACCTTTACCAGTACCTCCCCCTCACCCAGGCGTGGGATAGGCACCTTTTCAATCTTCACGTCCTCTTTGCCATAGAGGACGGCTGCTGTCATCTTTCCGTTCACTCTGAACTTCCTCCCCAGCCGCTGCCCGCTTGAATCACAACTTTCATCGAATCCGCTTGGGGATGGGCCGCCAGGTTCAAGGCCTCTACGCTGCTGGATAATGGAAAGCGGTGGCTGATAAGTTTTTCCAAGTCCATTTCACGGCCCATCACGAACCGCACCGACTCCTTTTGCAACTCGACGGAAGCGCTATAAGACCCCACTAGTGTCTTCTCATCGACGCAGACGGCCGCCGGGTCGATACTCGTCTCCCCACGCGCTGTCTGAGCAAACAACAAAACCCGTCCCCCGGGTCGCACCGCGTCCATGGCGGCCCGGACCAGGCCATTGCTTCCGACGGCGAGAATGGCAGCGTCGGCGCCGCGGCCTTCGGTTTGCTCCCGCACCGCCTTGACCGTATCGGTGCGAGACGCGTCAATCATGTTCGGTAAGCCGAATGATGCTGATATTGTAAGCCTCCGGGGATACAAATCGGAAGTGATTACCCTAGTTCCTGCCCGTTTGGCCAATGTACTCAATATGATGCCAATCGGCCCCTGACCCATCACTAGAACAACCTCACCAGGCGAAAGTTGGAGCCTCTCGATACCTTTCATGCAGGTATTCACCGGTTCGACAAAACACGCCTGCTCGAACGAAACTCCCTCGGGAATCCGCACCGTGCCTTGTCGCACAATCCAGTCCATCACCCGGACGTATTCCGCGAATCCTCCACCGGCCGGTTCGAATCCGGCGGTGCATCCGACCTTCTTGTAAGTCTCACATTGAGCAAAAGTCTTGTGTTGGCAATAGAAGCATTCTCCGCAGGGGATGTGGTGGAAGAACACAACCCGGTCGCCGGGTGTGAATCCAGGCACGTCGGAGCCCACGGCGGCCACCACACCCGAGGTTTCGTGTCCGAAGATGCGCGGCGCAGAGTGCGAGCCGGTGGCGATCTTCTTCAAGTCGGTCCCGCAGATGCCGCAGGTATGCACCCGCACGAGCAGGTCACCGGGTCCAATCTGCGGTACTGGCACGCTCTCCAGGCGCACGTCATTTACACCCCGATACACCGCTGCCTGCATGGTGGCGGGGATCCGTTTCCGCTGCTCTTCGATTGCGATTGGTCCAGCGATTGCCATCCCGATGTCAGTCACTGTGTCAGAAGCTGCTTTTCCGAATCCGCGTGTTGCAGCACCTTCGGCTCAGCCAGCGCCTCACAAAGCTTGGCCGCCGCCATAGCACTGTCTTGCGCCAGCCGAAACAACCTACCCCAAAGCCAGGGTCGCAGCACAACATGAGCAAGAAGCCGTAGTGGGTAGAAGCGCCCGTCGCTTCCAACAAAGCGCATGATGGGCAGCATGCGAGAATCACTGGCGTCGGAGATGACCTTGCAGGCCAGGAACTTCACTCCGTGCGCCTCCGCACAACGCGCCACAGCCGCAGCTTCCATGTCCACTGCTTGAGCGCCAAAAGCCTTGCCCAGCTTAGCTTTCTGCTTGATATCGGCAACATTCTGAAAACTGACCAGCACGCCATGGCCGAAGGCATGTTCCGTGCGGCTGCCGTCGTCGGCATCAATCACATGCTGCGGAATCAAGGTGTCGCCCGCTCGCAAACTTGCATCGAGCCCGCCGGCAAAGCCTGCGGAAATGATAAGCGCGGGGTGATACAAGGTGAGAATCGCCTCAGCAGCGCGCCGGGCCGCTTCGGCGCCGATACCTCCGCATACCAGCGCCACCCCGTCTTTCTCAAAGAACTTGAACCAGCGTTCGTCGTGTTGCCGGCGGTGAACCGGCCAGTCCTTGACCAACGGCCAGACCTCCCGCTCGAGCGCGGCCACAACCCCGACTTTGCACGAATCTGGCAAGTTTCAATTTCCTGCGGCGACCTGCCGCGACGGCCTAGGCCGCTCGTTCCTACGCATACCCGTTGGCCTGGAACCATTCCACCGCGCGGCGCAAGGCGCGGTCAACCGGCACCTGTTTCCATCCCAGCTCACGCTCGGCCTTGGCCGATGACACGAACATCTTCTTACGCCCCATGCGAACCGCGTCAATCGTGGCTCGCGGTTCTCGACCCAGAATACGCCCCGTGACCATTTCATCGACAACACCGGTGGCTAACGCCATTACGTAAGGAACCCTGATTCTTGGCGAAGGCAGGCCCGTAATCGTGGCGAGCTTGTCGAGGATCTGCTTAAGCGTCAGGTTCTCTCCGCCCAGAATATAGCGCTCACCGCTTCTTCCCTTCTCCAGTGCCGCCAGGTGACCACGGGCGCACTCCGCGACGTCCACCAGGTTCAGCCCTGTGTCCACGTAAGCGGGAAATTTCTTCTTCAGAAAATCCACGACAATTCGCCCGGTTGGGGTCGGCTTGATATCCCTCTCTCCCACCGGAGTTGATGGATTCACCACGACCACATCCATCCCGCCCCGGCCCGCTTCGATGGCTACTTGCTCAGCCATGAACTTCGATCGCTTATAGGGGCCGATCATGTTCTCCAGGGACACCGGCGAACTTTCGTCTGCCAGGTGGCCATTCGACGAAAACCCCATCGTCGCCACACTCGAGGTGTAAACCACCCGGCGCACCGCATTCTTGCGAGCCGCGTCCAGAATAGCCTGCGTTCCGTAAACATTGGCGCGGTACATTTCCTCGGGATCAAGCACCCACAGGCGATAGTCAGCGGCAACGTGGAAGACTACCTCACAACCTGCCATCGCCTTCTCAATCGAAACCGGGTCGCGCAGATCACCGACGGCATGTTCCGCCTTCAGTGACGCAATGTTGCGGAGGTCACTGCTGGCACGAACCAGCAACCGGAGGTCGGCGCCTTGCTCGGCCAGAACCCGAGCCACGTGGCTTCCCACGAATCCGGTCGCGCCTGTGACGAAAGCAAGCATTTGGGCTTTCGGCTGTCAGCTTTCAGCCATCAGGTTTAAGCCTCTTGCTGAAAGCCGACGGCTGAGAGCTGAAAGCCGCTATTCCAGTTTCTCCGGCTGCAGCGAGATGTCGCTTTCTCCTGCGGTCTTCTTCTCCCAGTAATGCTGGACCCACGCCTCCCAGCTCTTGCCTGCGGCCATGTCTCGCCCGGTGAACGCCAGGGCTGCGATTTCGCCGTAAGCGATAGCCAGCTTCGGGCCGCCATCTTTGGGCAAGAGGCGCACCAGGCTGTCCGCCAGCCCGCGGCCGCGGCGCCGATCGAAGACGTAGCCTTCGATCTTGGTGCCGTCCTTGCGAGTGATCTGGACATCTCCGCGATAATCGAAAGCCCGCTCGAGGGCAGTACGGAGTTCTTCGGGCGTGGCCAAGTCTGGCACCCAGCCCTCCAGCTTTTCGCGGGCTGCGCCAGGCGCGACTTCCAATGTGTCGGGGTCACTCTCGGTAGGCGTATGACCTGCTTCTCTTCCACTCAAACTGCCGTCTCCTCGGGTGCGTGGCTCTCAATCTGTACCAGCGGATTGGACGAATGAACCGGACGGGCCGGCTCCTCTAACAATCGCAGTGCGGCAGGATCCTCGTATCTATTGGATACCATCGCTCGAACTGTTTGCCACAAGCCACTGACCGAACTAAAAGTGTGATTCACCGCTGAGGCCTCGTAGCCGCTGTGTACCATGCAGTTCGCGCACTTCGGGTTACCGGATTCGGTGCCGTAGCGAGCCCACTCGGTAGTCTCCAATAGCTCCGTAAACGTGTCCGCATAGCCGTCCTGCAGCAGGTAACAGGGCTTCTGCCAGCCGAACACATTGAATGTCGGCATGCCCCACGGGGTGCAGGGGTAGTCGTGCTTGCCCATGAGGAATTCCAAAAATAGCGGCGACATATTGAACCGCCAACCTGGTTTGCGGTTTGAGAGAATTCCGCGAAACAGCCGCCGGGTGCGGGCACGGCCCAGGAAATGGCTCTGGTCGGGTGCTTTCTCATAAGAGTAGCCCGGAGAGAGCATCATTCCTTCGACGCCCAGGTCCATCATCTCGTCAAAGAAGGCGCGCACGCTCTTGGGATCGGCGCCGTCAAAGAGTGTGGTATTGGTAGTGACCCGGAACCCGCGTGCCAGTGCCTCTTTGATGCCTTCCAGCGCCTTGTCGTATCCGCCATCCAGGCATACAGAAAAATCGTGGTGTTCACGCTGCCCGTCCATGTGGACGGAGAAGGTCAGGTACTTGCTGGGCTTGAACAGATCGATCTTCTGCTTGAGAAGCAGCGCGTTCGTACACAAATAGATGTACTTCCTGCGCGCGACCAGACCTTCAACGATTTCCCCAACTTGGGGGTGCAAAAGAGGCTCACCGCCGGGAATCGCAACGGTGGGCGCGCCACATTCATCCACTGCCCGGAAGCACTCCTCGGGCGTGAGCTGCATTTTCAGAACGTGGGCGGGATATTGGATCTTTCCACAACCGGCGCAGGCCAGATTGCAGCGGAAAAGCGGCTCCAACATCAGGACAAGGGGATATTGCTTGCGCCCCTTGAGCTTCTGCCCGAGGACATAGGTTGCCACCGTCCACATCTGCGAAATCGGTACCGCCATAGGTTCGATAAGCTCCAGACTTCTGGTGCGATCCAGCCTTTAGCACTTAGCAGTTAGCCCTGAGACCGCTCCGCAACTCAACTGAAATCCCTACGACCCAATGCTAAGTGCTAAATGCTAATTGCTGTTTCTCCCCGCCATCACCTTCTTGTAGGTGGTCAACGCAATCAGCGGGAAGTACTGCCGATACATGTGATACATGAGGTAAAACACGCGTGGGAAACCGGTCCCGGTGCAATAAAACTCGTCCCAGGAACCGTCTCTTTTCTGGGTACGGAGCAGATAAGCGATTCCGCGCGCCACACAGTCGCTGCGAGTATCCTGCGCGGCCAGCAAACCCAGTACGGCCCAAGCCGTTTGCGACGGCGTGCTCGGTCCGACGCCTCTGGCGGTTGGATCGTCGTAAGAACCGCAACTTTCCCCCCAGCCACCGTCCGGATTCTGCACCATGCGCAACCACTCCGCGGCTTGCTGAACGTAAGTCTCGTGGTGGTCCACGCCAATCGCTTCCAGGCCACGCAGAACCAGCGTGGTTCCGTAGATATGGTTGACACCCCAGCGGCCAAACCAAGAACCGTCCGCTTCCTGCTCATCCCGGATGAACTTGATAGCCTTCTTTACCGCCGCATGGTTCTTGTCGTACCCGTAGGCTGCGAGCATCTCCAGCATCCGCCCGGTGATGTCCACCGTTGCCGGATCGAGCATGGCGTTGTGGTCGGCAAACGGAACGTACTGGAAGACCATGCGGTCGTTGTCCTTGTCAAACGACGCCCAACCCCCGTTCCTGCACTGCATGGAGAGCATCCAGTCGATCGCCCTCTGCACCGACTCGCGCTGGTAACGTCCGTTGGGATGCTCCACCTGAGCTAAGGCCAGGCAGACCATGGCGCTGTCATCCACATCCGGGTAGAACTCGTTGTTGAACTCGAAGTACCAACCTCCGGGCTGTCCCTTCTTGTTCTTCACCTGCCAATCACCCGGGGTGCGGACCTGCTTCTGCAAAATCCAGTCTGCACACTTGACCATTCGAGGATCGTTGCCCGGTACGCCACTTTCGCCCAAGGCAAACAGCGCGTATGCCGTATCCCAGACCGGGGACTTGCAGGGCTGCATACGGAAGGTGTCGCCCTCTTCAATTCCTAGTTTCTCGAACTCATCCATGGCCCGGATGACCTGCGGGTCGTCGACCGAGTACCCCAGGCAGCGCATGGCGACCGCGGAGTTCACAATCGACGGGTAAATCGCCCCCAAACCATCGCTCATCTCGAAACGCTCGAGCATCCACTTCTCGGCTTTCTTCAACGCGATGGAGCGCAGCGGACGAATGTGCACGGCTTCGAACCAGTGCACCAGGCGGTCCAGGCACAAGAAGAAATTGCGCCACGAGATCAGCTTCTTGGACCAATGCAGGTGCCTGCGGGACTTGTCGCGCCCGCCGACAAAAAGCTCCTCACTACCCATTTCGTCGGGGATCTTCTTAAAGGGTTTCTTCGCGTAGCAGATCGACAGTGGCACCAGGATGGCCCGCGACCACGAGGAAATCTCGTAGATATTGAACCAGAACCAGCTGGGAAACAGCACGATTTCCGGTGGGATGGCCGGGACGGCGTCGTAGTCGTATTGCCCCAGGAAGCACAAGTAGATCTTGGTGAAGGTGTTGACCTCAGTAACGCCGCCCATTCCCAGGATCGTCTCGCGTGCCCGTATTAAGACCGGATGGTCCGCCTTATAACCTGCCAACTTCAGACCGAAGTACGCCTTGACCGAAACGCTGACGTTGGACGGTCCACCGATGTAGGCCCCCCAACCGCCGTCGTCATTCTGGTGGCGAAGGATGTAGTTTGCGCACTTCTGGAAGCGCGCGTGATCCACCGTACCCAGCAGCGTGTGCAGCAGGACGTAGTCGGATTCCAAGGTGGTGTCGGCTTCCAGCTCGCCACACCAGTAGCCCTCTTCGTGTTGCTGGGAGAAAAGATTCTTACGAGCACCATCGATGGCGGCCGCCACCCGGCTGGCCAGATCATCGATCTTGCCGAAGCGCATCTGCGGGGCAGAAGCAGGAATTGGGGAAGAGGCGTCGTCCATGAAGTCTGCTTACTCCGCGGTGACTCCGGCAGGGGCGCTGGCGATGGCCTCCACAATCTCGGGAGGCAAGCCAAAACGCACGTTCTCGGGCATGACTTCGACTTCATTCACGTTGTCGAAACCCTTGGTAGCAAGAAACTTGACCACTTCTTCCACCAAGCACTCCGGCGCCGAAGCTCCCGCCGTGAGGGCAATGGTTTTCACATCCTCCAGCCATTCTGCTCGGATGTTGCGGAAACTGTCGATCAGATGCGAACTCGTACCCAGGTTGCGCGCCACTTCCACCAAGCGGTTAGAATTCGAACTGTTGTCCGAGCCTACCACCAGCAGCAGGTCAGCTTCCGACGCCACCTGCTTCACCGCCTCCTGGCGGTTTTCCGTGGCGTAGCAGATGTCCTGGGCATGGGGACCCTGAATGTTGGGGAACTTGCGACGGAGCGCGGCAATAATATCTTTAGTTTCGTCGAGACTCAAAGTGGTTTGCGTCAGGTAAGCGACCCGGTCGGGATCAGGCAAGGTCAGTGATTCGACCTGCTCCGGCGAACCTACGACCTGGGTGACCAGGGGGGCCTCACCCAGCGTTCCGATGACCTCGTCGTGGTCGCGGTGACCGATCAAGATCAGGGAATAGCCTTCCTTGGCGAATTTCACGGCCTCGACGTGGACTTTGGTGACCAGAGGGCATGTGGCGTCGATGACGCGCAGTTTTCGGGTTTCGCTGGCTTCGCGTACCTCGGGCGAAACTCCGTGAGCGCTGTAAATCACGCGCTCGCCATTGGGGACCTCGTCCACACTGTCGACAAATATGGCGCCCTTGGCCTGCAATTCTTCTACCACGAAGCGGTTGTGAACGATCTCCTTGCGCACGTAGATGGGTGGCCCGAAGGCTTCCAAAGCAATGCGCACGATATCAATGGCCCGCACCACCCCAGCGCAGAACCCCCGGGGCTTCAATAAAAGCAGCGTTTTGCCGTCACCATTTGGCACGATAAAGTTCCTGTAAGGGTACACTTCCCCACTATGGTTGTATGCATAAAGCTTACCTGAAAGAACCACGTTGGTCAACGTAAGCGACTGAAATACAGAGGATTAGCAGCGGTTGGGGAGATTTGGGCAGCGAATGGTTACCCATTCGCCTTCAGCATCTGCTCCGCATGTTTCCTTGAGGTTTCCGTCAGCTTGGCACCACTCAACATGCGGGCCACCTCTTCGGTCCGCTCCTCGCCGGCAACTAGGCGGATAGTGGTCTTGGCACGCTCGCCCGAGACGCGCTTCTCAATCACGTAGTGATGGTCGGCAAAGGTTGCAATCTGCGGCAGGTGGGTTACGCACAGCACTTGGTTAGATCGTGCCAAGGCTTTCAGCTTTTTACCTACCGCTTCGGCCGCTCGTCCACCGATGCCAGTATCAATTTCGTCGAACACCAACGTCCGTTGTACGGCTTTCGCAGGCGAGAGCCTACCCTGAGGGAGCGCAGCGATTCGAAGGGGCACCCGCGCCACACTTCTCTTACTACCTCCGGCTTCAACGCTTGCCTTCAGCGCCAGCATCACCCGCGACAACTCGCCTCCGGAAGCGATCTGCTCCAGCAGCCGCATTGGCTCGCCGGGATTGGTCGCGATCAGGTACAAGGCCTGGTCATAACCCGATGCGGTCCAGTTCCCTTCTTCATCGCCGCCGCCCACTTCAATATGAAAACTTGACTTCATGGCGAGATCGTTGATTTCAGCCTCCACGACCTTTTCCAGCTTGTGGGCCGCCTCAGCGCGTCTCCTCGAAACCGCACGCGCTGCGGCCAGATAGTCCTGCGCCGCCCGGGCCAACTCTCCACGCAACTGGGCAAGAACCTCGTCTTTGTTCTCCATCTCGGAAAGTTTGCGGCTGACTTCCTCACCCAACCGGATCACATCTTCCAGCGTTGGCCCGTACTTGCGCTTCAGGCGATCCAGCAGCGCCAGACGGTCTTCGATCTCCGCCAACCGCTCGGGAGAAGCCTGAATGCCGCCGGCGTAGTCGCGCAGGGTTGCGCCTACGTCTTCCACGCTGATGCGGGCAGTCTCGACCGCCGCCAGCGCGTCCTGAAACTTCGGTTCGTAGCGCGCCAGTTCCTCGACATGCTTCTGCGCGGCCCGCAACGAAGAGGATGTTGAAGCCGGACCTTCGTAGAGCAGGTCAAACGCATTCATGGCTGCGCCGTAGATCTTTTCTGCGTTGGCTAGCACGCGCTTCTCGGCCTCAAGGCGCTCGTCTTCACCGCCCTGCAGCTTGGCCTCTGCAATCTCACGCCTTTGAAATGCCCACAAATCGAGCAGGCGGAGCCGGTCCTGCTCATCGCGCTGCAATTCAGCGATACGTTCGCCAACCCCCTTCCAACGGAGAAAGGTGTGGGCGACGGCCTCAAGTTGAGTTCCCGCATACGCATCCAGCAGGTCAAGCCGCGCTGCCGCATTGAACGAGACCAGGGACTCGTTCTGGGCGTGGATCGTCGCCAAGTAAGGCGCGAGCTGACGCAGGACGCCGACCGTCGCCGGCTGATTATTGATGAAGACGCGGCCCTTGCCGCCGGTTGCAATCTCGCGCCGCAGAATCAATGACTCCTCTTCGGCGTCGATCCCGTTGTTTTCGAGAATTCCGGCGACTGTCTTTTCTGCCTCGGCTTCAACTTCAAATAGCGCAGAAATTACGGCGCGCTCCGCCCCATCACGAATGATGTCGGTAGACGCCTTCTCTCCGAGGAGCAGTGCGAGGGCGTCAATCAGGATGGATTTGCCGGCGCCGGTTTCGCCGGTGAGCAAGTTCAATCCAGGGGCGAACTCCACCACCACGTTATCGATGACGGCGTAGTTTTCGAGCCGCAGTTCAGCAAGCACCGGTTGTCCTGGGACGATGAAGTTGGCCGCAGGATAGCATGAAAAACCAATTCTCAGTGGCCAGTTCTCGGATCTGGCGGTGTCTCAGTTCGCTCTCTGCTAGGTCTCTCCGCGCACTCTGCGGGTGATCTCCGCGATCTCTGCGACTAAAGACTTGGGTCTCAAAACCTTGAAACGCTGAGAGCGCTGAGAACGGCCGCAGAGTACGCGGAGAGGTTCGGTAAAGAGCAAACTGAGGTGCTGGCGGAGCCTACGGATTCCTGTTAATGCCTGGAGTACGTCGCTGCAAGAATCTCATCCCCGTTCGTCTATAATCGAAAGCAGGGTTCTCCTCAAACAATGTACTTTTTCTCGTTGTTATTGGTGGTAGTGGTCGGCGGCGAGATTGTCGATCTGGTGGGGGCTACCGGTGCCGTCGCTAAGGTTGTCCTCTTGGTGCTTCTCGCGTTCAGCGTGATTTCCTGGGCCATTATTCTTTCCAAATGGAGCCTGCTGCGGCGGGCGCGGGTGCAGAGCGGCCGTTTTGTGCGCGCCTTTCGCAAAGCCCAACGTCTGCAGGATGTCGCCATGGTGGCTGAGCAGTTCAAGCCCAGCCCGCTGGTGGCGGTGTTCAACGGTGGCTTTGCGGAGTACCGCAGACAGGGCGGAAACCCTACTGGCATCGTGACCAACGTTATTGCCGTCCAACGCGCCATGCAGATTGCGGCCTCGGAGGAGATGAGCCGATTCGAGCGCAATGTCTCCTGGCTGGCGATCACCGGTGCTGTGACGCCGTTTGTCGGCTTGTTCGGCACAGTGTGGGGAATCATTGACGCCTTTCACGGTTTGGGCACCGCCGGGGCAGCGACGCTGCGTGCGGTTGCGCCGGGAATCTCGGAAGCTCTGATCACCACTGCGGCCGGCTTGGTGGCCGCGATCCCGGCGGTGATCGCTTACAACCTGATCGGCGGATCCATCCGTGAATTTGCCGCCCGAGGAGATGATTTTGCGCTCGAGATGCTAAACGCAGTCGAACGGACCCAGCCCCAGGCCGTTGCGGAGGCCAAGCGCTAATGGCCTTCACCGCTGCCAACGGACGCACGCAGACCTCTCTGGCCGATATCAATATCACGCCGCTGGTCGATGTCGTTCTGGTGCTGCTGATCATCTTTATGGTCACCGCCCCCGTCCTGCAATCGGGAATTGAAGTGAATGTGCCCAGGACGCGCACCGTCAAAGAAATCACCGAAGAACGGCTGGTTATCAGCATTGACAAGCAGCAGCGGGTGTTCCTGGGAAATAGTCCTGTCAACATCAATGAGATCGCCGCCCAACTGCGGAAGAAGATTCGCGACCCGCAACACCAGTCGATCTTCATCCGCGCCGATGAGGATGTGCCGTTTGGTGCGTTTGCCACCGTAATGGACGCAGTCAAACAATCCGGACTTACGAACGTGAGCATCGTGACTCAGCCGATTGACAGCCATGGCCGGCAACACTGAGATTTTTTTCGAACACGACCGCTGGGGCCACAACCTGGCCTGGTCAGTGGGATTGCACGTCGCCGTTGCGGGCTGCATCGTGCTGTATGCCGCGGTGGCCCACGGTGGAAAGCGCGAGGCCTGGGGCATCGGCGGAGGCGGAGATGCCATGGGAGTCACCCTGGTCAGCACCGTGCCACTTCCCGCCAATCCGTCGCAGACTCAAAACGTGCTGGCCAACGAATCCAAGGGCCTGAGCGAGTCCCTCCCCAAGGCAGAAGAGAAAGAACCCGAAGCCATCCCTATCCCGGACAAGAACGCCAAGCAGAAACCAAAACCGAAGACCAGTGCCACCCAGCGAAAGCCCGAGCCCCCAGTGGAAGAAGCCAGCAACGTAGTTCCCTTTGGTGAGGGTGGGCCGGTGAGCGGACCCTACGGCATTTTCAATGCTGGAGGAGCCAAGGGCGGATTCGGCTTCACCGGTGGTGGCGGAGATTTCGGCACTCGCTATGCCTGGTACGTGCGGGTAGTGCAGCAGAAAGTCTCGGAGAACTGGCTGAAGTACGAAGTCGATCCTGGCATCACGGATGCCCGTAGGGTGTATCTGACTTTCGATATTGGCCGGGACGGACATCCCGGCAATGTGCAGATTGAGCAATCGAGTGGTGTACCTTCGCTCGATCAATCGGCGGTGCGAGCTTTGCTGCGCATCGACACCTTTGGACCGTTGCCCCCGGACTATTCGGAGAATAAAGTGTCGGTGGAGTTTTGGTTCGACTATAAGAGATAGCCATCGGCATGGATTGAATGCCGTCGTTCAGAATAAGAATCGGAGATCATGCACAGGCATACTTTGAACTCAGTCAACTCATTTCTGTCAAGGTGGGGGCTTCCTTCGGTCGCGAGATCAACTCTTGTACTTTCCCTCCTGGTGTCGCTGACGATTCCGGCCGCCGCGCAGGATTGGATCCGGACGGGGACCGGCCTGGGCATGGAAAGGGTGCGTCTAGCGGCCGCCGACTTCAAGGCCTCGACGGAAGACCCCAAGAACGCCGACCTCCTCAGAGTTTTCAATGACACCTTGTGGAACGATCTCGACAATGCCGGGATCTTCGACATGGTCTCGAAGAGTTTCTATCCCACGGAGCTTCCCGGCAATCCGCCGGATGTGAGGCTTGACGCCTGGAACGCGCCTCCGCCCAACGCCTCGATGCTCGCCTTCGGCAATCTCGGGGCTAGTGGTAACAGCATGACGGTGCAGGGCTGGCTGTACGACGTCAAGAACGCAGCTTCGCCGCAAGTGCTGGGCAAGCAATACACCGACGTTCCAACCTCCGACGCAGCGCGCACCATCGCACACAAGTTCGCGAATGAAATCATCTTCCGGCTGGGCGGGGGCATTCCGGGCATCGCGGAGAGCAGGATTTTCTTCGTCAGCAGCCGCAGCGGCCATAAAGAAATTTGGGGGATGGACTACGACGGAGCGAACCAGCACCAGATCACGCATCTGGGTTCGATCTCACTTTCTCCTCGCATCTCGCCGGATGGTTCGCGGCTGGCGTTCAGTTCGCTCACCAAGTCCGGATGGGACATCCTGCTGTTTTCCATGGATCTCAACCGGCTGGTTTCATTTCCGAGATTTGGAGGAACAAATCTCTCTCCTGCATGGTCGCCGGATGGAACCAAGTTGGCGTTCTCCTCTTCGCGCAGTGGCGACCCGGAAATTTATGTCGCGGATCAATCGGGCGCAAACCTCAAGCGGCTGACCTCCTTTAAGATGCCGGACGTCTCGCCGGTATGGAATCCGAAGACCGGCGCACAAATTGCCTGGGTCAGCGGGCGGACCGAGTTGCCGCAGATTTACACCATGGAGAGCGACGGAACCAACGTCCAGAGAATGACGGACCAAGGCTATGCGGTGTCCCCGGCGTGGTCTCCCAACGGTCAGTTTCTGGTGTTCTCCTGGATTCGCCATTACGGGCCCGGGGCACCTGGCGCCGAAGACTTGTACATTATGGACATCGCCAGCAAGCAGTGGGTACAGTTGACCCATGACGGCGGGCGAAATGATTTTCCGTCGTGGTCGCCGGACGGGCGGCACATTGTTTTTCAGTCCAGCCGCTCGGGAAGTGAGCAACTGTGGACCATGCTGGCCGATGGCACGAACCAGAAACAGTTAACTTTCGTCGGCAGTAATTCGCAACCAAACTGGAGCTGGAAGTAGTAGATTGTTTCTAGGACTTTTTCATGCTGTTTTTGAACAAGGCACATCAGGGGAAGCGGGAGTTCAGGTTGTGCCCGCTCAGATTCCGCGCGTGCCCATCTGGCCCGCGAAAATGCACGGAGGAAAAGTGAAGCAGCAACGAATGAAGTGGATCACGCTCATGTTCGCGTTGGGCGCCATTCTGTTTCTGGGCGCCTGCCACAAGAAGGCCGCACCGCCGCCGCCACCACCGCCACCGCCGCCGCCGGCACCCACAGCCTCGCTCACGGCGAATCCCAACACTATTGAAAAAGGGCAATCCACCACGCTCTCCTGGGAGACGAGCAACGCCACCGATGTCAGCATTGATGGCGTCGGAGCAGTACAGGCGACCGGGTCCCAACAGGTGGCACCAGCGGATTCCACAACCTATACCCTGACAGCCAAGGGTGCCGGCGGGACCCAAACAGCTACGGCACGCGTGACCGTAACGGCTCCGCCCCCGCCCCCGCCGCCACCACCCTCGCCCACCGACGAAGAGCTGTTCGCACAGAACGTGCATGACATCTACTTCGACTATGACAAGTCAGACATCCGCGCCGATCAGCAAGGCACGCTACAGGCAGATATCGATTTCCTGAAGCAGCATCCCAACATCCACTTCACGGTCGAGGGGCACTGCGACGAGCGGGGATCGACGGAATATAACTTGGGCTTGGGCGACAATCGAGCCAACTCGGTGAAGAGCACCCTGGTTCAAGGTGGTGTCAGCGCCGAGAACATCAAGACGATCAGCTACGGCAAGGAGAAGCCGTTCTGCACCGAGTCCAACGAAACCTGCTGGCAGCAGAACCGCCGCGGTCATTTCGTCTATCAAAAGTAAGGTACGGGGTGCGAGGCCTCCGGCCTCGCACCTTCCTTGAATCTGGCCACGTATATCGTTCGTGGAATTCTGCAAGATAACTGTGTCCACAACGGGTTATCCTGCACAGTAGCAACCGCCGGGCCGGTTCCTTCATCCGTTCCCCGTGGTCTGACTTCATCTAAACGGAACAAGCTATGAACATTCAGCGATCTACCCTGGTTTTTGCGTTGCTAGCGGTCCTTGTTGCCGGCGTCCAACCCGCCTGGAGCGTGAGCAAAGAAATCATTCAACTGCAGACGCAGGTGCAGGCCCTGCAGGATCAGATGACCCAGATGCAGCAGTCCTTCAATGAGCGCATGGGCGTAATGAAAAGTCTGATGGACCAAAATACCGATAGCATGAACAAGGTAGCGGCCGCCATCACGAGCCTGCAAGGCAGTCTGGAGAAGCTACAAACTGACAACAGCGGCAAAACCGATCAGCTCTCCGGTCAGATCCAGGCGCTGAACGACTCGGTGGATGAACTCAAGGCCCGCCTGGCCAAAGTCGCCAAGCAACTCGACGATATGCAGGCGGCACAGCAGAACCTGGCTGCCGCGCAGGCCGCCCAGCAGGCGCAGCAACAAGCCCTGGCCCAGGCCCCACCCCCGGACGTGCTTTACAACAACGCCCTGCGCGATTACAACGCGGGCAAGAACGAACTGGCGACACAGGAATTCTCCGACTACATCAAGTTCTATCCCAATACGGATCTCGCGGGGAATTCCTATTTCTATCTGGCGGAGCTCGCCTTCCGGCAGGCAAATTATCAGCAAGCTGTGCCCTACTACGACCAGGTTTTGCAGAACTTCCCTACTGGAAATAAGGCCGCTTCCGCGGCGCTAAAGAAAGGGCTGGCGTTGATCGAGCTAGGCAAGAACGAGGACGGCATCGCCGAACTTCGCCACGTTGTCCAGCGCTACCCCCGCACCAATGAGGGGCTCCAAGCCCGGGACAAGCTGCGCAAGCTAGGGGTCCCGATTGCGGCACCGAAGCAGCAATCTCAATAGGACCCAGGGTCTGGAACCGGCGGCTGCTTGCCGGAATTCAGGTTTCGCAGACAATGCCTGATCTCGGTCGCTGCTTCCCGTACTCGCATCCCATCCTGCACCATCAGCTTGCAGGAAATTGCCGTCCGGGCCGGAGTTCCTTCCCCCAAGTCGTAAGTGACCCGACAGTACTGACAGTCTTCGTTCCAGCAGAAGCGCCCATAGGAAACCTCTTCGGGAGCGAGATACTGCAGGCAGCGCAATAAGACGTTGTTATCCGGGACTTCGAGTTCCCTGCCCAGGACCATGATTCTCACCAGGCGGGCGAACGGCCGGAACAGCGTGGTGGGAGCAGTCATCCTTCAGCATTCTAGGGCGGCTCCGCACCGATACGAAGAAACGAAGGTGCGGGTACAACAGGCTGCTTTTCGAATCCTAAGGTCCTATTCTTGGGTCCGTCCCATGGAACCCTCTCCCTTCGACAAAGATTGGGCGTAAGCTAGGGACAAGCGGGACTCCTTCCCGCCCTTAATTAGGAGATATCATCCATGGCTACTAGCAAAGATCAGGATCGTCTCAAGGGTGCGTTGGAACAGGAAGAGAAGAACCAACACGGCAATACTTCCATGCAGGGCCAGTTAGGTCATCGTGACCAGGATCCCATGCTCAAGGCTGCAGACACGGACTTCCCCGAGCCCGGAGCCAGCCCGGAACACAGCGGCGAACCAGAAGAGGTCCCCCAACTAACTCGAAGAGACGCAGCATAAGAGCAGCTCTGTCGGATCAAGACACCGGAAGCGCGTGACCGCTCTAGCCGGGCGAAAGCACCGCCAGGAGTAGACGAAAGACTCCCCCTCAATCGGCCCCATTGGGCAAATCGAATTACTCTTTTCAGGCGCACAGCCAACGTCAAGAATAAGCACAGAGTTGCTCCCTCAGCAGTTCCTCTGGACTGCAGTTCCCCCAAGGTGATGGCGTAGGACTCCAAGCACATCGCACTGTGCGAAATCTATCTCAGGGTGGTTCATCTCGATGACGAAGCGTGGCGGTTGGGCAGTTTCTCTCTTGGTTTGCCTGTTTGGTCTTTTGCTCCTGGTCACCTCATGCGGTGGCGGCGCCGTGAGCAGCAACCCCGGAAACGGCGGGGGAACAAGCGCCCCCAGCATCATGACGGCTTCGTTGCCCTCCGGCACAGTGGGGACGGCCTATGCCACTAACCTGCAGGCAACCGGCGGGAAAGCGCCTTATACCTGGATGGTGAAGTCAGGCACGCTTCCCCCGGGATTGTCCTTGAGTACAGCAGGCGCTGTCACCGGCACGCCTACTACAGCGGGGACGGCCAATTCGTTGGTCTTTGAGGTCAGTGACGCAAACAATAAGACAGCCAGTTCGACGAATCTCAGCCTGAAAGTCAATCCGGCAGCGCCACCCGTCGTCAAAACTACTTCTTTGCCAGCCGGCAGTGTAGGGACGGCGTACGCCGCCAACCTGCAGGCAAGCGGTGGCAAAGGGCCTTACGCCTGGTCCGTTCAGTCAGGCGCCTTGCCCGCGGGCTTGTCCCTGAATGTTGCGGGAGCCATCAGTGGGACGCCGACCGCGTCCGGAGATTTTGGCTCCCTGGTCTTTGCAGTGACCGATGCAAACCAGAGCGTGGGAGCTTCCGGCATTCTCAGTTTGCACATCGATCCGGCAGCGGTACCTCAAATCGTGACCGCCTCGTTGCCCAGCGGCAAGGTAGGAACGGCATACGCGTTCAATCTGCAGGCCACCGGTGGGTCAGGCGTCTACACGTGGTCCGTGCAGTCGGGCAGCCTGCCCTCAGGCTTATTTCTAGACGCTGCGACGGGCGCAATCAGTGGTACGCCCACGGTAGCGGGAATTGTCAGCTCGCTTGTCTTCGAGGTCCACGACGCGGACACCGCGACCGCGGATTCTGGCAATCTCAGCCTGCAGGTCTATGACGCCCTGGGCTGCAGCGCCGGAGCGGAAAGCCACCTGGGCACCCAACCCTACGCTTTCCTGATCAAAGGCTTTGACCCGGACGGCCCGGTTACCTTGATAGGGGCCTTCACTCCGGACGGTGCGGGTGGTATCACCGGCGGTGCGGAAGACATCAACCGCACCAGCGGCGGACAGACCGGCCTCTCCATCGATCCCACAGGCAGTTCCTATACTCTCGGCGCGGACAACATCGGATGCCTGACTCTGCTCAACTCCGCGAGTACAACGACTACCTTCCGCTTCTCCCTGGGCGGAGTCAATGGCTCAGGCGCCTTCACCACCGGCCGCATCATCGAGTTTGACGACACCGGAAGCGGCACCCGGGCCAGCGGCATTCTGCGGCTGCAGGATTCCTCCGCCTTCAGCACCGGACTCAACGGAATGTATGCATTCCTATTTACCGGCACGAACGCGGGAGGTGGACACTTCGGTGTCACCGGATCGATGCAAGCGGCGAGCGGGAACTTCACCGGTCTCGCACTGGACTATGACAATGCGGGTGCTCTGGGAACCAACGTCACCGGCGGCACTGGCACGTACAGCAGTGCCGATGCGAATGGCAGGGGAACCGCATCGTTCGCTGCGACCGGCTACACCCTCAACGCCGTGTTCTACATGGTCAGCTCCAAAGAGGCTTTGTTTGCCTCTACCGATCCACTTGCGGTCACCCCTGTCTCCGGCGGGGAGGCCCTGAGGACCAACGGACCGTTCTCCGAGACTGACTTGGCTAATAATTACGTCGCCCACGGAACTGGCCTGTCGGTGGACGGGCCCGTAGCCACCATTACGACAGCATCGTTCGACGGCGTTAGTGCCATCACCGGGGGAGACCTTACTCAGGACCGGGGTGGCGCAGTTTCCGCGTGGAGAGTCAACGGCTCATACGCTGTCGACCCTGCAACTGGACGCGTGGCCTTCACCGGCAATTTCATTACGCCAGTCGGCTATCTCGTCACCGGCTACCCAGGGGTGAGCGCGTTCCTGGTGGGCGGGGACTTCCCGGCGACCTCGGGAGTTATCGAACCGCAGACCAGCACACACCCCTCAACCGGAATCTTCTCGTTTGGCACCGATGAAGCTGCCGACTACGCGACCGTCAACCAAGTCGGAACGGTAAATGTGAGCGGCGGAAATTTCTGGGGGACCGCCAACCTGGGCAAGTCGGCAACTCCATTCCTGGTGATGGACAAGGCCATTGCTCCCACGGCGTTCAGCTTTACGAGCGGGGTGGGGAGCTTTGGCGGGAACACGGACGCCGTCACCAGCGGCTCAGCCATCTATTACATTGACGAAACTGCAGGCATCACGCATCCCAGCGTGACTGCGGTGATCAAGTAGCTCTGGAGTACCCAGCGGGAAAGGGCCGGTTTTATCCGGCCTTTTTTTCTTTGTGTCCACTGGAGGACGGGCGTCTCGCCCGTCCTGCCCGGCGGGCTTGCACTACTTCAGCCGGATGCCGCCGACCATGACTTGCATGTCGACGCCGTTGCTGCTGTCCATCCAGGCAGCCACGAAGTTCGACCCTACCCAAGTGTTGCCCGTGTAGTCGCCCATCCAGCCAGGGTAGCCGTTGTTGTTTGGGTTGGAGAATGCCGTGGTCAGCTGCACGTTGGGTTTGAAACTTTGCCCGCCATCGGTTGAGATGGCAGCGAATGCCTGGTAGTTCACGTTTGCGGGATCGTTCCGCCGATCCAGCCAACTCACCGCGACTAAGCCTGTTGGACTGACCGACAACCACGGCAGGAATTGATCGTGCGTATCGCTAGGTGGTGCCACAGCGACCGGTTTTTGCCAGGTTCGTCCACCATCGATGGACCGAACCACCCCAACCCGCATGTAGGTTCCTGTCCAGGAATACATGGCAGCGTAAAGATTCCCGGCGTACGGCCCATTGCTGTTGTCGACTCCGATAACAGGAAAATCGCTCATTCGAACGTCAGAGTTGGGCAGGTCGCCAAACGGGCAATGGCAACCTTGGTTGTTTAGAATCGCCCTCTGCAGAACCATCGGCGTGGACCAAGTGTTGCCGCCGTCTGCGGACTTCGAGAGTAGCATGTAGGCGCTTCCGTTCGCGCAGTAAGCTGCTGGACCGCTGGGTAAGCAATGCATCCATGTCAGATACACGGTGCCGTCCTTACCCACGATCATATTGGTGAAGCGATCATCCGCACGGCCGGTGTCAACGGGTCCGACAGCCACACTCTTCCAGCTATTGCCGCCATCGATAGAATGGGCCACAAAAACCTGTATTGTCGTGCCCATAATTGGCGCGGAAACATAAATCGTGTTCACGTAGGGGCTTCCCGCATTCGAATCTACGGTTAGCCAGGAGAAGTCAGGTATGGTATTTACGCCACCTGCCAGAGCCACCGCGGGTGCGCTCCAATGAACGCCGTCCACAGATCTTTCAAAACCGACGAACCCCGTCGCTCCTTGTGCGCTGTCAAAATACGAGCCCGATATGTAGGCGACGCCATTCCGGTCATAAGCGACTCCCGGATCGGCACCGTCTGGCCAGTAAACACCCCCGTCTTTGCTATGAATTACATCCAGGCAGGTCAGACTCCAACTTGATCCTCCGTCGGTCGAGAGGTGGAAACCAAGATCCGAGGGGAACGGACAGTTAGAGTCGACGCTTCCGACCAATAACTGCTTGCGGTTCACTGGATTCGTAGTGATAGACGCATCGGTTACCTCAAAACCGCCTTCCGAAGCCTGAGTCGGTGGCAGAACACAGGGGACGGGAGAACACGAAATGAATTGGACAGAATCGTTCCCCGGTGTACCGCTATTGACCAGCTGTGTTGGAGTGCTGAGTCGGTTATCACTGGCATGCACAATAAGTAAGCACGCGCTCATCGCTATAATGAAACAGGCAAGTAGAATGCGAGAGACTAAGTTCATATAAGCACCTAAGGCAAGCAGTGGTGTGTCGGCTGGCTTGCACAAAGTCCAAAAACGCTCACCAATCCGTCTACGCCGCCGTTGTTTGCGCCGAGTGTGCCCATGTACACTCTGCCGTTGAAGATCGTAGGCGTAGCGAATTTTTGCGGGTTCCCTGCGAATGTGGATAGTCCTCGGCTGCTGTAAAGCTCGGAGTTGACACTTGTCGCATCATACGCGTGTAACAGTGCAGCCCCGTAGTTGCCGTGGTTTGCCCCGGGAAGGCAATCCTTCGGATTATTAGGTTGGTTGTCCACATTGGAGGCTTCGATTGCCCACAGAATTCCTCCCGTGGTGCCGTTGGGCGGGTTCGCAGAGATAGAAGGCGTAGCCCCGTAACTGCAAAACTTTGTCGGCGTGCTAATGAAACTGCTGGGGATCGGTTGTGGTGCATTGGGGTCAGTGCTGAGAATATACTCGTTGATCGGAAAGGGCGTCTGCGCGACGTCGCGTTCTCTTACCGAGTAGTAGATTGCCCGTTGAGTATTCCCCTGTTGGTCTACCCACTTCCAGTAAGCGGGATTGGTCCAATATCCCAACGCGTTTGCATCTTGAGGGGTTTGAATCGACTGCACGATTTGGTTATCGTTGCCGGATGGAACATATCCTCCCAGAGCATCGCGATCCACAAGGAAGAACTTATGTTCCTTGTCGGCACTGACCATGAGATCATGATGGGCATTGTAAAACGTGTCCGGCAAGATCATCACACCGCTGGAACCGAGATCCAGATCGTTATGGTTACCGCAACGCGTCGCTTGGTCATAAGGCGTAAAGAAATCACTGGCACTCAATCCTCCACTTGGGCCAACTGCAAGACGCAACAGAGTGTCACCGTAGTCAAGACTCCTAGGATACGGGATCGCTGCATCGAATGTGCCATTCCCAGTGGCCACGAAGATGTAGGGTTTCTGGTCATTCGTGTTCGTGGCAGCTGCTAACCCAGCGCCACCTTCCCAGACACCTCCCCCGGTACCGAAAGGCGTCGTGCTGAAATCCGCTACGGACGAGAAACCTGAACTTGTGTTGTAGGTATATCCGAGGATCCACCCGTTTGCTAACTCACCGTGATCTGCCGGGGCAAAGGCAATGTAAACCACACCATTCAAAAGGAGCAGACCGGTCCGCTGAATGTGGGTAGTGGGGTCAAAGCTCACCGTACCAGAAGCACCGACGCCTGTGGCACAGGCACCCGTTGGCGGCGTGGTTGGGCCTTGAAGAGGTACAGGATTGATGAGAATGGGGCTTCCCGGCTCCTCGTTTCCGGTCTTGATGTCAATAGCGTGCAGGTAGTACTGGGCGGGCGGAGCCGGTGCACCAGGAGGCTGTACCAGCGAGACGACATAGAGAATCTTCGTTTGGGTGTCGATACCTGGCGTACCCGTGATTCCCATGTAAGGGCTGATTACGCCGTGATCCTGCGAACACGGTGGGGGTGGACCGTTTCCACGACAGTCGACCCAGGTCCCGCCTGCATAGTTTGCGAGGTCAGCCACCCACAGTTGCGTGTTCGATCCTCCATCAAAAGCGTATAGCTTGTCCCGCTCGGTCGCGATGAAGACGACATTACAACTGCCTGGGCAATTACTCACGCCGGAAAGGTTTGGCATCGCTAATGGCTGAGCGTAGACCTGTCCCTCTACTTGATATTGCCAGAGCAGACCGAAACACGGCGGCGTGGTGCAGGTAGTGATGTGGGTAGGAGTGAGCTGGGTCTCGTTTAAATACTGACCCGTGCGGCCGTTGTCGTTATGCCAGGTCGTCACTGGGTCAATAGTTTGAGACAGGGCCGCAGGCGTCAGCAAAGTTAAGGCGATCAGGCAAGACACAACGGCATACCAACGACGCGGGGGCGAAATCATGGAGGGCCTCCGGAGGAGAAGTTAACTGCACCCGGGGTCTACTGCTGTACTGCGGTCACGAACAATATCCGCAACGGCATCTCGTGTCAAGATGCAAAGGATTGCACATCATCACTTAACGAATCTCGGCAGTTGGCCCTAGCGCAGCCCTTCCATCACCTGCTCGAGCACTTCCCTGCCCGGACGCACCACGGATTCGGGCAGCGTGGCCAGCGGCTCCGGCGTCATGTCGAGCATGTCGATGAAGCTCGGCGCCTTGGTGTTCACGTAGAACACCCCAGTCAGCACTTCATTGTTCTCATGGGCTTCGTGCAGACGGCTGATGGCGCGGATGCGGTCGGTGGGGTCGTAATCCTCTTCCAGCTTGTGCAGCTGCAGCCGGGAGCCGTCGTGCATCGTGACCTGGACGGTCGCACCGGGGTCGTACTCGACACTGATCTCTTCGAACGCCGGGATGAAGTTGATGTCCTGGATCGGCTCTTCGTGGTCCTTCATGTACTTGTAGGACTTGGTCGAGCCTTCGTGGTCATTGAACGTTACACAGGGAGAGACCACGTCGATCATTACCGTGCCCTTGTGGGCGATGGCCGCCTTCAGCATGGCGTGCAATTGCCTCTTGTCACCGGAGAAAGAGCGTCCCACAAAAGTCGCGCCCAAGGTGATCGCCATGGCGCAGGTATCGATCGGCGGCAGATCGTTGATCACACCGGTCTTCAGCTTGGATCCCAAATCGGCGGTCGCCGAGAACTGGCCCTTGGTCAAGCCGTAAACCCCGTTGTCCTCGATGATGTAAATGATGGGCAGATTGCGCCGCATGAGGTGGACGAATTGGCCGACCCCGATCGAAGCGGTATCGCCGTCACCGCTCACGCCCAGCGCAATCAGCTTTTGGTTCGCCAGCACCGCGCCGGTGGCGATCGATGGCATGCGGCCATGTACGGCATTGAAGCTGTGAGAGCGGCTCATGAAATACGCCGGGCTCTTGGACGAGCAGCCGATGCCGCTGGGCTTGATTACGCGCTCCGGCGGCACACCCATTTCGTACATGGCGTCAATGATGCGTTCAGAAATCGCGTTGTGGCCGCAGCCGGCGCATAGCGTAGTCTTGCCGCCGCGATAATCCAGGACCGTCAAGCCAATGCGGTTGGTCTTCGGAGCCGGCGTGCTGGTTGGTGTGGTCGCCATCTTACTTCCCCTCCATGCTGCTGAGTTCGTCGGTAACCGAGCGCGCATCCAACGGCAGCCCGTGAATGTGGGCGATGCTGCGCAACCGGGTTACCAGCTCCGGTTTGATGTCCAGCTTGAGCAGGCTGAGCATCTGGGCATCGCGGTTCTGTTCCACCACATACACCCGGTCGTGCTTCTCGATGAACTCGTGCACCTCACGGGTGAAGGGATAGGCACGCAGTCGCAGGTAATCGGTTTCGATGCCGTACTCGTTGCGCAACTGGTCGCGCGACTCGATGATCCCCCAATGGGAAGTTCCGTAGGCAATGATCCCGAGCTTGGCTTTGCCGGTGGTGATCACCTCGGGGCGGGGCACGAAGGAACGTGCAGTCTCGAACTTCTTGTTGATGCGCTCCATGTTGCGTTCGAAGTCATCCGGCCGCTCGCTGTACTGCGATTGTTCGTTGTGTCCGGTACCGCGCGTGAAATAGGCGGCGGCGGGATGCTCGGTGCCGGGCAAGGTGCGGTAGCCAATGCCATCGCCGTCCACGTCTTTGTAACGGGAAAAACTACCCAACCGGTTGAGGTCTTCTTTGGTGAGCACCTTGCCCCGGTTGATCGGGGTGGTCGGATACTCGAAGGGATCGGACATCCAGTTGTTCATGCCCAGATCCAGGTCCGACATTACGAAGACCAGCGTTTGAAATTGTTCCGCCAGATTAAACGCATCCGTCGCCATGCTGAAGCACTCCGCCACGGAATTGGGGATCAGCATGATGTGCTTGGTGTCGCCGTGAGAAAGGACTGCGGTCGAAAGAATGTCGCCTTGTGAAGTGCGGGTGGGCAAGCCGGTCGAGGGACCGACTCGTTGAATGTTCCAAATCACCCCGGGAACCTCAGCGTAGTAGGACAACCCTGCGAACTCCGCCATAAGGGAGATACCAGGCCCGGCGGTTGCGGTCATCGACCGGGCCCCGGCCCAGCCTGCGCCCAACACCATGCCGATGGCCGCCAGTTCATCTTCCGCCTGAACGATGGCGAAGGTCGCCTTACCGTCCTTTCCGATGCGGTACTCCTTCATGTAGTCAATCAAGGTTTCGACCAGTGAAGACGACGGCGTGATCGGGTACCAGGTCACAACCGTGACTCCGGCGAACATGCTGCCCAGCGCGGCGGCGGAGTTTCCGTCGATGATGATTTTGCCCGCGGTCTTGTCCATGGGCTGGATGAAGTAGGGATCTTGCTTGGTCAGACTGGACGCAGCGTAATCGTAGCCGGCCTTAGCGGCGGCAAAGTTTAGATTAGCGGCCTTCTGCTTGGTGGCGAACTGCTTGCGAATGGCCTTCTCCACCTGCGCCATGTCGATGTCCAGCAGTTTGGCCACAACACCGACGTAAATCATGTTCTTGACCAGCTTGCGCAGCTTAGCTTCGGGGCAGACCGGGGCGACCAATTTGTCGTACGGGACCGAATAAAACGTCAAATCATTGCGCAGTTTGTCCAAGCCCAAGGGCTCGTCGTAGAGCACGGCCGCGCCGGCCGCCAGGGACATGACGTCTTCCTTTGCGGTTTCGGCATTCATGGCCACCAGGAAATCGATTTCTTTCTTGCGCGCAATATATCCGTCCTTGTTAGCGCGGATGGTGTACCAGGTCGGCAGGCCGGCGATGTTGGAGGGAAACAGGTTTTTGCCGGAAACCGGGACTCCCATTTGAAAAATACTGCGCAGCAGCACCGAGTTCGAGCTTTGCGAACCCGATCCATTCACCGTCGCAACCTGAATGCTCATGTTGTTGACGACGCGCTTTTGCCCCGCCTGCCCAGTGGCCTGACGGAGCGCTACATCGGTGGTGGCCATTCCTTCGTCCTTCCTTTTGATTGGAGCGGGCTATGGCCCGCTCGGCATACGGTGGAGTGGTGAGGCGAACTTTCAATTATACGGCACTGAAGCGGCCGCGCACAGGCGCGGACCGCGGGAATCGGAGGCAACGTATCTGGTTTGTAAGCTACGGTTCGGTCTGGAAGAACTGCGCCATCCGGCGGAACTTGTCATAGCGTGCAGCGAGCAATTGAGGGATGGGAATAGTCTTGAGCTGGACCAGATTCTTGTGCAGAGATTCCGCCAGCAATTCCGCGGCTGCCGCTGGGTCGGTATGCGCGCCGCCCTCGGGCTCCCGAATAATCTCATCGATGCAGCCAAACCGATCCAGATCGGAAGCGGTAATGTGCAGAGCTTCGGCGGCGAACTCCTTCTTGGACGAGTCGCGCCACATGATGGCGGCACAGGCTTCCGGGGAGATCACCGAGTACATGGCGTTTTCCATCATGAGCACACGATCGGCCACGGCAATCGCTAACGCGCCTCCGCTGCCGCCTTCGCCGGTGATGGCGGTGACGATCGGAACCTGCAGGCGTGACATGTCACGTAAGTTGCGGGCGATCGCTTCCGCCTGGCCACGCTCCTCCGCGCCCACACCCGGGTTCGCACCGGTAACGTCCACCAGACTGATAACCGGACGTGAAAATTTCTCGGCGATTTTCATCACCCGCAGCGCTTTTCGGTAGCCCTCGGGGTTGGGCAACCCAAAGTTGCGAAACACCCGTTGCTTGGTGTCCCGTCCCTTCTCCGTGCCCAGGACCATGACCTCTTCGCCCCGAAAGCGGGCCATACCGCAGACCATGGCGGGATCATCGCCGAAGCCGCGGTCGCCATGGATCTCGCTCCAGTCCGTGAAAATGCGCTCAATGTATTCCAGGGTGTGAGGACGTTGCGGATGCCGGGCCAATTCGATTTTCAGCCAGGTCGCGGACGGCACCGCCAACTGGCTCTCCAGGGCGTGCACCCGCTCGTGAAGCTGCTGAATCTGGCCGCGGGTGTCTTCGTTCTGTCCCGGCAGGGCCTCCAGCTTGGCGAGCTGTTCTGCGATTTTCTCCAGCTCCTGCTGCGTCTTCAGTTGTGAATCCATCTTCCGAGTGTCACCATTCCGAGCGGCCCAACGTGCCTCCACCATCGACAGGAGAAACTCTGCTCCCGATAGCGCCAGCATGGAGTCACCCACCGGAGCCTTTGCCGCCGTCGAAAGTCCCCTGCTACTAGAAGCTCTCATCCGCCGCCTGTTTCAGTCAATGACTCGGACCGCACCCCGCCCGCACAACTCTTCCACGCGGGCCACAAAATTGCGGTCTGGTTGGACATTATAGCCTTCGGCCTCCATCACCACCATGAAATCACCTTGGCGCTCCACGTCGAATAACACCTTGGCTTCCCCTTTTGACTTCGAACACAGGTCGTGTAATTCGTCGACCGTGCCCTCTCCCGCAGACTCCGCAGGTATACGGATGCGCAGAGCGCGCGGTAGCGGGACCTTGGCTTCTTCCAGCGGGACAATGTCGTTCACCGTTAGTTTCGGATTGACCCCTTCCTCGACGCGTAGCCCGCCACGCACCAGTACCGGGACCTCCAGCTTCACTTTGTCCTGCAGCTTCCGATAAGCTTCGGGAAACACGATCATCTCCACCGAACCTGCCATGTCTTCGAGAGAGCCCTGAGCGTAGAAGTCGCCACGCTTGGACTTCAACACGCGCAGATTGGTGATCATGCCTGCGGTGGTAATACTCTCATCCTTTCCCGTGGAGGACTTGACCGCGGCGATGTCGGAGGTGCTCAGCGCGCGGAAGTCCTGCAACTTGTCGCGATATTTCTCCAGCGGGTGCCCGGTGATGAAAAATCCAAGGATCTCTTTTTCGGCCGCCAGGCGAGTATGTTCATCCCAATCGGGCGTTTCTGGCAGTTTATCGTTGTCGGCGTGAGCATCGTCCTGCTGGAAAACACCGAACAAGCCGTGTTGGCCGGATTCGGCGTCGCGCCGCGTCTTCAAGGCGCGCTCAATGGCCTTGTCCAGAACCGCCATCAATTGCGCGCGCCGGCCCAGCGAATCCATGGCGCCGCTCTTCACCAGGGACTCCAGCACCCGCTTGTTCAGAAGCCGCAAATCTACTTTTTCGCAGAATTCGTAAATCGAGCCATAGCTGCCCGAGCTCTTTCGTCCCACAACGATGGACTCGATCGCATTGTGGCCAACGTTCTTCACCGCTGCCAGACCGAACCGGATCGCGCTGCCATGGGGAGTGAAGTTGGCGTCGCTGACATTGATGTCCGGTGGCTCGACCGCTATGCCCATTTCGCGGCACTCGTTGATGTACTTGACCACGTCGTCCGTGCTGCCCGTGACCGAGGTCAACAGCGCGGCCATGAACTCAACCGGGTAGTGCGTCTTGAGATAGGCGGTGTGATAGGCCAGCAGGGCGTAGGCGGCGGAATGCGACTTGTTAAAACCATAGCCCGCGAACTGCGCCATTAGGTCGAAAATCTTTTCTATCTTCCTCTGGGGATAGCCGCGTTGCACCGCCCCTGTCACGAAGCGCTCACGCTGCGCCGCCATCTCCGCCGCGATCTTCTTGCCCATGGCACGCCGCAACAGATCCGCCTCACCCAGGGAGTAACCTGCCAGCCGGTTGGCAATCTGCATCACTTGTTCCTGGTACACAATGACGCCCAGCGTCTCTTCCAGGACTTCTTTCAGCTCCGGCAGTTCGTACTCGACTTTCTTGCGGCCGTGTTTGCGATCGATGAAGTCGTCAATCATTCCACCCTGAATCGGACCGGGCCGGTAGAGGGCGTTGAGAGCGGTGAGATCGCCGATGGAATTGGGCTGGTAACGGCGCAGCACGTCGCGCATGCCATGCGATTCAAACTGGAACACACCCGAAGTCAGCCCGCTGTGAAACACCCGGATGTAAGTTTCCTCGTCGGTCAGCGGAATGTCTTCGAGAGCAATTTGCTG
This sequence comes from Terriglobia bacterium, assembly GCA_020073105.1. Taxonomy (GTDB): domain Bacteria; phylum Acidobacteriota; class Terriglobia; order Terriglobales; family Acidobacteriaceae; genus JAIQFW01. The sequence continues at coordinate 36,415 of JAIQFW010000004.1, forward strand.
ACCGCGCGTTTGTCCAATGAGTTTCACCGTATCGTCGAGAATGGTGAGGGTCGTCAGCCCAAGGAAGTCCATCTTCAACAAGCCGAGCTTCTCAATGGCCACCATGTCGAAGGCGGTAACGATTTCGTCGTTCTTGGTCTTGTGCAGGGGGACCAGCTCAATGAGTGGACGGGGAGAAATCACCACGCCCGCGGCGTGCACTCCGGCGTTGCGCACCAGTCCTTCCAGCTTTCTCGCCGTGTCCAACAGTTGGCGCACTTGCGAGTCGCTTTCATACGCCTGCTGCATCGCCGATGATTCCTTGAGTGCCTGCTCCAGCTTGATATTGATCTGGTTGGGGACCATCTTCGCAATGCGGTCCACGTCGCTGTAGGGAATGTCCATGGCGCGACCGACGTCCTTGATCGCTGCTTTGGCCGCCATGGTTCCGAACGTGATGATCTGGGCCACGTTCTCGCGGCCGTATTTCTGGGTCACATAATCGATCACTTCGCCGCGCCGGTTCATGCAGAAATCGATATCAATGTCCGGCATCGAGATCCGCTCCGGATTCAAGAAGCGCTCGAAGAGCAACTCGTGCTGCAACGGATCCAGATCGGTAATGCCAAGCGAGTAGGACACCAGCGATCCAGCGGCCGAGCCACGGCCCGGACCCACCGGAATGTTGCGCTCCCTGGCGTAGCGAATGAAGTCCCAGACAATCAGAAAATATCCAGAGAATTTCATCTGCTGGATGATGCCCAACTCACGCGCCAGCCGCTGCTCGTAGTCCGCCATGCTGTGCTTCAAGCGGCCCTGGTCCGCCAAACTGCGCAGGGCTTCCAACCGCCGGGCAAAGCCCTCCCGCGTAACATGCTCGAAATAACTGTCGAGGGTGTAACCCGCTGGCACATCAAAGTGAGGGAACGGGTTGCTCACTTTTTCCAGGCGCAGGTTGCAGCGTTCGGCGATCGCTAGCGTGCGCTCCAGGACATCCGGCGCATCTTTGAACACGCGGTACATCTCGTCGTGGTTCTTCACGTAGAAGTCCGTGCCCTGGAACTTCATGCGGTTGGTGTCCTGAATGGACTTGCCGGTCTGGATGCAAACCATCACATCCTGGGCGTGCGCATCTTCCTCACACAGGTAATGGCTATCATTGGTGGCCACAAGAGGAAGGCCAAGTTCCTTCTCCATACGAAACAGATCAGGATGGATGCGGTGCTCCATCTCCAGGCCCTGGTCCTGAATTTCAAGAAAGAAATTGTTCTTTCCGAAGATCTCGCTGTAGAAACCCGCGGCGGTGCGCGCGTTCTCGTACTTCCCTTCCATCAGGAATTCGGCTACTTCACCCTTCAGGCATCCTGACAACCCGATCAGCCCCTTGCTGTGCTCCGCCAGGAATTTCTTGCTCACCCGGGGCTTGTAATAGAAGCCATGCAGCGAGGCCTCCGAGGTGATCTTCACCAGGTTGCGATAACCCTCTTCACTCTCGGCGAGCACCAGTAGGTGGTTGTAGGTGTCCCCGTCGGGCGGGGTGCGCTCAATGTTGTGGTCTTCTTTCTTGCAGATATAGAGTTCACACCCGACGATCGGCTTGATGCCCTCGTGCTTCGCCGCGTTGACAAAGTGCACCGCCCCAAAGACGTTGCCGTGATCGGTCATGGCAACCGCGGGCATGCCCAACTCTTTCACACGGCGACACAGTTTCTCCACGTCGCAGGCGCCGTCCAGCATGGAGTAATCGGTATGAAGGTGCAGGTGGACGAATTGGGACATTTGGGGCTCTGTCTTGATTCTACGTTGCCGACATTGTAAGGGGTAGGGCGGAATTCAGTAGAGGGAGAGTTATCCACAGGCGACATGGACGCAGGTAAGAACCAACCGCCAAGGATTACTTGCGCAGGAGCGTGGTGTGGCTGGCAACACATTGCCACTGGCCGTTCTGGAAAATCCAGGTGTCGGTGAAACGCCCGCGATGGTCGAACGGTTTGGTCTTGTAGGTCCCCTTGGAGTGATAGGACCCGCTGACCACGGCGGCGTTGTCGTACAAGTCAACTTTCACTCCCTCATTGGCGACCAGGCTTGCCTTGTAGGCCGGGTCCTTGACGTCGGCGAGGAATCTGGCTTTGTCCATCACCGTACCGTCGGTGTCGGTGTAGATGAACTTGTCGCCCACGACGTTTTCCAGGGCCTTGGCGTCATGGTGGATTTGCGCCTGGTTCCAGGCGTTCTCCAGGGCCAGGATCTTGGTCTCATCGGCCGTGCTGTGCGGCGCCTGGGCCAGGACCGGCACAGACAGGGCCACCAGCCAAAAGATGCAGCAATAGATTCTCGGCATTCCACCTCTCCGCAAGGTACACGCGTTGGCAGTGTCACCACGGCGAGATCATTTGTCAACTGCCGGTGAGCAGGAAGTAAAGATCCCGCCGCCACTTGAACCGGTCCTTCAGTTCGCCTTGGGTTCTCTGGGCACCACGATGATGAGAGCATCAGGTTGGCCGGGATGTACGACGAAAGGCATATCCCTCGCTGACGGCGGTGAGCCGATATCCACATCTGTCACATAGGGCGCGTAGAACATCAAGTGCGGAGCAAAGTGGACAATGTCGTGGGTGTCCGGACGCAGAACGTGGTTGTGGTCGGACATCATATACACAATTCCGATCTTGCGTGGCGCTTGGAACTTTCCGCTCTTGTAGCCTGCTGCGATTGCGGTCTTGATCTGGGCTTCGCTGGTCCCCTTGGCACGCTGCTCTTCCGCATAAAACCTGGTCAGCAGCGTGGTGGTGCTGCCTTCGGCGTCGTAGCACTCAGGCTCCATGGTCAGCGGGGTTTCGCGTTCCACCAGGCAGGTGAAACCGTTTGTGCCCTCGTGGACTTTCACGTAACCGGTCGGCTCCAAAAGATAGACCGTCGCTTTCCCTGAGATCTCCGGCGGAGCGGCGCTGGTTGCCAGCTTGATTCTCTCCTCGCGGGGCGCGGAAAAATCATAGGCAGGCTTGGGAGGTTCCGTTTGAGCGCTCGCTACTCCGCCTGCCAAAAGCAAGATTCCGGTCAGCAGCATCCTCTTCATGGCCAGCCCTCCATCCTCTGATGGGACGCCGAGCCCTCGAATCGGTTAGCAGCCGGCTTACGGACGCGTCAGCCTAAGTTAGTTCTGGTCACCTGCTCCATGTTTGGCACGGCACAGCTTACAAAATGTCGGCGGCTCCGCGTTGTCAACCCGATGCTTGACCGGCTTCAGCGTGCGCACGTAGGCATACATAGCCTTGAGGTCGTCGTCGCTCAGGCCCTTGTACTGCTCCACCGGCATGAGCGCGTCCAGTTTGCGCGCCTTCACGTAACCAGTGCGTAACACTTGAATGAACAGCGCTTCGTCGTAGTACCCGATCCCTGAGGCATCCGGTGTGATATTCGCGCTCACCGTCCTGCCCCACGCTCCATTGAAAACCTGTCCTCCGGCAAAATCCAAACCTGGCAGTGGCTGACCTTTATCCGCCGGAGTGTGACAATCAGCGCAGTTCCCGACTTTGACCAGATATGCTCCCCACTTCAATCGGTCTCCAGGATCGGGCGCGCTCACCGGGGCAGTGATTGGCTTGGGCACCGAACGGATCAGGTATTTGACAGGAAATATGATCTCGGTCTTCGGGAGTTCGTTGCGCACGGGCCTGAGGGAGCGCATATACACCACCAACGATGCCAGGTCTTCATCCGACAGATGCTTGAAGTTTTCGTAAGGCATCATGGGAAATAGCGTGCGGCCATCGTGGCCGATGCCTTCGCGGATGGCACGAGCCAGCTGATCATCCGTCCAGGTTCCAGCCCCCGTTTGGGGATCTGGGGTGATGTTGGGGGCGACGACCCGGCCAGGCAAATCGTCAACCGGCATGAGCTCCCCTGCCCCCTCCATGCCCGTCTGTATGGGATGATCGGGCCGTTTGAGGTCGTGCGGGGAGTGACAGTCGACGCACAGGGTAAGCGAGTTGAACAGATATCGCCCGCGCTCCAGCCGCTGCGGCGTTACCTCGAACTTGCGATCGGTGAGAGCCCGCGCCTTGGGCCCGATGATCGGCCGCCAGCCAATGGTTGCGCTGGTGGCTACAATCAGCAGCACTACCAGTCCAACCAAGATTCCCAGCAGAATCTTTCCCAGTTTACTCATGGCATGTCCCGTGCAAAATTGACGTACGCTTACCAATTCACCCTTGAGCCTAAGTATTGAACCACCGCAGGACGTCCAATCCCCGATGTGAGTCCTAACGCCTCTTCTTCCCTTTGGCTTTTTGCTTGGGTTTACTGGCTCTCTTGATCGCAGGAGGCATCTTGGCAGCTGGCTTCTTCCTGTTCTTTTCCGGCGCGGACGCCTTGACCGTGGGTAGCGGCGCTGACGGGGCAGGAACGTCCTGCTTGGCCTTCTTCTTTTCCTCGACTTTGGCCTTAGGTGCGGGGGCCTGGGCGGCCAAAGCAGCTTTAGCCGCGCGCCCTCTCTTGCTCGGGGGTGGGGGCGGCGGAGGGGGAGGCGGGGCCAGCGGTTTCAGGAACTTGAGGATCTCTGTTCGCGAGCGCAGCTTTCCATCCAGCAGCAGCGTGAACACATCCTTCGCAACTTTGGGATACTGCGGCCATTGTGGTGTGATGTGCAGTTCCGTCATCTCGGGCAACGGAATCTTCTGCTGTACCTGGCGCCACTTGGTGAAGAAGTTCTTGATCTTCTGCGTGACGGCCTGCTGGCGGGCGGTGACCGCGAGAAACAACGTCATCTCCGGCCGGGCTTCCGACAACAACTTCCACGTCCGCGAGGGTGTAGCGGCCTCTTTGCCCATCAACCGCTTCGCCAAATCCTTGGCGTTATCCTCAAGGTCTTTCCACGCCTCCACCAGATCCTTGCGTGGAATGAGCTTGCGCATGTCGGCGATATCCTTGTCGCCCAGCCGTGAGGTGAGGAAGTAGAGTACGGCTGGCGCGGGATCCGGCGTATATCCCAGCTCATTCATCTGCTGTCGGGTTTTCAGCAGATGGGCCAGACCCGCAGTGTCCACCTTGGCGGTCGTCCAATGCGGATTGAGCACCTTCAGCCATTCTTCTTTCTCCAGCATGCGAACGATATGCAGAGGATCGTCTTCGTAGGCCAACTGCTCAATCTCGAGTCCAATTGCCCGATCGTTGATGTGCTCGATGTAGTTATTCTCTTTCGCCGATTGGTACCTCGCCTGGGTCCGCTCTTCCAGCGGCCAGTGAAAGCGCGCGGCGAAACGCGTGGCCCGAATCAGCCGCGAAGGGTCTTCCACGAACGCGTAGTTGTGCAGGATGCGGATGACCTTGGCTTCGATATCGGCCGCGCCGTTAAACGGATCCATCAGAAGGCCGCGGGAACCGGGATTGAGCGAAAGCGCCATGGCATTGACCGTGAAATCGCGCCGGCGCAGGTCCTCGATGATGGTGGCGGGCGAAACGATCGGAGGCTTGCCCACCTTTTCGTAGCGCTCGGTGAGGGCGGCGCTGATCTCGGCACGCACATTGCCGGGCAGAACCAGGGAGAGTGTCTTCAGATCGTCATCGGCAGAGGCAATCACCGCGCCGGCTCGTTCCAGTTCCTTTTGCAACTTGAGGGGGTTGCCCTGGACGGTGAAGTCGAGATCGCGAATGGGGAAGCCGCTGATGATGTCCCGCACCGCGCCGCCGGTTAAGTAGATGTTCATCTCGGCGTTGCGCGCGATGTCTTGAACCAGCGTGACCCCCCGCTGCTGATCGGGGGTCAGCCGAATCTCCATGGTGTAGATGTAATCAGCCATGCTTGACTTGCAGCTGCTGTGCCGTGATCTGGCCGGCGATGGCCAGGCAAAAGATTTCCACAGGGCGCAGCCAAGGCTGCCCCGTGGACTCCGCGAATTCCACGTAAGTAACTCTGTACACTAGACTTATACGAGTAAGAATGGAGTCTGGTGAACTACAAAAAATATCACAATGTTGATAATTTGGCTACTGCGAATGCGATGACTCAGTATGTTCCGGACAAAAGTGTGAGAATGTGGTTAAGTTAGGCCCGGACAAAGCCACAACCAGGGCGGCTTTGGCCTGATAAGCATGCCATCCACGCACAAGAAGGTGATCGTCCGCAAAATCGACCGGGACACGGTCCACGGCTACGTCACCCCCGCCAATTTTGTCCGGGAAGGCAAGCTGGAACTACTGAATACCGCCGGAAATGTGGTCGCCATCGACTTGCGTGACATTAAGTTGGTGTATTTTGTGCGTGAGTTTGGGGAGACCGAGGCTCCCACCCGCAAGACGTTCACTACACGACCTCGGACCGAGGGGCTGTGGGTGCGTCTGAAGTTCAAAGACAATGAGATCCTCGAAGGCATGATGCCGAACGACCTCTCCCAGACCACAGCCGACGGCTTCTTGATTAATCCGCCCGACTTGCGTTCCAACACCCAGCGGATCTTTGTACCGCGAAGCGCGCTGGAATCTCTTACCGTTCTGGCGGTGATTGGCGCGACACGGCGCAAGCGCCGGGGCATCGCCGCCGATACGTTGCAAGTGCCAATGTTCGGGGAGTAGACCCACCTCTAACCCTTAATCCGCAGATCAAACGGATATTCGTACGTGGATTCAATCCGCACACGCCCTGCATCCGCATGAAGCGGGTTAAGCAGAACGTTGAACGTAGAGGGCACGAGCGCGCTGGGCACGCGCAACAGCGCTGAGCGCAAGGAGCGCAGCCAGGCGGAGCCGATCTCACGGGTGGCTTCCACGTGATCGATCCAGTCAGGCCGCAGTGTGCTCGCCTCCAGCGTCTCTAAGGAAATCGGTTCTTCCGCCTGCAGCGCAAGCAGCGTATAGCTGGGAGGCACATCGTTGGCGCTGGTGTGCACGCAGGTCTCGAGCAACGCTCCCGCAGGGCTCTCAGCCAGGTAGACGATGGGAGCACCACGATCATGCCAGCGGCCGGGAGCGCGCAACCCGCCCTCCCCGCTCAACTCCTTATGGCGGCTGATGCGCCAAAGCAACATCAGACGAACATGCCTTCGTCAATTTGTACGAGAAGCTCTTCCACGATGCGGCTGCCGGCATCCGTCTTGAGCAATTCCAGCGGAGCCCGTCCCCATAAACGCGGGTTCGGACGGCGCAGCCAGGCCAGGGCCCGCTCCCGCGATTCATACAAACTTTCCGCTTGCGAGAGCACACGCATCATGCGGAGCACGCGGTCGGACTCCTCCACCGTCAGTTTTTCGCGACGGGAGCGGCGGTGCTGCAGCGTCCGCAACGGAATCACCAGGGCGTCCACTTCTTGACGGGTGATGCCCAGGGCGAGCAAGCGCTTGATAGACGACGCCGACAGTTGCCGCTCGATGAGGTCGAGCAGTTCCTGCTCAGTCTGCGGCGGCCGGACACCCAGCCATAGCCCGATTTGTTGGTGGTGGGAAGAGATCGGAAGCATGGCTACATTATGCCATAACTATGATGGCATTCTGTCGTCATCTTATCAGAGGACGATGTAAGTGTATGTATTTAAGCCACATATATTCTGGATTATGCATTTGACGCAATGTAGATAGACGGCGCATACTTCCCTCGAAAAGGAGGTATGCCCAGTGAGCGAAGCAATTTTGGGGGCTATTTTGATTCTTGTCACTGCCGGTTTGGCTGAAGAGGCACCTCCAAAGTATAGAAAATGGCTATGGGGGCTGTTTGTAGTGTTGGTGCTTGCCCAAGCCGTACTGCAAATACGTTCGCGCAACATTGAACGACGCGCGAATGATGAATTAACAAAAACAATAACCGAAACAAAGACAAAGTTAGATTCGAGTTTACTTGAACAAGCGAGAATGAGCGGTCACTTGCAGGCGATACAAGTTGTCATGGAAAACTTCAGCAAATCTGGAATACCCGGACTACAAGAATTTTCTAGTGCTATGTCCACACTTATCGTCTCTGCCCAGCGTCATGACTCGGAGCCTCCATCGACAGCGGCGACCTGTACGAAATCGCGTGATCTTGCAGCAAAGATAAGGGATTTTGAAGGTAAGTATGAGGCGAATGAAAGACTGTGGATGGAACAACAGTATCAACAAGCATCAGCCATGGATAGAGAAGGCAAAAGCAAGGATGAGCAACGCGCAGTGTGGCGTCAGAACACGATAGATCAGATCAACTGGCAGCAGGAGCACACGAAACAATTTCACGCGAAGTACATGGTGATGGCGAAATACTACAAGGATTTGCTGTTAGATCGCTTAAGTGCTTCTCAACGGGAATTCCTGATTGGAAAAAATTCACAAGCTGACATGAATTTAGATTCCCAAGAATTGGCGGGTGGATTTAACGAATATGGAATAGCTGCATATTTGGATCAGTTGGCCACGTATGCATGTCCTAGCCAAGCGCCTAGCGATAGTAAAAGTGGTCATTAAGCGGCTTTTGCAGTTAGTTCCTTGTATTCGAGGTTGTCAGATGCAATGAGTTTCAGCATGGTGTCACGGAACGAGCAGTCGATAGCTGGCACCCGACCCCCTCTCTCCTCCCCTGTCATCCTTCTATGAAAACGGGCGTACGTGTCCATAGGGAACTTTGCGGCGCTGCGGACAGGCTTCTATTCGTGCTCGAGGCACATAAGGTATGTCCGGTCTCCGCCGCTCCATCTGAGCGTCGTTCTCGAAGAA
>JAIQFW010000178.1 GCA_020073105.1 Terriglobia bacterium
GCGTCGGGTGCAGCGCCAATGAAGCCGCATAAGACCGAAGCCTTGCGAATTCGGTCCCGGTTTCGCGAACGCCACAAAATGACTATAGTGTGGCGTTCGGTCGTGCTTGGGGGGAGGTGATGTCACCAGCATGAGACGGAAGCGCACATTGCCCAAGTATTTGACCACTGAAGAAATAGCAGCCCTCTTCTCTATGATCGACGATGTTCGGGATCGTGCCATTTTCCGCATCGCGTATCACCGCGGGCTCCGCGCCAGCGAGATCGGGTTGCTCCGACTGGCGGATTACCGTTCTCAATCAGGCCGACTGTTCGTCCGCCGGCTGAAGGGTTCGAACAGCGGCGAATTCCTTCTGACCGACGTCGAAAACCGCTCACTACTTGCGTGGATTGAAGAGCGCGGCAGGGTGCCGGGACCGCTGTTTCCGTCGCGGAACCGCAACCCAATCTCGCGTGATCGGCTTGACGAGTTGATGAAGAACTACTGCCGGCTGACCGGAATCCCCGTCGAGAAGGCGCACATGCACAGCCTCAAACACAGTTGTGGCACGCACCTTTCCGAGATGGGCAAAGACGTGGCCGTGATCCGCGATTGGCTGGGTCACCGGAACGTGCAGAATACGATGATCTATCTGGAGGTGACGAACAAGGCGAGGGACGCCGCGGCCGAGAGTCTACGCCGCTGGGGGGACAAGGCCGCATAGGGAGCGTTGAGCGTGAAACTGGCCGAGTGGCTGGTGGAGGCAGTGGAGGCCGGCTGCGTGGCCCGCAACCACACCCAGGTTGTCACTGTCGACATTCGCGACGGGGTGGCAACCGGGGTATTACTGCGCGACCAGCTCAGCGGTCAAGAGGAACACGTCGAATCCCGGTGGATTATCAACGCCACGGGGCCGTGGGCGGACGGTATCTGCGAAAAATCTGCGATTCGTACCCAACAACCGATGGTGGGTGGAGTGCGCGGCTCGCACATCGTGTTGCCAAGGTTTGCGGGTGCACCGGACGCAGCGCTGTATACGGAGGCGGTCGATGGCAGGCCGGTGTTTGTCGTTCCCTGGAACGGACAGATGCTTGTGGGTACGACCGAAGTTCCGGACGGGAGCGATCCAGCCCGAGTGCAGCCCTCGAAGGATGAGATTGACTATCTGCTGCGCTCGTTGCGCGAACTGTTTCCGCAAATCGCCGTATCCGAGGATGACGTGCAATATTCGTTCGCCGGAGTGCGTCCGCTTCCCTACTCGCCCAATGCAAGCCCTTCAGCCCTGAGCCGTAGACACTACCTCCACGACCATGCACCGGATGGGGCTGCTCACATGATCTCGGTAATTGGGGGAAAGTTGACGACGGCGGGCTGGGTAGCGCGCGAATGCGCCGTGAAAGTCGGGATCTCTGCTTCGGGACCGGCGAGGCCCTCTGTCGCCCTGGAAGGCGACGTTGGCGGATTGCTGGAACAATGGATAACCGAGGTTGAAGAGGCGGGCGGAATCAGCCGGGGTGCAGCCCGCAGTCTCGCCGAGTGGTATGGGAGACGGTCCCTAGCAATCGCGCGTAGCGCACGCGACCGGGAAGAACTACGGACGCCCTTGTGTCCTCACACCCAGCATATCGTGGCGGAAGCGCTGCATGCCTTTGCCCATGAGCATGCAACTACCCTGGCCGACGTGCTACTGCGCCGAGTACCGGTGGCGTTGGGCGCATGCTGGTCGACAGAATGCAGCCGGGCTGCGGCTGATGGTGTGGCGGCGGCCACGGGTTGGAGCCAGCGTCGAGCCGGCAGCGAATTCGAGAATTTCGAGGCGGAACGCGGGGCTTTTCTTCAGAAGCCGCCACGGACCACCCTCATGCGGTAACCGGTAGAGTCTGGGCCTGCGAGGCGAGCAAGTGCGCCCTTCACCCAAAGGCTTGAGCTAGCCGCTCGGTCTGGTCGGATATGATCCCATCTACTTTCCAATCCGCCAGCCGCAGCATCGAGGGCTTGTCATTTACAGTCCAAGCGAGAAGCATTTTGCCGGCTTTGTGCACCTCTTCCACCAACCGCTTGGTGATGAGGGAGCGATGCGGGATCACGTATTCGACGGGTAATTTGCGCCAGTGATCGAGCTGTTTCTTCTGATCGCAAATGATTCCCAACGGCACGCTCGCGCTGCGAAGCCGCAGCTGACTTACCACCTCGGGAAGAAAAGAAGATACGACATAGCCTCGCTCCGGGGGATGCTCACGCAGCGCGACCAGAAGCTGGGACTCGAGGCTCGGAACCTTGAGTTCAATGTCGAGGAAGGCCCGAGTCGCATAGCGCGCCAAGACTTCCTCCAGCAGGGGAAGAGACTTCAGCTGAGCACAGCCTGCCTTGGCGACGGCGACCCCCTTCACACTGGCATTGTGGCAGATTACCGCGCGACCGCAGGCCGTGAGACGCACGTCGAATTCGAAGCCATCGCAGCCCTGCTCGAGGGCAAGGTCAAAAGAGGCGGGCGTATTCTCTCGCGCCCGACGAGACGCACGTGCACCACGGTGACCGAGGAGGAGGGGAGAATCGGTCATTGCGCGCGATTGTACGCCTACATCGTCCGCCGAATGGGACCAAGAAATTCACAGGCTTTGGAAAACTTGGACCGAAGTCAGGCCAAAATCAGTCCAGATCGAAGTCGCGGATGGGTTTGCCGGTGTCGGGAGACTCTTTGGCCTTCTTGACCGCTTCCTGAAACTTCTTTTCCAGCAGATCGGAAGCGTGCTTTTGCGCTTCCACGGATTGGCGGAAGATAGATTCCCGCCGGCCGTCCTGCTCTTTCATGGCCCGGGCGGCCTCCTCGATGTCGTTGAACATCTTGGGCTTGACGGCTGCGGTGTGAGCGATCACCGCCTTGGTCGCAGGATCCACCTTTAGCACCGCGCTGCAGCACGGGCAAGTCACCTCGAATGCAGGAGGATTCTGCGCCATCAACAAGAATCATACCCCAAAAGCAGCGTTCAATGAGGCTGGAGCTTGATGGGGAGTATATGGAACAGATTGAGCATCTCCAGGCCTAGCAGAAAGATAGAGAAAAACACCACGGTGATGGCCAGAATCTCGCCAAAATTGAGGCCGCTCTTCCGGGGGTCAAAGCGCCGCAACACCAGGGCGAGAATGTTCAAGGTAGCGAAGCCAAAGACCAGTACCCAGAGGATGTTGTAAACGCTGCTCTTCTTCTCCGCGTAAAGATCGGAGAAGTCGGAAAATTGGAGGAGAAAAAGCGCCAGGGATTGCAGGGCAATCGCGGCCCGTGTTCTGGAGACATGAGAGGCCGCACCGGCGAGAGCGTTGGTCAGAGAGAGAGCCATGGGGTCGGTATCGCGGTGTGTCTCCGGGTTTGGGGTGAAAAGCTACGATACTACTCTTTTTGACGTGGCGAGTCAGCGTGGAACCTTAGAGGGCAATGGCACGTGCTTTATAATAGAAAGATTCTGCACTCCCTTCTGAGACCGTCTGAGGACCCGGCGAGGTAAAACTCAGGGTAGTTTTCAGGTTGGGCCAAGGCTGCGGAACCTTTGACTGATGTCCACGGAATCCATTGTTGTTCGGGGTGCGCGGGTCCACAACCTCAAGAACATCGACCTGGAGATCCCGCACAATTCAATGACGGTGGTCACCGGGGTCTCCGGATCGGGCAAGTCGTCCCTGGCATTCGACACCATCTACGCCGAGGGACAACGCCGCTACGTGGAATCGCTCTCTGCCTACGCGCGCCAGTTTTTGGAACGAATTGAGAAACCAGATGCCGACGTTATCGACGGCATAGCACCTGCGGTTGCCATCCGCCAGAAAAACAGTACACGCAATCCTCGATCGACGGTTGGGACCGCCACTGAAATCTACGATTATTTGCGGCTGCTGTTCGCCCGCGTGGGCCGTACCTACTGTCTGCAGTGCGGGCAAGAGATACGGAAAGACACCGTGGACGAAGTCGCCGATGCCGTGCTGCGGCTAGGCGAGGGGACACGGCTCTACGCGTTGTTTCCCCTGCACACATCCCCCTCAGCTCCAGCCGGCAACAAACAGCGAAAGAAGACGGCGCGAGCTGGCCGTTCGCGAGATGGCGGGCGAGAGACCGGCGCGACGGTCTCCGATCAGACCAGGACGCGCCTTCTCGATCTGCGCACCCGTGGTTTCAACCGGTTGTATCAGAACGGGCAAATCTTCGAATTCTCCACGCCCGAATCGTTACTGGACATCGATTTTGCCAAGCCTGTCTTCGTGCTGATCGACCGGCTGGCGGTTTCGCCGGAGGCGCGCGCCCGCATTGTCGATGCTATTGAAATCGCCTATCGCGAATCGAGCGAGATCATTTTTGAGACGCCTGCCCGCGACGGGCAAGCCCCGGAGCACTTGCGATTTTCTCAACGTTTCGAATGCAAGCGCTGCCACCTCCGCTACGAGGAGCCCGAGCCGCGGCTGTTCTCATTCAATAATCCGTATGGCGCGTGCCCCCGCTGCCAGGGGTTTGGAAACACGATTGATTTCGATCTTGACCTGGTCATTCCGGACAAGTCGAAGACCCTGAACGAAGGCGCGATCGAACCCTGGACCAAACCGAAGTACCGCACGCTGTCCACGGAGTTGAAACGCTTTGCCCGCCAGATGCAGATTCCGCTGGATGTGCCCTGGGCTGACCTGGATCCTGAACAGCAGCGCCTGGTGATTCAAGGGGAAGGCAGGTTCTTCGGGGTGCGCGGCTTCTTCGCCCACCTCGAACGCAAGAAATACAAGTTGCACGTGCGGGTGTTCCTCAGCCGGTATCGCGGGTATTCGGTGTGCTCGATCTGCAACGGGGCACGGCTGCGCACGGAAGCCCGGCAGGTGAAAATCAACGGCAAGAACATTTGTGACGTCTGCAGTCTGACCGTGGAGGAGGCCTACAAGTTCTTCACCGCGGTCCGGCTCAGTGAGCAGGAAGCGGGCATTGCAGACAGGCTGCTGCAGGAAATCCGGGAGCGTTTGCAATTCCTGAACGAAGTAGGCCTGGAGTACCTCACGCTTGATCGCCTGTCTTCGACATTGTCCGGGGGGGAGGCGCAGCGCATCCAGCTTGCTACCTCACTGGGGTCGCGCCTGGTGGGGACCCTCTACGTGCTGGATGAGCCCTCGATCGGGCTGCACAGCCGCGACACTCACCGCTTAATCAAAATCCTGCATGGTCTGCGAGACCTCGGAAACACGATCTTGGTGGTGGAACACGATCCCGATGTAATGCGTGCCTCGGATACGATCCTGGATCTAGGTCCTGGGGCGGGAGAAAACGGCGGAAGGCTAATAGCGGCCGGCAGCTACGAAGAGATCAAGAAAATGCCCGGTTCGCTCACTGGACGGTATCTCGCCGGCGAACTCCGCATCCAGGTCCCAACCCTTCGTCGTAAATCAGGTCCGCAGCAACTCAAGATCTTTGACGCCCGCGCCCATAACCTGAAGAACATCGACCTAGTGGTCCCTCTGAGGATGCTGGTGGCGATCACGGGGGTTTCGGGATCAGGAAAGTCGACCTTGTTGCACGACGTGCTGTACCAGGCGTTGGTGGCCGCCAAAAAGGACGCGAACGGGGTCGCGCCTGCTCCCCGAGCTTGGAGTCGAGTGGAAGGAGCGGAGTTCATCGACGAGGTCGTACTGGTGGACCAGTCGCCGATCGGACGCACGCCACGTTCCAACCCGGTGACCTACATCAAGGCCTTCGACGGCATTCGCGAAGTGTTTGCTTCCCTCCCGGAAGCCAAGAAGCGCGGATTTGCCGCCGGGCACTTCTCCTTCAACGTGCCGGGTGGCCGGTGCGAAACCTGCCAGGGCGACGGGACGGTGACCGTCGAGATGCAGTTCCTGGCGGATGTGGAACTGGTTTGCGAAGAGTGCAAGGGTGCGCGCTACAAGCCCCAGGTTCTCGAGGTACGCTATCGTGGGAAGAATATCCACGAGGTCCTCAACCTGACCATCCAGGAAGCCCTGCAGTTCTTCTCCGGCGCACCGAAAGTGGTGGAGAAGCTGCGTGTATTGGAGGAAGTAGGCCTCGGTTATCTGCGGCTGGGCCAGTCTGCAACTACCCTTTCGGGAGGCGAGGCCCAGCGCATGAAGCTGGCGGCCCACCTGCAACCTGGTGGACGGGAAGGCAGGCACAAAGCAGACAAGATCCGGCGGCGGCTCTTGTATATCTTTGACGAGCCCACAACCGGGCTGCACTTTGACGATGTCAGCAAACTGCTGGCGGCTTTTCGCCGTCTAATCGAAGCGGGGGGATCGATCTTGGTCATCGAACACAACCTGGAGGTGATCAAGACGGCGGATTGGGTGATCGATCTTGGGCCCGAAGGCGGAGAGAGAGGGGGACGCATCGTCGGATCGGGAACTCCCGAACAAATTGCGAAGCTGCCTCAGTCCTACACCGGCAAATTTCTGGCCCAGGTCCTTAACGGAAGCGGATCGTCACGAAATGGGAACAGGTAAGTCACTTCTTGGGCGGGTCGTGCTGGGATTCTGTCTGGCGAGCGGTATTTTGCACGTTACAGCCCAGACGGTTCGCCATCACCGGATCGTGGAGCAGGACGCGTCGTTTCCTCCAGAACTCACCCAGGCGGAAGACGCAATCGAGAAGAAGGATTACGCCGCGGCTGAGCCACTGCTGAAAAAGGTGGTTGCCGCCAATCCCGCCAACTACCAGGCGTGGTTTGATCTTGGATTTGTGTACAACGCCATGGGAAATGCCCGGGAATCAATTGCGGCGTACCGGAGATCGGTGAGTGCCAAGGCGGATGTGTTCGAGTCCAACCTGAATCTGGGACTCATGCTGGTGAAGGCCGGCGATGCCGAGGCGGAGCAGTTCCTGCGCGCTGCCACGGTGCTTAAGCCTACGGCACAGGTTGATGAAGGCCGCGCGCGTGCCTGGCTGTCGCTGGCGCACCTGCTTGAGAAGAACAAGCCGGACGAAGCGATCGCCGCCTACCAGCAAGCTTCTGCGTTAACGCCGAAGGATCCCGAGCCGCATCTCTCGGCTGGGTTGCTCTTGGAGAATGAGAACCATTTTTCCGATGCCGAGCAGGAATACCGGCAGGCGTTGGCCATCGACCCTGCTTCCGCCGACGCTTTGACGGGTCTGGCCAACATCTACATGCGCGGGCAGCGCTTCGTCGATGCAGAAGAGATACTGCGCAAGCTCGTGTCCTTGCATTCCGGGGATGCTGCCGCCCACATGCAGCTGGGGCGGGTTTTGGCAGCGGCGGGGAAAAACGACGCCGCTATCGCCGAGTTGCAAGTCGCGGCGAAGCTTGCGCCACCAGACCTGGCCCTCCAACAGGATCTGGCCGACCTTTACGCGTCTGCCGGGAAGTACGAGCAGGCAGAGACAATTTATCGTGCGCTGTTGGCTGCGAACCCTAATGCCGCGGAACTGCATCACAGTTTGGGAGTGGCTCTATTGCACCAGAAGAAATTCGCGGATGCGGAACAGGAGTTTCTCACCGCGGTCAAGCTGAAGCCGGACTTCGGGGCAGCCTACGGAGATTTGGCGGTAGCCGCGAACGAGAACAAGCACTATGAACTGGCTATTCGGGCGGCGGATGAGCGGGCAAAGTTTCTTCCCGAGATTCCCATTGGCTATTTTCTCCGCGCCACCGCCTACGATCACTTGCATGACTACAAACAGGCATCGGCGAATTATCATAAGTTCTTAGAGGTTGCGAACGGAAAGTACTCGGACCAGGAATGGCAGGCCCGGCACCGCCTGATTGCTATCGAGCCAAAGAAATGATTCTCATCCGCGGAAGAGCCACTGTGCTCGCGCTTCTTCTCGTCAGTTCCCTGGCAGTTTTCGCCAGCAAGGAGGAGACCGTACAGGAACTCGTCGCCCGCGCGGAAACGGCCCGACCCGATGACCGTCCAGCGCTCTACGTTGAAGCCGCTCAGCGGCAGCTAAAAGCGACGGACGACCTCTACACCCAGGGTAAAACCGAGGAGGCCAGAGCCACCGTGGGTGACGTGATCACCTACTCCGAGAAGGCACAGAATGCGGCTTTGCAATCCGGGAAGAAGCTCAAGCAAACCGAGATCGCCTTGCGCAAGATGGCGGCCCGATTGCGGGACATCCAGCGCAGCTTAAGCTATGAGGACCAGGCGCCGGTGCAAGCTGCCGCGGAGCGTCTGGAAAATCTTCGGACAGGTTTGCAGCAGCGTATGTTCGGTAAGAAGAAATGACCTCCTTCATGCCAAAGATCGGTGGCCTTTTCTGGGCGTGCTTGCTGCTTTTGACTCTGGCCCAAACTGTGGCCTGGGCCCAGCATCGCCGGGACCCCCTCAATCCGCTGGAGATTGATGAACTGCGGGACACTGCACTGGATGCCGAGAAGCGGCTGAAACTGTATATCAAATTTGCCCGGGGGCGCCTGGGTGCTCTGGAGCAGATGCGGGCCGACCCCAAGGCGAAAAATCGGGCCCAGCAAACGCGAGACCGCCTGCAGGATTTCCTGGACGTATACGACGAGCTTAATGACAACATTGATAATTTCGCGGACCGCAAAGATGATCTCCGCAAGCCCCTGAAGGAGGTCATAGAGGCGGACACCGAGTTTCAGGCGAAGCTGCGGGCGTTGAAGGCCTCCGCCGACGCTGACAAAGGTGAGGTCGAGCAATACCACGTCTTGCTCGCCAATGTCTTGGATACCCTCGACAGCAGCGTGCAGGACCACCGGCAATTGCTGACCGAGCAGGAAAAAGCGCCACCCCGGAAGAAGAACTGACACTCAGTTGCCTCAGGGTACCAAGGGCAGCAGTGATACGCGGGCGAGAGTACCCCCACCGCACAAAACCTTCGTGCTAATCTAACCGCAAGGTGAGAGAAGGGCTGCTGCAAATTTTCCAGGAATCGTATGGGGAGCTACGCCCTCGCACGCCATTGCCCGATTTGACGATCGAGTTCTTCCCTTTCGCCAACCTCAACAACACGATTCGGCTGCGCGAAGGAAAGCTGTTGGTGCGGCTTTCCGATCTTCTCGAAGGCGCACCGGAGGCTGTGCTGCGCGCCTTAGCTCACATTCTCCTGGCGAAGATGTACCGCAAACCGGTTGCGCGGGACGCCGCAACTCACTATCGGCGGTACGTTTCGAGCAGTGGAGTCATGAGGAAGGCGCACCTGGTTCGACAGATTAGCTCACATTCTCCTGGCGAAGATGTACCGCAAACCGGTTGCGCGGGACGCCGCAACTCACTATCGGCGGTACGTTTCGAGCAGTGGAGTCATGAGGAAGGCGCACCTGGTTCGACAGATCCGGGGCCGGAAGCGGATCGGGAGCGCCGAGGGGCAACACTGGAACCTGGAGTCGGTCTTTGATGGCCTGAATTCGCAGTTCTTTCACGGTTTGCTGGGGCGGCCGCAGATGACCTGGAGCCGCGGCCATGCGCGCAACCACCTCGGGCACTACGATCCCGCGCACAACGCCATTGTGGTGAGCCGGGTATTTGACCACCAGCGAGTGCCGCGCCAGGTGGTCGAGTACATCGTGTACCACGAGATGCTGCACCTGAAACATCCGGTGAGGTTGCATGGAGGCCGGCGCAGCGTGCATTCAGCGGAGTTCCGCGCGGAGGAGAGACTGTTCCCTCATTTAGCGGAAGCGAAAGCGTTTCTAAAGCACTTTGGAGGCATCCTGTGATTGAGATCACAACCTGCGGTGACCTCTTGCGTTGACCGGTCCGGTGTCCGAAGACTATCCTATAAAGTTGAAATTGAAATTCATTTTCAAAATCACAAAGGCGGAATTCTAGATGTTGCAGGCCTTCATTGTCACCTTGCGGGAGGGCGTGGAAGCGGCTCTAATTGTTGGCATTACGCTGGCCTACCTGGCCAAGATCGGCCGTCCGGAGCTGCGCAAATCGGTGTACGCAGCCCTGGTTTCTGCCTTCCTGGGGAGCATCGCCGTGGCTGTCCTGCTGGCGCGCACCCACTTCAACCAGGACATCTTCGAAGGTTGGATCATGCTGGCGGCCGCTTTTTTTGTCGTCACCATGATCATCTTCATGATGAAGACCGGCCGCAAGCTCAAGGGGCAGATTGAGGGCAAGGTAGGTCTACTAGCAGGCCAGGATGCATGGCTCGGACTGTTCGCGTTTGTCTTCCTGATGGTGCTGCGCGAAGGTGTGGAAACGGTCCTGATCCTTTCGGCGGTTTCGCTGAACTCCACCGAACTTCTCAGTTTCCTGGGCACACTGCTGGGCGCAGCCGTCGCTGTCCTGTTCGG
>JAIQFW010000179.1 GCA_020073105.1 Terriglobia bacterium
ATAGATGATGGGTAATCTCGGCATTGCGGTAGGTGATTTCGCCAACCGCCAGCTCGGTGATCAGCGGAGCGTGGCCTGGCAGGATGCCGAGATACCCATTCTTGCCGGGAATCTGCATCTCCTCCGCCACGTCCCGCACCACCATCTTCTCCGGAGTGACGATCTCGAGTTGGAAAGTGTCCGCCATGAAATCAGCCATCAGCTGTCAGCCATCAGCTGTCAGCTGCCGTGGTGCGCTGAAAGCTGACAGCTGAGAGCTGACAGCTCCTATGCTACCGCCTTCAACTTCTCCGCCGCCTCCAGCACTTCGTCAATCGTTCCCTTCATGTAAAACGCTTGTTCGGGAATGCCGTCGTACTTGCCGTCGTTGATTTCCTTGAATCCCTTCACCGTATCTGCAACCTTCACATAGCGGCCGGGCGCGCCGGTAAATTGTTCCGCCACATGGAACGGTTGCGACAGGAAGCGCTGGATCTTGCGGGCCCGCGCGACGGTCAGCTTCTGATCTTCGCTCAATTCGTCGATGCCCAGAATCGCAATGATGTCCTGCAGGTCTTTGTAACTCTGCAGGGTCTTCTTCACCGCCTGCGCTACGTCGTAATGGTCCTGGCCCACGATACGAGGATCAAGAATTCTCGAGGTCGAAGCCAGCGGATCGACTGCGGGATAGATTCCGATCTCCGTCAAGGCACGCGACAGCACCGTGGTCGCATCCAGGTGAGCGAATGTCGTCGCCGGAGCCGGATCGGTAAGGTCGTCAGCAGGCACATAAATTGCCTGCACGGATGTTACTGATCCCTTCTTCGTAGAGGTGATTCGTTCCTGCAACTCGCCCATCTCGGTCGCCAGGTTCGGCTGGTAACCCACAGCGCTGGGCATGCGGCCCAGCAGCGCCGAGACCTCAGAACCCGCCTGGGTGAAGCGGAATATGTTGTCGATGAACAGCAGGGTATCCGCACCTTCTTCGTCGCGGAAATATTCAGCGACAGTCAATCCAGTAAGCGCAACCCGCAGACGTGCCCCTGGCGGCTCGGTCATCTGGCCGTAAATCAGCGCGGCCTTCGACTTCGACGGATCACCGGGCTTGATCACACCCGACTCACTCATTTCCAGCCACAAGTCATTGCCCTCACGGGTGCGCTCGCCGACGCCGGCAAATACAGAGAAGCCGCCGTGCTGCTTGGCCACGTTATTGATGAGCTCCATGATGACCACGGTCTTGCCCACGCCGGCACCACCGAACAGTCCGATCTTGCCCCCTTTCAAGAAGGGCTGAATGAGGTCAATGACTTTCACGCCGGTCTCGAACATCTCGGCCGTGGTCGCCTGTTCCTCGAATAGCGGCGCCGGGCGATGGATCGGCATGGTCTTGGTGTGCTGGATCGGACCCAGTTGGTCCACTGGCTGGCCGATCACGTTCATCACACGGCCCAAGGTACCGGAGCCCACAGGCACCGAGATCGGCCCGCCCTGGTCAATGGCCTTCATGCCGCGCACCATGCCGTCGGTCGGCTCCATCGCGACGCAACGCACCCTGCCTTCCCCGAGGTGCTGCTGGACCTCGAGAACAACGTTGATGGGTGTGGGGACGTTGAAACCGTCGCTCACCACTTTCAGCGCCTGATAAATTGGCGGCAGCTTGGCTGTCTCGAACTGTACGTCCACGGCGGGACCGGCGATTTGGATGACGTGACCTGCATTCTCTGGCATAGAATTTGCTCTCAGCTGTCAGCTCTCGGCCTTCAGCAATTAGCACTTGGCATTTAGCTCTTGGCCGGTCAAGACGGTTGCCCCTGCAACGAACCCTTGCTGGCTGAATGCTGAGTGCTAATTGCTAACTGCTACAACGCTGCCGCTCCACTCACAATCTCAATAATCTCTTTCGTGATCTTCGCCTGCCGGGCCCGGTTCATGGCCAGCGTCAGCGAGTCGATCATGTCGGTCGCGTTGCTGGTGGCGGCGTCCATGGCGGTCATACGGGCCGCGTGCTCCGCAGCTACCGACTCCAGCAAAGCGCGAAACACCTGGATACCGACATACTTCGGCAGCAGCGAACCGAACAGCTCCCCGGCCGGCTGCTCGTAGATGTAGTCCACCGGAGCAGCCGCAAACTTTGCCGCTGCCAAGTCGATTTCGCGGGTATCTGCCGGCCGAATACCGACGCCCGCGCCCTTGGCCGCCTCCAGCGCCCGCTTGCGCTCCTCTTCGCTCATGCCTTCAGCCTGGGCCACCGTGATCTCCCCGACCTGCTCAACGGGGAGGACTCGTTCCACGATAAGCCGCTGCGAAATCACCGACTTGAACTCGTTGTAGACGAGATAGACCGCGTCAACCTCGGATTTGGAATAACGATCGATAACGCGTGTGGCAATCTCGGAAGCCATGGCGAAGTCAACCTTGTTCAGCACTCCAACGTGTTCGCCGACCAGGGTGATGGGTGCGGTCTCCGCGGAGTCCGCCGTTCGAGGCGCCGCCACGGGATATCGCCGCCGAAGAAAATCTCGGCCCTTGCGCCCAATGGCTTCGATCTCGATGTGCTTTCCGGCCTTGCTCTCCAGAAAACGCGAACCGGCTTTCAGGATATTGGTGTTGAATGCCCCGGCAAGCCCCTTGTCTCCCGTGACCACGATCAGCAGCACATTGTTCTCGGCACGCTGCGCCAGCAGTGGATGACGCGCTTCTCCTGTTTCCGGGTCGTAAATTTCCGCCCGCGACACCAGCGACTTCAGCACGTTGATCAACATCTGCGCATACGGACGCGCCGCCAAAGCGCGCTCCTGCGCCCGCCGCAGCTTCGCTGCCGAGACCATCTTCATGGCCTTGGTGATCTGCCGCGTGTTGGTCACGCTGCGGATACGGCGCCGAATGTCGAGAATGTTGGCCATGCTTCTGTCGTCGGTCGTTCGTCGTTGGTCGTTCGTTCTAGCCGCTGGCTTCCAGCTCCTAGCTCAAACCCGGTGCGTCGTGGCTGAGTGCTGAATGCCGATTGCTACTTCGCCACCGCTTGCCGCTGCGAGACGAATGCTTCCTTGCACTCTTTAATCACCTTGGTCATCTCGGCTTTGAGAGTGTCGTCGAGAATCTTCTTCTCCATAATCGAGCGCAAGAGGCCCGGATTTGTCGTGTCCACAAACTTGTAGAGCTCGGCTTCGAAATCCCGAACCTGGTCCACCGCCAGATCGTCGAGGAAGCCGCTGGTACCGGCGAAGATCATCACGATCTGCTTGGAGAAGGGTAAGGGCGAGAACTGTTTCTGTTTGAGCACCTCGACCAAGCGCTGGCCGCGATTGAGCTGCGCCTGTGTTGCCTTGTCGAGATCGCTGCCGAACTGGGCAAACGCCGCCAACTCGCGGTACTGCGCGAGGTCGAGCTTCAAACTGCCGGCCACCTGCCGCATGGCTTTGATCTGCGCGCTGCCGCCGACGCGGCTTACCGAAAGGCCGACGTTCACCGCCGGGCGTACGCCCTGATTGAAGAGGTCCGTCTCCAGGTAGATTTGACCGTCGGTAATCGAAATCACATTCGTTGGAATGTACGCCGAGACGTCGCCAGCCTGGGTCTCGATGATCGGCAAGGCGGTGAGCGAGCCGCTGCCCTTCTTGTCGCTCATCTTCGACGCGCGCTCCAGCAGACGCGAGTGAAGGTAGAACACGTCGCCGGGATACGCTTCACGCCCGGGAGGACGGCGCAACAGCAACGAAATCTCGCGGTACGACGCCGCGTGCTTCGAAAGATCGTCGTAGATCACCAGGGCGTGCTTCCCGTTATCGCGGAAGAACTCGCCCATGGCACAGGCGGCATACGGTGCGATGTACTGCATTGGCGCGGGCTCGGAAGCTGACGCGGCCACGACGATGGTGTAATCCATCGCGCCGTAGTCGGAGAGCAGCTTTACCACCTGGGCAATTGACGACCTCTTCTGGCCGATCGCGCAGTAGATACAAATCAGATCGTTGCCCTTGTTATTGATGATGGTGTCGATCGCGACCGCAGTCTTCCCAGTTTGACGGTCCCCGATGATCAACTCGCGCTGGCCGCGGCCAATGGGAATCATGCTGTCGATGGCCTTGAGACCGGTAGCCATGGGCTCACGGACCGGTTGGCGGTCAATGACACCGGGAGCCAGGCGTTCCAGAGCAATGAACTTGTCGGTGGCGATTGGCCCCTTGTCGTCGATGGCCAGCCCGAGCGAGTTCACCACGCGACCGACCATAGCATCGCCGACCGGCACGCTCATGATTCGGCCGGTACGTTTGACCTCATCACCTTCCTTGATCTCGGTGTACTCGCCCAGGATCACAACGCCGACCTGATCTTCTTCCAGGTTCATGGCGATGCCGGCGATGTCATGAGGGAAGGAAAGCAGCTCTCCGGCCATCACCTTGTCAAGGCCATGGACACGGGCAATGCCGTCGCCCAAGGTGATGACCGTGCCGACCTCATCCACGGCAATCTTGGATTCGTAGTTCTCGATTTGCTGCCGGATCAGCTGTGTGATCTCGTCTGCTTTGATTTGTGCCATAAATTCAGCTCTTAGCTTCTAGCTCTTAGCTCCTGGCTTCCAGCTTTTTCTAACTCTTAGCTTGCTTTGCGATCTCCGCGGCAGTTCTTTGCGGCCTTTGCGCTTAAGTATTTTGCATCAATCTTGGCCTTGCCAAAGGCCAATGGCTAAGAGCCAAGGGCTGTTCTTATCCTCTCCAACTGCCCTTTTACCGAGCCGTCGTAAATCGTGCTGCCGACTCTCACGACCGCGCCGCCCAGCAATGTCGCATCCCGCAAGTAGCGCGCCCGAACTTTCTTCCCGGTCACTCTTTCGACCTGGCTTTCGAGCGACCGCCGCTCGGCGTCTGCGAGTTCCCGGGAGCTGCTAATTTCCGCCTCGGCAAATCCCATTCTGCGATCCAGTTCCAGTTCGAACTGTTTCACGATCGGTCCCAGAAAGGTGGTCCTGCGATGATCGATCAGAACTGCCACGAAGTTCCGCACGGTTCGCGAAATTCCCTCGCGCGCCACCATGGCATCGAGCACCGCCCGCTTCTGTTCAGCGGAGATCGACGGAGTCTCCCAGACCTGCCGCAGCTCCTCGCTTTCAGCCACCAGCCCTGCCAGCACTTGCGCCTCCCGCAAGATCTTGGCTGCATCCAGACGGCCGGCAAACACCGCGTCGGCAAAGGCGCGGGCGTAGGTATTGGTGACCGAAGCCATGTTCTATTGACCGCCCTTCCGCTCGCCGCCGTTGGCCGGCAGTTGCTGTGCGAAGCTGCGAACTAGGGCCTGGTCGGTGGCCGCATCTACATGAATCTGTTTTTTTGCCAGCGATACGGCGAGATCGGCCGCATAGGCGGTCAGTTCGCGGCGCGCGGCCTTGGCCGCCGCCGCAATCTCCTGTTCGGCCGACTCCACTATCTTGCGGGCATCCTCCTCCGCCGCAGCCTTAATTCTCTGCTCCTCGGCCACCGCCTCTTTTTCTGCTGAAGCACGCATGGCGTCGATTTCAGTGCCCATCCTGGAAAGTCGGGTCTCGATCTCTGCCAACCGCCGGTTCGCGTCCTCACTGGCCTTGCGTGCCTCTTCCATGGCTTTCTGGATGGAGGCGGTACGGTTGCGAAACATCGCCGGCAGGTTCTTCTTCGAAAGCCAGAAGATTGCGCCCGCGATCACTGCAAAATTCAGTATCACGCTCAACAAGTAGGCATTTTGCAGGCTCAGTCCGGTGTGCTTGGCAATAAACTGAACCGAGGGCGAGTGCTTGAACTGATCGTCCCCTTCCTCGCCAGCCGCTTCGCGAGTCTCCTTCGCCAGTTGTTGGCTGTTGGAGAGCGACCCATTGCTCTGGGCGCTCGATTCCTGGAAAAGCGCACGCGCGTGCGCGGCAGTCTGAAAGGAAGGAGTTGCCAGGAACATCAAGACTGCAACCTGGAGAAGCACCCTGCGCATATGTGGAGGAGTCAGCCTCATCGGCCACCGCCTGCCGCGGGAGCTGTCCCCGGTCGCAGCACCATGCGAATGATTTCGGCAGCCAGCCTGCCGCTTTCCCCCTGCAGAGCATCCTGGGCGGCGATCTTGTCCCTTTCGATGGCCGCGCGCGCCTGGGCAACCTGTGCCTGGGCTTTGCTGCGGGCTTCGGCGGCTGCGGCCGCTCGTGCTTGCAAGGCCTGCTGGCGCCGCGCCTCCTGGCTCTTGAACACCGCTAGGCGAGCTTCACGGAGGCGTTGCTCGTACTCGGCAGTTCGGGCTTCGGCAGCGGCAATATCGGCACGCGCCTTCTCCACTGCTCCCTCTGTCTTGCTGCGACGCTCCGCCAGCACCTTGGTCAGCGGCTTGTGGACCAGCACGCTGTAGATCCCGTAGAGCAGCACCATGAAGATGATAGTCGGAATGGATCCGAGCAGTAATTCCCCTACTTGTCGAAGCGTCTCGTCCATTTTGGCGTGATTCGATCCTGAGCTAAAGAGGGCTTATGAAACCAATAAACGTAACATCCTACAAGGATTAGTGTCAACGCGGCCAGATGGAGAAAAAGGGCGTAACGTGCCCGTGGAGATGCACTTTGGGACAGTCGGTGATTGCCCATTTTCTGCGCAAAGAATGCTTGACTTCTGGCCGGAGGGGACTAGCATGGAATTATCACCTCCGATCCAATTCAGGATCGAATGGGCTGGTAGCCAAGGAATGTCACCGCTTCTTGGCCGCTGGCCCATTTAATTTGCGGCGGGGGCAGTGAGTGTTAACGCCTGCCGGAAGTATGTACTTTACGCATGGCCTTGCGTAAAAGACATACTTCCGTCGCCTGTTTACGTCAACTATGCTGCGTTCAGGTCGCCAGAAGCGGGCCGAAAGTCTCGTTGACGGCGTGCGCCCGAGGACTGATATGCTTCGTTGAGGAAGTAGCGCAATAATGGCGTCACTGGGAATCCGAGTAGATTGATGTCGAGGAGGAGGCTCAAATGAGAAAATTTGTAGCTCCCGGTTTGCTTCTAGCTCTTGCTGTGCTATTGGCGCCGCAGGGCCAAGCCGCAACGCGGTGCATCCACTTTACAAACTTCTGCGATACCATCAACGTCAACAACATCAACGTGCACGGCATCACGGGCCAACTTGTTTATGGCGGGTGGGACTGGCAATGCGTGAATGATTGGACCACTACCAGCATCGCAGGAAGAGTGCAAGGGGGTTTTGTAACCCTGGTGAGTGCACCAGCCGGTTTCCCCTACGAGGCTCTATTTACGTTCCAGGTCTCCAATCACCTCTTCGACCTGTATGGAACCACATCGAGTTCCGCGTTGGCGCTCCAGACGAACCAGCCCTGGACCGTCGACAACGGACCTTGCCCGGCTCCAAACAAAAACCTGCTTAGCTTGATGGGTCAGTAAGGCAAAGCTTGGGCGCTCGCTGTGTCGGAACCGGTAACCGGAAGCAAATAACCCAGCGAGGATAACGCCCATTCAGAACGCGGCTTCCATCGCTGACTGTAACTGAGAAGCTGTCCCTGCTTCGCTCCAAGACTGAAGGGGCGAAGCGAGCGACTACGTGATGTCTCCGGCCACTCGGCAGCTCAGGTCTCAATGCTCGACGCCGTGCGGCCGGAGAATCGAGTTACGGCGTGATCTCGAACACAGCCCCGCAGTCGTTGACCCACCAACTGCAGTCTGAGGTGCCTCCAACCGTTGTGCCATAAAGATCGCCAGCGGCGTCCAGAATCACGCCGGCATAAGGATTCCTAGCGGCGTTGCCCGCGAAGGTATGGAGCACCTGCTCCTTCCATTTACCACCCTGTCCAGGGGACAGCTTAAAGACCACGCCATATCCGTTAGCACCGCCGCCCCAAGTCGTGCCGTACAAGTTGCCGCCGGCATCCAGAACCACGGGGGCAAAGGGATCACCTCCGTCTTTGCCGCCGGTGAAATGATGGAGCACTTGTCCGGTCAAGCTTCCGTCCGCGTTCGGAGTCCCCTTGAAGACAACGCCATAACCATACACTCCCCCACCCAGGGTCGTACCGTAGAGATTACCGGCCAAGTCGAAGACCAATCCGGCGAAAGGCTGGCCTCCGTCTTTGCCACCCTTGAACCGGTGCAGTATTTTTGCCGTCCAGCTTCCGTCTGGGTTCGGCGTCAGCTTGAAGACCGTTCCGTGGCCGTACGCGCCATAAGTGGTCGTGCCATAGAGATTGCCCGCCGCATCGAAGACCAGGCCTGCATAAGGATTGACTCCGTCCCATCCGCCAGTGAAGCTATACAGGACGCTCTCGGACCAACTCCCATCCGGGTTCGGTGCTAGCTTGAAGACCACGCCACCCCCGTAAGCGCCACCCCCAACAGTCGTGCCATAAAGATTGCCAGATGCATCAGATATCAACTCAGCATAGGGATTGGCTCCCTCGGGGCCTTCGAATGCGTGTATGGTCGTCCATGTCCAGCTCCCGTCGAGCTCGGGCGTCAGCATAAATACACCGCCAAACGGCGGAGGAGGTAGCCCCGTGTCGGACGCCGTGCCGTAGAGGTTGCCAACTGCGTCGAAGGTTAGACCCGACATGGGCCAGTCGGGAACGGCGAAATTCGGATAGACCGCCAAGAAACTCTCTGTCCAGGTGCCATCCGGGGTGCGCGTTAGTTTGAAGGCAGTGCCGCAGCCATGGTAGTAGCAAGCGTCGCCCCAGCCGAAGGCAGTTGTGCCATAGAGGTTTCCCGCTCCATCCAGGATGAGACGGCCATAAGGAGAAGTGCCGTCCTGGTGCTGCTGAGTTTCGTAAAAACGATGCAGCACTTTGTAATGGCTTTGCGCCTTCGCGCCGGGCCCCATCAGGGTTACGACTAATGTCGCGGCTGCCACGATCCTGCTCGTGGCGGCCCAGAATTCCTTGTGTTCCATAGGATTTCTCTCCTTTCAGGAGGAGTTATCAATGAAGGCCGAGTAGAGAGTGGACTCTCGCGGCGGGTTGAGAAGGCGAGCGTCGCGTTGCTCATCTTGTCCTCCCGCCGCACCCGCGCGCTCGACGGCTGGCAGCCCGATTGCCCCTCGCGAGACGCCACGGACCCCGGCCGCTCACTGCCACGCCACCGCCACGGAGGACACCCATGACC
>JAIQFW010000180.1 GCA_020073105.1 Terriglobia bacterium
GCAATGTGATCGGCGATGACCGCGGCGGTTACTTTGTCCATTTCCAGGCCGCCGTAAGCTTCGGGGATCTCCACCGAACTCAAGCCCAGTTCGCCCGCCTTCTTCAGCAGATCCCGCGTGATCGAAAAGTCCTTGTGTTCGATCTTCTCGATGTTGGGGACGATCTCGTTGAGGGCGAACTCTTCCGCCGTCTGCCCGATGAGCTGATGCTGCTCGCTGAAATCTTCAGGTGTAAAGACTTCGTCAGGGCGGCGCTCTTCCAGAAGAAAGCTGCCGCCGGAAATCCTGGTCCTGGGAATTGCCGTCGTGGTTGCCATCGTTACGTAAATCCTTTTACCGCCGAGATCGCAGAGAACGCCGAGGAACCAAGGTCAATTCTAATTCGGGCGGGGGAGCAAAGATAGAGGCTAGACCCCGGCTTTCTTGGGTGTTTCGTGCCTGATTTCTCGGCGATCTCGGCGCACTCGGCGGTTAGTTGAGATTTTCGAAGATTCCCGCCGCCCCCATGCCCCCTCCGACGCACATCGTCACCATGCCGTAGCGGGCTTTCCGCCTCTTGAGTTCGCGGATGACGCTTGCCGTCAGTTTGGCTCCGGTGCATCCCAGCGGATGGCCGAGTGCGATCGCGCCACCGTTCGGGTTCACACGCGCCGGATCGAGGCCGGCTTCTTTGATCACCGCTAGCGACTGCGCTGCAAAGGCTTCGTTCAGTTCGATCACCTCAATGTCGGAAAGCTTCAAGCCTGCCAGCTTGAGCGCTTTGGGGATCGCGAAGACAGGTCCCAGCCCCATCTCTTCCGGCTTGTAGCCGGCGGTGGCGAACGAAACATAGCGAGCCAGCGGCTTGATGCCGAGAACCTTCGCGCGATCTGCCGACATGACCACGGCCGCTGCGGCGCCGTCCGACATTTGCGAAGAATTGCCGGCCGTGACCGTGCCCTTCACATGGAACGCCGGCTTCAAAGCCAGCAAGGCTTCGAGCGAAGTGTCAGCTCGTGGACCTTCGTCCACTTTGAAGACGATCTCCTGCCGCTTGGGCCTGGAGCCATTCGGAGTGGTGAAGCTTACAGGTACAGGAACTGTTTCCTCTTCGAACTTGCCCGCCTGGATCGCAGCCAACGCCTTTCCATGGCTGTGATAGGAGAATTCGTCGGCCCGCTCGCGGGTGATGCCGAAGCGCTGCGCAAGGCGTTCGGCCGTCAGGCCCATCGAAAGATACGCGTCGGGACAGTGGTCCACCAGCCACGGATTGGGCGAAATCTTGTGGCCGCCCATCGGGATCATGGACATCGATTCCGTGCCGCCGGCGACGATCACCTCCGCGCCCCCGCTGCCAATGCGTTCCGCAGCCAGCGCTATCGCCTGCAAGCCGGAAGAACAGAAACGATTGATGGTCAGCGCCGAAATCTCTACCGGCAGGCCCGCACGCAGCGAGGCAATGCGGGCCACGTTCATTCCCTGCTCGGCCTCAGGCATGGCACAGCCCAGGATGACGTCTTCGATCTCTTTCGGATCAAGCTGCGGCACGCGCTCCAGTGCGCCCTTGATGGCCACCGCACCCAGTTCGTCAGGACGTGTGGCGCGGAGCGTCCCCTTGAAGGCCCGGCCTACAGGGGTACGAACGGAAGATACGATGACGACATCACGCATATATTAAGTTCCTAAATGGCCAGTTGCCGGTTCATCAGAAGAGATTTCAATTTCTGGGATTTCTTGTCTTGAACCATTCTTGAGCATCTGTCACTTGACACGCATCACGGATGAGCCCCTCGGACCACTCTTGCGCCTCGCGTTCGCGGTCCGCGTCCGCCGCCATATCGCGATAAGCTTTCTCCAAGTCATCTGTATCGACAGGATATTGATTCATGGAATTCACACCGTGATGTATTCGGTCTTCGCTGTCGGTGCGGGAATCGCGTCTCCGTGTTGACGAATGCCCTCGAGGTGAAATTCAACAGCCTCACGAATTAGCTCTTTGACTTCGTCAAAAGAGGTGCCCGCTACGCCGAGGCCCGGAAGATCAGGCGCGTAAGCTCCCCATCCGTTTTCAGACTTCTCGTAAACGATCAGATATTTCATTTCAGTCCTGCCTGCTTAAGGATATTGTTCAATGTCCCGGGCGGAATGTCTACTGCCGGATGGCCGGCGACGGCAACTGTTCCTGGTTTGTTCGGATGATGGTACTGCCGACGGCTGCCCTTCGTGCGGACCAATTGCCAGCCATCTTGCTCAACACGTTTCAGTACGTCACGGACCTTCATGGTTTTCCGAGAATCTCGACCAGCCTCATGCCACGCACCGTGGCCGCAAATCCGTGATCTTGTGGCCCCCAGGTCGACTGGTTCCAATTCAGCGAGATGGCGAGGCCAAATCCAGAAAGGCGCGACGCATGGGAATAGAACTCATCGCGCGGGATTTTTCTCGCGTCGACATCTCTCAAAATTGCCGGAACAGCGCCAGCGAGGTCATTGTAGTTCGAGTTTGTCGTGGCATCGCGAACTAACTGGCCTTGATGCTTTACCAGAATTTCCAGAGCAACCACGTCCGCCTCAGTAAGGCGGTTCAGATCAGCGACCAATGCCTCCGCCTCGTCCCAGCCTTTCGCTTCACGTGACGCCGCCTCATAGCCGAGAATCAAGCCGAATTCTCGCACTCTCTCAAGGTTCGGCGTGAAAACGGCAACATTAGCGACAGCTACGAAGGCTTGGGCAAACTCGACGCCATGGAGCCTCTCTTCGACTTGAGTCATTTTCGCATCAAGCCGACGCACCAGCAGCTTCCCGACACGACCAAGGAGGTTGTTGCCCCGACGGGGAGTCGCCACATCACCGAAAGCCAGGCTCCAACTTGGGAATTAGATTCTCAATTCCTCAGCGTCTTCCCCGTCTTCAGCGTGTACTGAATCCGCTCCTGCGTTTTCTTCTCCCCGCACAGCGACTTGAACGCCTCCCGCTCCAGATCCAGGATGTACTGCTCGCTGACTGGCGTGCCCGGCGTGACGTTTCCTCCGCACAGCACTTCTGCGACTTTCGTGCCGATCTTAACCTCATGATCCGTGATGTATTCGCCCTGCCGCATCAGGTGCACGCCCATCTTGAGCACTGCCAGGATGTTCTCGCCGGGCGCGGGAACATCGGTACGCGGCACCGGAGCCTCGTATCCCGCCCGTGCCATCTCCAGCGCCCTCGCCTTGGCATCGCTCAGCACGCGCTCACGATTCATGGTGATCCGGTCCCAATCGCGCAGAAATCCCAGCCCTCGCGCCTCATGAGCTGAGGTCGAAACCTTGGCCATGGCGACAGTCTCGAACGCCTTCTTCATGGCTTCCATCAGTTCGACCGACTCCCCGCGCCCTCCTGGCCGAATGGAGGCCGCGCTGTCCACTGCCCGCAGCAGCATCTCTTTGCAACCTCCGCCGCCCGGAAGTAACCCGACGCCGACTTCCACCAGCCCGGTATAAAGCTCGGCATGAGGCTGCAACGCCGGCGCGTGCAGCGAAATCTCCGTGCCTCCGCCCAGGCACAGCCCAAACGGCGCCACCACCACCGGCCTCGGCGAAAATTTGATGGCTTGGGTCATCCCCTGAAACTGGCGAATGACCAGGTCGACGTCGTCCCACTCTTCTTCCTGCACCGCCATCAGCAGGAGCATGAGATTCGCGCCAACGGAAAAATTGGTCGCGTCGTTGGTGATCACGAATGCGTCGAACTGATCTCCCGGCCCCCCGGGCTTCAGCGTCTGGCTGATCAAGGAAATGATGTCAGCGCCCAAGGAGTTCATCTTGGAATGGAACTCGAGGCAGCCCACGCCATCGCCCAGATCGACTAGCGACGCGCCGGAGTTCTTCTTCACCACGCCTTTCGATTTCTTGACTACCTCAACCGACCAGACGCCGGGCGAAACTTGAACCGGCACCGGTTGATCCGTCTTCAGGTCAAAGAACACGCGGCCAGAACTGGCTTTGGGATCGTCCTCGTACCAGGACTTTTTCTCTGAAGCCAGTAGCTTTTCGACATTCGCCGCCACCGGACGGCCTTCTTTTTTCATCCGCCCGACCGAGGCCTCGACTCCCACCGCGTCCCATAGCTCGAACGGCCCCAGTTCCCAGTTGAAGCCCAACCGCATGGCACGGTCGATTTCCACCAGCGAGTCGGAAATCTCTGGAACGCGATTGGCTGAATACGTCCACAGGTCCGACAGCGCCCCCCACAGAAACGCACCGGCTTTGTCATTCTTCTGCGGCCCGCTGCCATCCATGCCGAGCAACATCTTCACCCGGGCGCCGGTTTGTTCGACGTTTTTTGCCATATCGAGAGCAGGGAACTTGGGTTTTTGTCGCGGATGATATTCCAGCGTTTTCCAATCGAGTGCCAGGCGCTCGTCGTCTCCGCCTCCGCCCTTGATCTTCTTGTAGAAGCCGCCCTTGGTCTTGTCGCCCAGCCACTTCCGCTCCAGCATTTGCCGGATGAAGTCCGGGACCTTGAGGTCGCTGCGCTCGTCGCGGACGTTCTGGGTCATATTCGCGACCACGTGGCCCAGGATGTCGAGGCCAACCAGATCAATCGTGCGGAACGTCGCAGACTTCGGCCAGCCCAAGGCCTGCCCCGTGAGGGCATCCACGTCCTCGATCGAGAGGCCCATCTCCTGCATCAGCCGCATGACGTTGAGCACAGAAAACGTTCCAATACGGTTGCCGATGAAATTGGGTGTGTCCTTGGCGAACACCACTCCTTTGCCCAGATGCGTATCGCAAAAATGCGCGATGGCATCGATCGCGGCGCGGTCGGCCTCGGGAGTGGGAATCAGCTCCAGCAGCCGCATGTAGCGCGGCGGATTGAAAAAGTGCGTGCCGAACCACACCCGGCGAAAATCATCAGAAAAACCTTCCGCAATCTTGCTTACGGGCAGGCCGCTGGTATTGGTGGTAACGATCGTCCCTGGCTTGCGAATCGCCTCGACTTTTTTCAGCAGCGTCCGTTTGATCTCGAGATTCTCGACCACCGCCTCGATGATCCAGTCCACGTCGGCCAGCTTTTTGAGGTCGTCCTCAAAATTTCCCACTGTAACCAGGTGCGCCAGGGAAGCATCCATGAACGCTGCCGGCTTGGCTTTTCGTGCCGCTTCCAGCCCGGCCGCAGCAATCTTGTTGCGCGCGGGAGCATCGGCGTCGGGAGGGACGATATCGAGCAGGTAGCTGGGGACGCCAGCATTAGCGAAGTGCGCGGCGATGCGGGCACCCATGGTGCCGGCGCCCAGGACGGCGACTTTCCGAATCGTTCTCATGAAGGCATAGCTCCGGCGTTTCTTGACGCAGAGGATATAGGGGATTTCAATCGGTGATTTCCGCTAAGGCAGTTTATCCGTGGCCGAGTCATCTTCGCTAGTCCGGGCGATGTTCCGCGAAACTTGGCTGAAGATTCATCCAAAAACACTGCGGGCGCGTGCCGTTTAGATGTGGGGTGAGGATGGCAACAGCACGCGCCCTATTAGGTTGACTGTATGTTAGGGCAACGAGAGGTCAGTAGTCAAGATAAATCTTTTGAAATCAACGTCTTAGTCGAGAATCGCAATCATATTCTTGTATCCCGCGCAAGGTCATGGATCACAGTTCAGTGTGACAAGCCGGACGCCCCTTTTTGCCAACTTT
Organism: Terriglobia bacterium; assembly: GCA_020073105.1. GTDB lineage: Bacteria > Acidobacteriota > Terriglobia > Terriglobales > Acidobacteriaceae > JAIQFW01. The sequence continues at coordinate 5,648 of JAIQFW010000180.1, forward strand.
AGCCGCCTGCCCGAAGCCCTGAGTGCGCTTTCAGATATTCCGCTGCGCGCTCCGCCATGTCGCGTTCGCCCTTGTACGACAGCTTTCGCACCGCTTCGGCCAGAGGCATCCAGCGCGCGCGTTTCACCTCGATGCGCATCTCCTCGGCAATCTCGTCGATCTTCCCGGACTCGTACCGCAGGAGATAAAAGCTGACGATTTTGAAGACGCGCTGTTGGTCTCCCCACGAGCGCACATACACGTACTTGATGTCGCCCAGCTTGACGATGGGCGTGGCCGTCAGCCCGGTTTCCTCACGGACCTCGCGCACCGCGGTCTGCTCCGGCTTCTCCCCCGGATCGACCAAGCCCTTGGGCAGCGCGAGTAACATTTTCTGCGATTTCTTGCCACTGGCGCGGTTCGCGGTAACTGGCGAAGCTTCCTTTTGCGGCTCAATGACCGCCACTTGCCAGCCTTCGGCGGTTCTCTGTACCACCACGCCACCCGCGGATATCTCTCGCACCATGAACCTAAGTTATCAAGAACACAGGAGTTAGTCACGAACCGGCGCACGGGAGGTAATCATTCGAAGGTGTGGCCCAGTGGCCTGAGCGTGCCATTGGTTCCTAACCCCAAAACTGGCATCTTATGTGCTAGATAAGTTGTTGGATTACTAGACCATCGGGCTGATGTGGGGTTTCCCCGTGAAGAGTCTGGGCAGGATAATCCGTTCGGTACAGGCGTTTGGGCGCGAGCTTTCCGGGCAGGTCTCGAGCCCGGACTCCAACCAAGCTGTCGCGGGAATTGGCTTGGCGCTTGGCGGCGGCTTCGCCCGCGGCATCGCTCATGTCGGAGTTCTGAAAGTCCTCGAAGAAGAAAACATCCCTATCAGCTACATCGCCGGCACCAGTGTGGGCGCCCTGATCGGAGCCGCCTACTGCAGCGGTGTCACGCCTGCGGAACTGGAGCAGTTTTCCACCCGCGTCCGCTTCAAGCATTTTGCCCGCTGGACGCTCTCCCGTCTCGGCTTTGCCAGCAACGAGCGCATGATCGGGTTCCTGAACAGCCTGTTCAAGGTCAAGACATTCGAAGAACTGCGGATTCCCCTGGCCGTGACCGCAACCGATTTCTCCACCGGCGAGCCGGTGATTTTTCATTCCGGCCCCCTGGCTGACCCTGTGCGCGCCAGTTGTGCCTACCCCGGCATGTTCCTGCCGGTAAAGATTCGCGGCCGCCTGCTGGTGGATGGCATGCTCGCGCACGCCGTGCCCTCGGTGCCTTTGCGCCAGATGGGGGCCGAACGAGTGCTGGCGGTTCATCTCAAAGGCAAGTGGACCAGCGAGGGCCCGCGGCATTTGTTTGATGTCATCGGTCAGTGCTTTGCGATTGCGCAGGAAATGAACAGCAGCGCGTGGAAACAAGCCGCCGACCTGGTGATTGAGCCCGACGTGAACGGCTACAAGTACGATGCCTTCGAGCACAGCGCCGAACTGGTGCGCGCCGGAGAGATCGTGACTCGCGCGGCGTTGCCTGAGATTCGCAAGTGGCTGGAGCAGGCCACGCCTGCCTTCGGCAAAGAACGTCGCCGCCCCTCCAGCATCAACCCTGCAGCTTTGCCGGCGGATTAAGATCGCCCATTCTCGTGCCACTAGTGATGCTTTACAATAGTATCGTTATACAGTAGTATTGTGTCGCGTTAGTATGCTCGGCGATGATTGCCAGTTTTCGCGATGCCGATACTGAAAAGCTTTGGCAGACCGGCAGGAGCCGCCGTCTACCAGCCGCTCTTCACCGCAGGGCTTTTAAGAAGCTAGCGATTCTCAATGCGGCTGTAGCGCTGGTCAACTTGTCTGTGCCACCCGGAAACCGTCTTGAAGCGCTTCGCGGTGACCGCTCGGGGCAACACAGTGTAAGGATCAACGAGCAGTATCGCATTTGTTTTGTGTGGCGGGATGGAAATGCTTTCGACGTCGAGATCGTGGACTATCACTAGCGTGGAGTCAAGGTATGGGTAGAGCGAAAAAGCCGTTTGCGATTCATCCCGGAGAGATTCTCAAGACCGAATTCATGGAGCCGATGGGACTGAGCGCTTACGAGCTGGCCAAGGCCCTGAATTTCCCCGGTATTTATGAAGTGGTGCGAGGAGACCGCGCCGTCAGTGCGGACACCGCCATCCGTCTGGGAAAGTATTTCGGATTGCCCGCGCAGTTCTGGCTCAACCTGCAGAACGATTACGATCTCAGGATCGCCGCGGGCAGCGGAGTTGGAAAAGGTATCAAGCCGCGAAGAGTCGAAGTTTCGCCTCGTATTCCGGCGCACGCCAGTCGTTAGTCGTCTGTTGCTCCCACAACAATCGTCATCCTGAGCGCAGCGATGGACCTGTGCACCTGCTTGCGACGAGCAGACATTAGAACCCTTGGGTGCCCCATTCTTGCGCGTTCTGTGCGCAAGGGCGGGACCCGGACTCGCGCCGTTTCCGATGCCGGGTGTGCCCGTTTCTCGCCGGTGTTGCGAGACATGGGATCCAGCCGTGCGCGTGAGCACTGAGTTGTGGGAAGAGTGGTCGATGGGAATGACCCAAATTCCAGCCGCGTAGCGGCGGCATATTCTAGCCCCGGACGTAAGTCCGGGGTTAGATGCGGAACAAGATCACGCGCCCAACGGGCGCAACATCGGCAACGGCCAACGGCTTCGCGGGCGAGGGCGCCCGCGCCACACGAATTCTAGCTATACCTCTCCCTCATCAGCTCCCCGATCGCCCCGTACGCTTTCTCCAGCGTCTTCTCATCCGGCAGGAACACGATGCGGAAGTGCTGGCTGCCGGGCTTCTGGCCGAAGGCCGAGCGGACGATCACCAAACTCAAGGCGTTGGTGGAAAAACCCTATCGCGCGCGCAAAACAGCCTTCTCGGTCGCTTGGGGCAACTGAATTGGAGCGAAGTAGTCCTCAGGGAAGAGGTAGTCCTCCCCCGATTCATCGATCACGCGAACCTGACGTAATTTTTCGGCAGTCCGGTCCGGCAGGACTTGGTAGAGCTTCCGCAACTCCAATGATGCCGGATAATCCTTGTTCTTAATGCAGACTACGAATTGCGCCTCAGCACGTTTCATGTAACTTCCAAGATGCGCTTGATCTTTAGTTCCTTCGCGCCGATTCCATGGGCCTCGCACCAGTGCACTTCCGCATGGCATATCGTACCATCCGGGAATTCAATCGTCGCAGTCCCCTTCAGCTTCTTCCACCGACTGCCGCCATAGAGCTTTCGAAGGCGCCGCGAACCTCGGCCGGGTATCTCCACGTGACCGCGCCGGCCGGTCTGGTCGGCGTCGAAAGGCGAGCGCCTCAAGTCAGCCCGAGGGCCGCCGCGATGCGCCGCGGCACGA
>JAIQFW010000181.1 GCA_020073105.1 Terriglobia bacterium
CAACTCGGTGGCCTACTCGCGCATCTACTGGAAGTACTTCCACGCGGTCGGCGAGTACCGGGGCGTCAAGCTCCTCGGGGTGTTCACCCACGGCCCCGGGCAGATGTTCACCAAAAGGCCGGTCCTACCTTGACTTGCTGGCTGAAGAAAAAACAGCCAGGGGCATGGATCTCGAACAAGCCCGGCGAGCAGCCCGGATTGAACTCGGTGGCGGGGAACAGGTGAAAGAGCAGGTGCGGGAGGTTCGCACCGGCGCATGGCTGGAGACGCTGGTACAGGACCTACGGTACGGTCTGCGTATCCTGATTCACAATCCAGGGTTCTCTGCCTTGGTGGTATTGACCCTGGCCCTGGGGATTGGCGCCAACACGGCTATTTTCAGCATGGTGTATGGGGTGTTGCTGCGGCCGTTGCCCTATGCGCATGGTGGGCAACTGGTAGTCCTGCACCAACAAGCAACTCATGCTCATCTGGCCAATGTTCCTTTTTCCGTCAAGGAGCTTTTCGACTACCGAGACTTCAACCATTCGTTGGATGCGGTCGTCGAGTACCACAGCATGACTTTCCTGCTGATGGGAGATAACTCCGCGGAGCGGGTACAGACGGCCGTCGTGTCTGCCAATTTCTTCGACGTCCTCGGTATCCAACCCCTCCTGGGAAGGACATTTCTCCCTTCCGATGACACTTCGAACGCCGACCCGGTGCTGGTGATGAGCTACAAGTACTGGCAACGCCAGGGTGGCGATCCGCACATCGTCGGCAAGACCTTCCGCATGAATGACCGCCCCCATACGGTGATCGGGGTGCTGCCGCCGTTTCCGCAATATCCCGCGGAGAACGACATCTACACCCCCACCGTGCAGTGTCCTTTCCGTTCTTCGGCGGCAGTCATCGCGAACCGCCAGGCCCGTCTGCTCACCGTATTCGGCCGCCTCAAGTCAGGGGTGTCGTTGCAGACGGCCCAAGCGGACCTCTCCACCGTCGCCCATCAGATTGCGACCTCGTACCCGGAGGCCTATCCCAGTTCCTACGGCTATAACGCCGCCATGGCCCCGTTACGTGACGAACTGACGAGCCGGGCCCGCGCCACGCTGCTAGTTTTGCTCGGGGCGGCTGGTTTCGTGCTGCTGATTGCCTGCGCAAATGTTGCCAATCTTCTGCTGGCGCGATTGCTGAAGCGGGAGCGGGAACTCGCCGTCCGCGTCGCGCTCGGCGCCAGCCGTCAGCGCCTGATCCGACAGCTGCTCACGGAGACCGTCCTGCTCTCCCTGGCTGGTGGTCTCGCAGGGCTGGCCCTTGCGTCCCCCATGCTCTCTTTGCTGGTCAGATTCGCGGAGCGCTTCACGGCGCGGGCTGCCGAAGTCCGAATCGATGGCACGGTGCTGGCGTTCACCTTCGTGGTTTCGGTTGGCACCGGCATTCTCTTTGGTTTGGTTCCCGCGCTGTTTTCGGGCGCACCAGTTTCAAATGCGCTCAAGCAAGGCGGTACCCAGACCACGACCGGCCAAGGCCGCCAACGGCTCCGCGCCGCTCTGGTGGTGATGCAGATCGCAGTTTCGTTCATGTTGTTGATCGGCGCCGGCCTGATGCTTCGCAGCTTCGTCCGGCTGCAGCACGTTGACCCGGGCTTCAGCCCGGACCGCGTGCTTACCATGGTGATGACTCCGGACTTCACCCACTACGCCAAGCCGGAACAGTTGCGGGAACTCAGCGACAACATCCTGCGGCGGGTTCGAAGCGTCGGCGGGGTCGAGTCTGCGGCGCTGGCCACCAGCTTTCCGTTCAACCCTCTGGGCTTGACCAGCGGGCCTGGCAGCATCGCGTTCCAGATCGAAGGCAGGCCGTTGTCCAAAGGCGAACTGGAACCGCTTGTCGATCCTACCTACGTAAGCGCGGGCTACTTTGAAACTATTCGACAGCCGCTGTTGCGGGGCAGGACCTTCAGCGGGCAGGATGGCCAGGATGCTCCCAAGGTAGGAGTCGTAAACCAGATCATGACTCGCCATCGTTGGCCCTCCGAAGATCCCATTGGCAAGCGCGTCAGCTTTGACCAGGGCAAGACCTGGATCACGGTAGTGGGAGTGGTGGGCGACGCCCGCGAATATGGCCTGGAACGGCAGGTGAACGACGAGTTCTACACACCCACCGCGCAATCCGGACTGGGTGCCAACCTGGTGGTCCGCACCATGGCTGATCCGGACAGCATCGCCCCGTTGATCCGAAGCGCCCTCCACGACGTCGATCCGTACCTTGCAGTCGACCAGATCAACACCCTTGAACGGCTGCGCTCGGAATCGGTGGCCTCGCCCCGTGTCACCACCATTCTTCTCGGGGTCTTTGCCGGCCTGGCTCTGGTCATTAGTGCCAGTGGTATCGTGGGAATTATGGCCCTCTCAGTCGGTCAGCGGACGCGGGAATTGGGGATCCGCATGGCTCTAGGCCAGCCCAAGAGTTCGGTGGTCGCCATGGTGGTTCAGCAAGGCTTGGTGGTTGCAGTCGTGGGCACGGCGCTCGGCCTGATGGGAGCGTTGTTACTAGGGCGTCTGCTTTCGTCACTATTGTTCGAGACGAGCCCCACCGACACACCGACCTTTGCTGCCGTATCCCTGCTTTTCGTCGCGGTCGCGGCGTTCTCGTGTTTTGTTCCGGCGCGGCGCGCAACCTTGATCGATCCATTCACCGCACTACGACAGGAGTGACACTATGACCCCAAGAGCAGTGGTTCGAATTGGACTGTTGTGTTGTCTATTCGTCTTGCTTTCCCTGCAGCATGCAAAGAAGGCCTCGGCACAGGCGAACGAAACCGCCTCGACCGGTCAGACCCCTACCTATACGTCGGACGGCAAACTGATCTTTCCCGCCCAGTATCGCGAGTGGATTTACCTGACCTCGGGCGTGGACATGAGCTATTCCCCGAACGCCATGAAGATGGACCATTCCATGTTCGACAACGTCTTCGTGAACCCGGCGGCCTACAAGGCCTTTCTCCAGACCGGCACCTGGCCTGACAAGACCATGCTGGTGCTTGAAGTCCGAGTTGCAGGAAGCAACGCTTCTATCAACAAAAGCGGCCACTTCCAGACGCCGGAACTGATGGGTAGGGAGGTCCACGTGAAGGATGAAGCACGCTTCCCTGGCAAGTGGGCGTTCTTCGGATTCGACGATGCCGATACTGCCAAGCAGGTTCCCAAAGAGGCCGCTTGCTATTCCTGCCACGAGCAGCACGCCGCGGTGGACACGACCTTTGTCCAGTTCTATCCTACGTTGCTGGACATCGCAAAGAGGAAAGGTACCCTCAGCGCCGGCTATCTGAAAGATGAAGCTGCCAGCTCAACCAAGAAGTAGAAGGAGAGTCACTCATGAGACGCACTCTTGCGTCCCTGGTTTTACTCGCCCTCACCATGCCTGGGCTCCGATCTGGAGCGCAGGTCAATCCCTACAAAGACGGCACTCCCGGCGTCACTGGCTATCGCTCGGAGGTGTTGGCCGAAGTCATGGTCCAGGAGAACAAATTTCTGCGGCTGGCCGAGGCCATTCCCGCCGAAAAGTACACCTGGCGCCCTTCCGCGGATGTCCGATCTATCGCAGAGGTGTTCCTGCACGTTTCTACCGCCAACTACAATCTCTACAAGCTGGTCGGAACGCCGCCACCCTCGGGTGTCGACCTCAAGGAACTAGAGAAATCCACGACGGACAAAACCAAGGTCATCGCCACCCTGAAGGATTCCTACGCCCATGCCCGCAAGGCGATCACGGCCATGACGGATGCAGACCTGGAAAAGAGTTTCGACTGGTTTGGCGGGAAGAATACGGAGCGGGGAGTGCTGATCTTCATCGTGCGGCATGGAGCCGAACATCTGGGGCAGTCGATCGCGTATGCACGCATGGTGGGCGTGGTTCCGCCCTGGACAGGGGATTTTCAGCGGCCGCAGAAACCAGAAGCGAAACCCAAGCAGTAGATATAGCGCCGCCGTTCTCGGCGGCTGTCCGGTGGGCGTCTCGCCCACCGAGGCGGGCAGAATGCCCTCTCCACAGCTGGCGCTACAAGAATCTTCCGCCTAGCGACGGGTCCCTGTGGAACGTCCGCCGCTCGAATGGCCTGTGCTGCCGGTGCGTCCCGCCGAACTCCCCGCCGAACTGCCCATTCGGGCGGAACTGCTGCCATGCCAACCCGACGGCCTTGCCACGCTTGGCCCGTCGAGGTCACCGCGCCACACTCGGCTAGGCTGTGCGGAAGGAATTCTCATCGTCACCGATCCCTTCCGCTCGGCATCCTGCGAAAGCAGCCCGAGATTCCTGACGCTTCCCCGCGGGATGCCCAATCCCGCGGAGTTATTCGGAATCTGGAGTCGGTTGGGCGACTTCCCCAACTGCGTCGGCATTGGGCCCTGGTTCACGGGAATGATCCTCCGCCCCGGCAGCCCGGGTGTCCGCGGCCCAAAGAAAGTCGGCGGCGCATTTACGACCACCGGAATCGTGTTCCATCCCATCCAGGCACCGCCTGGCTGCCAAGCCCATCCGTACATCGGGATGTACACCCAAGATCCGTAGTGATACGGCGTCCAGCCCCACGGGTAGGACGATACCCAACCGTAACCGAACCCCGGCCAGAACGCCCATGCCCCATTCAGGAATGGGTCCCATCCTGCGCCCACAAAATAGGGCTGCCACAGCATTCCGTAGCCCGGCGCGTTGAAGAAATTGCCGTAATACCGGAGGTCGGCCGTGCCGTAGGAGTACGGCGAGTAACTGGAATAGGAGTTGTCCGTGTAGCGCTCTCGATATTTGGCCTGCTCACTGTCCCAGGAATCGTAGGGGCTCTCCTCGATGTTCTTAGCCAATTCGTAGTGGGTGTCTTGGGCCAGATCGAAACTTGCGGTTTGGTTCTTCTCGACCGTGACAGGTCCCGATGGACCCTCGATCTCCACGCTGCCCTTGAAAACCGCCACTGTCGCTTCCGCATCAGCCAACTCAATCCGCACGCGAGTGGACCGGGTAAGCGTAAGTATCTCGCGCACAAACGTCAGGCTGAACTCGTCGTTCTTGGTACCGAGAAAATTCACGTACGCCGTGCCTTGTTGCAGATGGATGGCCGTAACTTTGGCTCCAGAGTCGCGGAGCAAGAGCTGCGGAACATCGATCAGCGCATTCGGAGTGACACGCAGTGTGCTCCCGTCCTCGAGTTCCAACTCGGCGCGAGCGTCCTTCCCCGTCTGAATCTTCACACCCTGGGTGATGGGCAGGTTCAGAAAGGCCTTCTCGTAGCCCTGCCCGGTATTGCGGTCGATTTGAACGTCGCCCTGGACGTCGCTTAGCCGCACGATGCGAGCCTGCGAATCACCGTACGAAGGAATGGCCAACAGCAGCGCGGCCAGGATTGGCAGCAGAAGTGACCGGAAAATCAGGCTGGGCTTGAACAAGAGACACCCCCAGAGAAGGTACCTCTCTATTAGAACACCTTCCCGCCGGTTTAGTTGTCAACCTGTTGCGGAAATCCACTACCCGAAACCCGACCGTAGCTATTTTCCCACCCCGCCGGCATGCTCCAGCAGCCGCTGGGCGCGCGCTCGTACCGTATTGATGACGGAAGGGTCCTGCATGATCCTCGGCAGCACGGGTGCGGCTGCCGGCACCTCCAGCAGGTTTCCCCGGGCGAATGCATCCTCCATGCGTTTCAGTTCCTCATCCAACGCAAGTTTCTGGTAGCGGTAGTCGTATTCCAGACGGCGGCCAAACTCCAGCGTGGCGGACAGTCTCTGAAACAGGGTTGTGAGCTCCTGCACGGCAGGGACCGGCGAGTAGTTATAGCCGGCACTCGTGTTCCGCTGTGCATCGGTGTAGGTTAGGGTCTTGTCCCCGGTGAAAGCGATATTTTTTTTCTTGAGATCGATGCTCCCTTCGAAGTAACCCGCGCTTTTCGCGAGGTCAAAAATGCGGGTGACGGTCGGCTCCGAGACGGTAAGGTCCATGGTAAACGGCTCGTCGGGGTCGGAGTCTTTGGTGAGCTTGCCATCGGAAATGTAAGAGCCGCGTCCATTCGAAGAGACGGAGACTCCATAGTGTGAGGGCTCGGACCCGGGAAAATCACAAGTGAAAGTCACCGTAGGTGTGCCCGTTTCCTGCTGGGCGGCAAACGAAGCCAGGCAAACCCACACAAAACAGAAGAGCCAAAGGGCAGGATGAAGTGTCCTGAAGGCAAGACTGGGTGGCTTGTTTAGAGACATGCAGTAAGGATTATGCCAAAAAACAGCTCGTACTGCCGGACGGATCCACTCGATGGAGGACGGGCGTCCTCGCCCGTCATCTGCGCGGATCACCCGGTCAGCAGGGGCTCATCCGCCAGCCGAGTGTTGCCGTCGCTGTGTGGCCGAGGTATGCAGGTGGCAGATCGCAATGGCCAGAGCGTCAGCGGCATCCGGTGGCTCGGGAATCTCGCGCAGATTCAACAGCCGCGCCACCATGTGCTGCACCTGGTGTTTCTCCGCTCTGCCATAGCCCACCACCGCGGACTTGATGCTCAGCGGTGAGTACTCGGCCACCTGCAGTCCTGCCGACGAGGCAGCCAGCATGGCCACACCACGCACCTGTCCCAGCTTGAATGCCGACTTGGCATTCACTGCATAGAAGACGTCTTCAATGGCAACTTCATCGGGGTGCTGCTCCTCGATGATGACACTCAGGCGGTTGAAAATCGTGGCCAGGCGGGCGGAAAGGGCTTGGCGGGGTGACAGCTTGATGGCGCCGCAGGTGAGGCAAACTAACTTCCCGTCCGAGGGGAGTTCAACCACACCGAAGCCCGTATACTCTGTCCCACAATCGATCCCGAGAACGCGCATTGCAGGCAGTTTACCGTTGGCAGCTTCCAGCGCCTAGTTCTTTCAGCAACACCTAGGGCGGCGCACCTTCCCGATTTCGTACTCTCGCCTGAAGGCAGCATACGCCTCGGGGGAAGATTCCCTTTCGACCCGGCTCAAGAATCTTGCATAGGCCGACTCATCAAAGATCTCCCGCAGGCACGAAACGAACACTGCAGCTGCGGCTGCGATCCAACTATGGTGGCGCGGGTGCCCGGCTGAATCGCTGCAGTCACCCGCCTCCACCGGAGCCCTGCTGATAGCTTCGGTTCTCATCCCTGCCCCTCCGCAAACCTGGTCATGACAAACGGCGATTCTTTGACCTTCGCCTCTTTCCGCCCCGAGAGTACTCGGATCCAGAGCAAGAGTGACTCCAGCAGAATCAACGCGACCATGAAGATCAATACTCCGGTCACCACCGCGTCCAGACGGTCGTTGAAAATCAAGCGTGAGAGCTCATGACTGGGTGGCCCCGATGCCCCCAGTTGTTGGGCGTGGGCCAGGAAACCTATACGCGGGTTGGGATCGAACACCTTGTGCCAGGAAGCGGTGAACGTCACCGCTACCAGCCACACCAACGGCACCAAGGTCACGAACGAAAATCGCGCCTTCCCCATCTTCACAATGATCGTCGTCGCTACACACAGCGCAACCGTGGCCAGCAATTGGTTGGCAATTCCAAACAGCGGCCACAGTGAGTTGATCCCGCCCAACGGATCTTTGACCCCCTGCCACAAAAAGTATCCCCATGCACCCACGATTAGCGCGCTGGTGGTCAGAATCGACGGATACCAACTGGTCCTCCCAATCGGCTTCCAAATGTGCCCCAGGGCATCCTGGATCATGAAGCGGCCGACACGTGTGCCCGCATCCAGTACGGTCAAGATGAACAGCGCCTCGAACATGATGGCGAAGTGGTACCAGATCGCCATTACTGCCTGTCCTCCTAAGCTACTGGAAAAAATGTGGGCCATGCCGACGGCGAACGCGGGGGCGCCCCCGGTGCGGTTAAAGAGCGTCTGCTCTCCGACTGCCTGCGCCAAGGCGTGCATGCCATCGGCTGTGACCGGGAATCCCCAATTGCTAATGGTTGCCGTCGCTGTCTCAGCAGTCTTACCCACGATCCCCGCAGGGCTGTTGATCGCAAAATATACTCCCGGCTGTAATACGCAGGCAGCAATGGTCGCCATCACCGCCACCATCGACTCCGCCATCATGGCGCCATAACCCACCATGCGGGTCTCCGGTTCACGGCGAACCATCTTGGGCGTGGTGCCGCTGGAGATCAACGAATGGAAGCCGCTGATTGCCCCGCACGCGATGGTGATAAAGGCAAACGGAAAAACCCTGCCGGCAAAAATCGGCCCGGTGCCATCGACAAACTGCGTCAGGGGCGGCATGTGCAGGGTGGGCCGGAGAGCGACGATTCCCAGAGCCAGGAGTGCGATCGTCCCCAGCTTGACGAAAGTGCTGAGGTAGTCGCGTGGCGCCAGCAGCAACCAGACCGGCAGGGCCGAGGCCGCATAGCCGTAAACGATGATCGCGATAGCTAGCGTTGGTGCGGTGAACGTAAACCACGGCGCCGCCGATGGGTTTTGCGAGACCCACTGCCCACCCCAGATGGCGAGCATCACCAGGACAAATCCGAGCATCGAGGTTTCCAGCACCTTGCCCGGCCGGAAACGGCGCAGATACCAGCCCATCAGGAAGGCAATAGGGATGGTCATAGCAATGGTGAATGTGCCCCAGGGACTGGCCTTCAACGCGTTCACCACGATCAGCGCCGCCACGCCGAGCAGAATGACGATGATACTGATAATGGCAACGTAGGCTACGAATCCGCCCACGCGTCCGATTTCTTCTCGCGCCATCTCGGTCAAGGATTTTCCGTCGCGCCGGACCGAGAACAGCAGAATCACGAAATCCTGCACGCAACCACCAAGCACTGCGCCCACCAGAATCCACAAGGTTCCCGGGAGATATCCAAATTGCGCGGCCAGTACCGGACCTACCAGCGGACCCGGCCCGGCGATCGCGGCAAAGTGATGCCCAAACACCACCCAC
>JAIQFW010000005.1 GCA_020073105.1 Terriglobia bacterium
CTGGGTGGGCGAAGAGAAGATGCCTCCTTCCCAGTGGGATCCTAAGGGAGGAATTGCGGTCGGCAGGACGAAGAGCCGGCTGGCGCTGAACGGGTTTGCGCTGATCAGCGATTACGCACTTGGCGCACTCGAGAATGGTGAACTCGGTGGGATTGCCAATGTTGACCGGCAAGTGCTCGTCTGACTTGGAGAGACGAATGAAACCGTCAATTTCATCGCTCACATAGCAGAAGCTGCGGGTCTGGCTGCCGTCGCCGTAAACCGTCAAGTCTTCTCCGCGCAAGGCCTGCTTCATGAAGTTAGGGACGACGCGGCCATCGTTGAGCTGCATGCGCGGGCCGTAGGTATTGAAGATACGCGCAATGCGGGTGTCCACCTGGTGATAGCGGTGATAGGCCATGGTGAGGGCTTCGCTGAAGCGCTTGGCTTCGTCGTACACCGACCGGGGGCCGATGGGATTCACGTGTCCCCAGTAGGTTTCTTTCTGAGGATGCTCCAGCGGATCGCCGTAGCACTCTGAGGTGGAGGAGATCAGGTACTTGGCTCCGTATTTGCGCGCCATCTCCAACGCGTGCAGCGTGCCCAGCGAGCCTGCCTTCAGGGTCTCGATGCCATGTTCCAGGTAGTCAACCGGACTGGCCGGGCAGGCGAAGTGGAAGATGTAGTCGACTTTGCCGCAGTCGAATGGTTGGTTGATGTCGAGCTCGCGAAAATCGAACCGGGTGTCGCGGCGCAGGTGCTCGAGGTTGGCCTTTTTCCCCGTGAGCAGGTTGTCCACGGCGACAGCCGAATACCCCTCGGCGAGCAGTGCGTCACACAGATGAGACCCGAGAAACCCAGCTCCACCAGTCACCAGGGCGCGCGGTTGGCTCATGCGTTCTTGAATTTCCTCGCGGAGGCGGTGGATTCGAGCGAGTGGTTTTCAGCCGTCACCGGAGTACGGCCGACGCTGTAGTAGGTGAACCCCTCTGCTGCCATCGCATCGGGATCATAAAGATTGCGTCCATCGATGACAATCGGCACCGCGGGCAGCGTCATAGGGATTGTCGGCGAACTCTACTGCGGAGCCAAAAACCTCTCGCGCCCGTTCCTTCGCGGCGGGATCGTATGCCGCAACCTGACAGCCTTCCTGCAGCAACATCTGGGTCACGAGAATCGCGGGCGATTCGCGAATGTCATCCGTGCCGCCTTTGAAAGCCAAGCCTAATACCGCGAGACGTTTTCCTCGCAGCGTCCAGAGCGCGCTATGGACCTTGTGTAGGAAACGGCGACGCTGGTCTTCGTTGATGAGCATCACTTCGTCCAGCAGGCGGAATTCGTATCCGTGCTCCCGCGCCACCGCGCGAAAAGCTCGCAAATCCTTGGGGAAGCAGGAGCCACCGTAGCCGATGCCGGGGTTCAGAAAACGCGACCCGATGCGACTGTCCGTGCCAATTCCCAAGCAGACTTGGTGCACATCGGCGCCGACCAATTCGCAAACGGAAGCCACTGCGTTGATGAAGGAAATCTTCATAGCGAGAAAGGCGTTGCAAGCGTGCTTGAGCAACTCCGCGCTCTTGGTGCTGGTCACAACCATAGGAGGCGGAATCTGCGCCCGATCTGGTCGCGGAATGGCGTCCGGGCGCTGGTAGTAACTGCCATCGGTGAGTGGGGCGTAGATCTCACGCAGCATCGCAGTGCAGCGCTCGCTGTCGGCACCGATCACAATGCGGTCGGTATAGAAGAAGTCGCTGACCGCCGTCCCCTCGCGCATGAATTCGGGATTGGAAGCCACATCAAAGGAGTCGGGCGCAGCGGCGTTGCGCAGAATGATCTTGCGAATCCACTCGCTGGTGTACACCGGGACCGTGCTCTTTTCGACCACGACCTTGTAGCGGTTAATGGCCCCGGAGATGCCGCGGGCCACCGACTCCACATAGGAAAGATCGGCATCTCCCCGCTCCGTGGAAGGGGTCCCGACCGCGATGAACACGGCGTCGCTGGCCTCCACAGCGGCGTGCAGATCGCCGGAAAAAGTGAGCCTGTGGCCACGATGACGCTCCAGCAGTTCCGGGAGAAACTTCTCGTGGATGGGAACCTGGCCCTGGGTGAGAGCCGCCACCTTCTGCCGGTCATTATCGACCAGAATCACTTCGTGGCCGATGTCGGCAAAACATGCGCCGGCCACCAGACCCACGTATCCGGACCCTACTACAGCGATACGCATCGTAGTCTCCTTCTGTTGAGAGTGAGGAGTCGAGGCATGAGAGTCCAGAAGGATACTTTAGCAGCTTTCCGCGGCAGGAACGAAAAGTCGCCGGTTTTTCACCGGCCAGAGTTTCAAAACGAAACGCAAAAGGCACGGGAGGAGATCTTCAGGAGGCGTGCGGGTGATCTCCTCCCTCCATCAATTGCGGGTCAATTCTCCCTCGGTTACACCGGTCAAAGTCACGAAGCGGATCACGCCCTCGGCATCTTCGAAGACCAGTCCAGTCATCCCGTTGTTTACCACGGCTGTAACCAGATGACCGTACGACTTGGGGACGCCCCCGCGGGTCGGGACCTTATCGTAGCGAGCCAGTTCCCCTTCTTTCATGCCGGTGATGCTGACGAAGCGGATCACGCCCTCAGCATCTTCAAAAACCAAGCCCGTCCCGATGGAGTCGGCAATTGCGGCCACGAGACGACCGTAGGACTTTGGGACGCTGGCCGCTGACGGGGGTGCAGCGTAGACCACGCTTGCGCGTCGGCTCCCAGCGAAGTATCCAGCCATCAGCAACAACACGCCACTACAGACGACAAGAAGGCTCCGGCGCATTGGTTTGCATCCTCCTGTGGACGATAGGGATCGTCAGTTTTGTTCGACCAGGATCTTGTGCATCATGCCGAGATCCTCATGCAGCAGGATATGGCAGTGAATTAGCGATGTTCCTGCGGTGTTCGGGTCCCGGAAGTCCATGCGCAGTTTCACCTTATGGAACGGTCCCTTACCTTCCCAAAAAGGAATTGCGATGGTATCGAGCAGGTCCGGATTCGTGACCGGTTTTCCATCCACCTCCAGCACCTGGAAATGAATCTGGTGGATGTGGAAGGCATGGGTCTCCAGGGCACGGTTTTCGATCGTCCAATCCTCCACCGCCCCGACCTTGGTCACGATCACCGGCTTCTCATTGGGATCGAAGACTTTCTGCTTTTGTCCGTCCACCGTAATGTAAAACTGGATGGGGCCGTTGGTGCCGCCAAATTCCTCGGAGAAATAGAGTTTCCGCTGCGCGGTCACAGGCTGTTGAGCCAGGCCGGAAAACTTAAGCTTGTCCGCCGGCGAGGTCGCGGTCGCCTTTGGCATGGGTGAGGAGTCGGCATCGTTTCTTGTCAGGATCGTGGCCAGTCGCTGCGCGAGGTCTGGGTTACCCGTCGGCCCCGTGGAATACGAATCGGTGTAGAAGACCGCGGTGCTTCCGGATGCGGGAGCTTGCACAATGAACTCGGCCCGGCCTGCCGGGGGAATCAAGATGGTGTCCTGGTTTCTGGTTTGGGGGAGAGGATAGCCGTCAAGCGCGATCAGTTGCAGAGGTTCCGGCGTGCCGTCGACTAGCACCTGCAACTGCAGGAAATCCTGGAGGGTGGCATTCGCGACCCGCCAGAACTGCTTTTCTCCTGGCTTCATCAGGATGACGGGGAGAGGAAAGGGGAAAGCGGACACTTCGTAGTTAAGCGTCAACTGGTAGGGGCCAGGAATCCAGGGAACCAGATACTGCTGGCGAACAACGAAAACGCGTTCGGTCAGTCCCGCGACCTCAGGACGATACTTTTCCATCCCCTCGACAATTAAGGCCCCGGCGGCGCCACCGTTCACCTGGAATTCGGCGAAGCCGTGCACATGGGGATGGTACCAATACAGGCCGGGCGGTTCATTCGCCGGGATCTGCATATTGTATTTAAACCCGGGTGTGCCGGGCTGAATCAGAGTATTGATCACCTCGTCCTGGTGGCATTTCGGCGGAACATTCATACCATGGAAATGTACGTTGGTGGCAGAAACGGTCATGTCGCCGCCATCGCCGCAGGTCTTGTCGAGTGAGTCTGGCATGGCCATCTTCATCTTCATGGGGTCGTCATCCTTGATGCGGTTGACGACATCGAGAACCAACTGGTCGCCGGGATTGAGGCGCAGGGTTGGGGCCTCGACGATTTTGGTGGGGGCTTTGTAGTTGTAACAGTAGTGCGTATAACCAGCGTCATCCACCGAGTGCCCCATCACCAATTGGGCGGAAAGGACCCCATCCTGAGAGGAGATGCTGTAGGGGTCGTGGACCACGGTGCCAACATTGGGACGAGCGGGACACTGCGCCACGGGCTTCAGAAAAGCAAATCCGCACACCACGAAAGCTAGCAACCATCTCGACAGCGAACGCATATCCAACTCCTTCATTTTCGTATGATCAGAGCAAGCCCACGACGTCAACGCCCCCGATTTCCTAGAAGGATCGAGGGGGGAAAGTGCCAATAGACAACAAGCCCGGACTGTTGAGATCCGCGACTGGCGACTGGGGCACTTCCCGCAGCGAACAATTCCGGCCCGAAGCACTGAACTTCACCATCGCAATCGCGCTTGAGGAGCCAAACTCGGCAACATACACTCCGCCACCGTTTCCCGTAGGACTGGCCAGGGCCAAACCTGCGAGATAGGAAAAGTTTTCTGACAGACCCCTGAGCCGGCCCGAGGTGCAACCGCCGGAAAGCTTGCCCGTGGTCTTGTTAAAGAACGCCGCGCTGACTCTGTCCCCTTGAGTGTTGACCACGTAGAGCACGTTTTCATCCGGACTCAGCATGATGTTACTGGAACTGATGCTGGCTGTGGATTTGTAGACCACCGTCGCGGTCAACTTGCCGGAGGAAATGTCGGACACTTCCACGACCACCGACGTGGAGGTATCGCCAAAAATGGCGTAGTGTCCATCGCGCGTGATGTCGATCGAATTGGGATACGTGGCACCCTGCGAAGTCAGGGTCGCGGTGGAGTTCTGTTTGTCACCATTGGATACGGGAGTGCCTCCCGAAATGTCGAAAGATTCGATCGAGCCATCGGTGTAGGTGGCAATCAGCATGTTGCCGTGGACCTTCATGCCGTTGATGATGCCGTCCTGTAAACCGGCAACCGAGACGTCACCGACAAATGCGAGACTGCAGCCCGGCTGCACCTGGAACGTTCCGATGGTGTTGGAGTCAGTGAAACTGGCGTATAAGTACCGCTCGTTCATGGCCAGGCCAATGCCATTGGAGGTGCCGGCGTCGGTGACGGAACCTGTGGCCCTGCCCCCCACTGTCAGAGTGCTAACGACAATTCCAACAATGCCGCCGTTCCCGGCGTCCGAAGCATAGACGCACCCCTGGTTCCCGCTGTCGAGCACGCTGATCCGGTTTGCCCCAAAAAAGCCGCCCCCGATGCCAGAACCACCGGTGACGACTTGTTGCTGCAGCGTCAGCAGGCCGTTCGGCGCTACCGCATAAAAACTAACGCCGGTCGGAAATGGCGCCACCATGTCGTCGCTGGCAACCACGTACTGGGTCGCACCTGCGGCAAGGCCGCACACGGCCAAGATGCCTACTAGCACTGCAGTCGCACGTAGTAACCCGGATTCCATGGATGTCTTCATACCCTATTCCTTCAATCGTCAGTCGGCCCGGCTCAAGTTAATCACGGGCGGAACGGCGGTTCAATCGTTAACGGTCGAATTCGAAGAAAACAAAGATAACTACTGCAAGTATTTGCGGGAAAATGGCAACTCGCTTCCCATCCAGCGAATCAGTCCAGCCCGCGCATCTTTGAGGCATGCAAACCAAACGAATGTACGGCAAGAGAACACGTACTACTGGCTTTCGTTCCGCGGCCTGCGTTTGCGGAACCGCCGCGTACCGTTCTTCGGACGGCCAACAGTCATCCCCGCCGGCGCCTCATCGCACTTGTGATCGAGGATGGAAGGCCGCGGGGGGGGAACATTGCGAAGGGTTATATGGGATGGCCTGCGCTACTACCAGAGTTCGTGTGTAAATTGTTTCGGAAGAGTCTATCCGGGAGACTCAATCTGAACGGGGTTTTAAAGACTTGTTCCGTTTCATTCGCGGGAGTGCAGAGGGCCGGCGCGGTTTCATGCCTGCACCGGTTGAGGTTGCACAAAGCTTTTGCCTTTTTTCTCTGAACCCAAGGCAAGCACAAGAATGAGCAGGGTGATGGTAGCGACCTCAAAGCCCGCCAAAGCCCACCCGTAGCCCAACTTATCACGCAAGGCATATTCGATGGTGTTGGTGGCTGCTGCGAACAAGATCCCCAGTTGGTAGGCGAAGCCTGGCATCAAACCTCGCACGGCGTCGGGTGACAATTCGTTGAGGTGAGCGGGGATGATGCCCCAGGCGCCTTGGACGCCGGCTTGCATCAGAAAGGCAGCGACGGCGAGCAGCGCCAGTGATCCGCCGAAAGCCCAGGCGGGAATTACGGCCAACGAGAGCACAAGCGCGAACATCATGCTGCGCCGCCGGCCCAGGCTTTCCGAGAGATGACCGAAGGCAATAGAGCCCAAAACGGCGCCCACGTTGTACAGGATCGCGATGTAAGAGATCACAGCCGGTGTGAAACCATGGGCGGATTTCAGAAAGTCGGGATATAGGTCCTGCGTACCATGGGAGAGGAACATCATGAGTGTCATCAGGAGCACGAGATAGGAAAAAATCTTCCAGTGGTCGCTGGCCGTGCGCACGATGCCTCCCACCGTCGGGGCAGGTTGTTGCTTCCAGGCCTCGGATTCGCGTACGCGGAAGCGGATATAAAAGGCCAGCAAGGCGGGTGCGCCGCCCACCCAAAACATGGCCCGCCATCCCCACAGGGGCAAAATGAAACGCGCGGCGACTGCAGCCAGCAGGTATCCGATGGAATAGCCGCTTTGCACGATCCCTGAAAGGATGCCGCGCCACCTTCCGGGCGCGCTCTCCATGGCCAGGGATGCGCCCACGCCCCACTCGCCTCCCGTGCCGATCCCGTAGATGGTTCGTAAGACGAGGAACACGGTGTAGCTGGGTGCGAACCCGCACAACAGCTCAATCACAGAGAAGAAGACGACGTTGGCCATGAGCGGCTTGCGGCGGCCGTAGCGATCGGCGAGCAGGCCGAATACCAGCGCCCCCACCGGACGCATTGCCAGGGTAGCAGTCAGTGTCCAGACGATCGCACCCTTCGTGACGTGGAACTGCGCGGCCAGCGTGTCGACGAGGAATACGAGGACAAAGAAATCGAAGGCATCGAGAGTCCAGCCGAGGAAACTGGCGGTGACCGCATGCCACTGGTCGGAGCGGGAAAGTGGGCCGGGTTCTGCCAACACGGGCCATCAGAACACGAATGAGGAAGGGAAGGCAAGGGAGCAGGAACTCCGGTAGAGGATGGGAACGCACGCCGGTTATTGTGCCCTACGCTTCGTGGTTCCGCTGTTTGCCATTTGCGCGATCCAGGTGCTCGGGGCTCACTTCGCTCAGTGATTGCAATCACTTTGCTTGGTCCCCATGATCACTGCCGGGGCGGAGCGATTGCAGTAAATTCGGTCTTGCTCCCACCTCAGAATTAGTGGCTGGGGATAAGCCCCCGGTGGGGGGATTGATTCATTGCGTCGGAGGGCTCCATGAATTTTTCTAGGGTTTTGTTCTTCATGGTTATTGTCGCCCTGGTTGCAAGTGCCATGTTGCTGGTCGGCCAGGACCACAAACCGCTCCTGCCTATCGGCACCAGGGTAGAGATCAAGGCCCCACTCGGCCTTCCACCCGTAACCATTCCGCCTGATAACCCGCCCACCAAGGAAACCATCGCCCTGGGCCGGCGTCTTTATTACGATCCAATTCTCTCCGTGGACAACACCGTTTCCTGCGCCACCTGCCACGCCCCGGAATTCGGTTTTGCCGATCCGAAGCCAGTCTCGGAGGGTGTTGGCAAGAAGAAGGGAACTCGCAACTCGCCTCCGGTGACGAACGCCGCCTACTTCACCGTACAGTTCTGGGACGGCCGCGCGCCCAGTTTGGAGAAACAGGCAGAGGGACCGGTGCAGAACCCAGTGGAAATGACCAACACCCTGCCCGCCGTCGAGCAGAAGCTCAATGCGGACCCCAGTTATAAGGAGGAGTTTGCCAAGGCTTGGGGGCCGGGCCCAATTACCTACGAGATGGTGGAGAAAAGTATCGCTTCGTTCGAGCGCACGGTGATCAGCGGCAACTCGCCTTTCGACCGCTGGAAGTACGGTCACGACGAAAAGGCGGTCAATGCCTCGGTCAAACGAGGTTTTCTGGTTTTCACTTCGCCAAAGAAGGGCAATTGTGCCGTCTGCCATGTGATCGGGGAAAAATACGCGCTGTTTATGGACAACAAGTTTCATGACATCGGCGTGAGTGTGGACTTGGGGCAATTCACCGATGACGGCTTGTTCGCCGTGACCCACAATGAAGCTGACCGGGGAAAGTTCAAAACACCCTCGCTGCGCAACATCGCCCAGACTGCACCCTACATGAGCGATGGCAGCTTGAAGGACCTGAAGCAGGTCATTGATTTCTATATCGGCGCGGGTAACTCCAACCCCAATCTGGACAAGGAAATCCACGTACTGGATTTTCTGACCGGACAGGAGCGCAGCGACCTGCAGGCATTTTTGAATTCGCTGACCGGGGGAATGCCCCCCAATGTCGGCCCGCCAGAGATGGCGAAAACGCAGGCTAGGAAGTAGAACGGTGCCGGGAGCCATCGCGTTGTCAGCCCGAGCCTTGTGTCTCGGAGTGGCACCCACCGGCCTCAGAAAGGTCGGCAAATCAACCCTTTGTTGTTGACAACCCGGGCCTTTCGCGGGAGACTCCGGTCAATCGGCCTCGATTGCGGCGGATTTACTGACGTGAGTTCACGCGGCAGGATAGCTAAATCTGGCCATAGTCCTGGTCTTCGCGTTGAGGCTGTCCCATGGCGCAGAGTCCGATTCCTCGGCACGATCCATTCGATTCGCGGGAATCGAGCGCCGAGCCGACCCCTTCGGAGCCGGTCCCAGACAGCGAACCGGGCGCCGGCTTGTCCCTCGCGCAATGGGTTAGTGCTCTTTCGACGTACGGCGGAGGATCTGTTTCTACCGAGTTGGCGCTTGATCTGGTACTGAACGAAATTGTCCAGCGGGCGTGCGCGACCACCGGCGCCAACGCTGCTGCCATCGCACTGGAGCGTGACGGCCAGATCGTCTGCCGGGCCACCACCGGGGAGAGTGCTCCCGACCTTGGGTCTCGACTAAACACCGATTCCGGCCTCTCGGCGGCCTGTGTGAAGACCCGGGATTGGCAGTGTTGTGACGATACGGAGGCCGATTCTCGCGTCAACCCGGAAGTGTGCCGCCGCCTGGGGATGCGCTCCATTCTGGTGGTGCCGGTGGTGAGAAATGAGGGAGATCTGGTCGGTGTCATCGAGATTTTTTCTTCTCGTCCCAACGCCTTTCGCGATCCGGAGATTACCGCCCTGCAAAGACTTTCCCGGGAAATCATCGAAAGTATCGATCTAGCAGCCGACCTGTCAGCTATGCCTCCGCCGCCGCCCGTCGTTGCCGAGGTGACGACGAACCTCGAACCGGCCAAGGAACCGGGGGAGGTGAAGACGAATGATCAACCGGTCGAGGTAACGGGGATGGAGGCCCCGGCTCCAAGGATAAGCTACGGAAGGGTTCGAGAATCTGATCTATGGACTGGGGTATTGTTGTTGGCCGTGGTGGTGTTGGCTCTGATTCTGGGCTGGGCGGTCGGCCGGGCAGGGTGGAGGAACGTCTCAACGAACGCGGCGGCGCAGAAGGGCCAAGCTAACCGGGGAAGTGCTCCCGCGAGTGAATCTGGCACAGTCCCTTCCGCGAATTCGGGGGCTGCCGGGCAGGGAGGAACAACGGTTCCTGCGCACGGTGGCGCGGCAGGTACAGGGTCGGATTTGGTGGTCTATAAGAATGGCAAGGTAATCTTTCAACTCCCATCTCAGCCCTCGAGTCAGCCAGGGAGTGTGGCTGTACCCGTCCAGTCTAGCGTGAATAAGAGTGATGTCCCCGCCGCTATTCCAGTAAGGATTTCCCCCCAAATCGCCGTTGGGTATCTCACGACGCGAGTCGAGCCCGAATATCCCAAGACGGCGCGGGAGGGGCACATTCAGGGGCCAGTGGTTCTCGATATAGTGGTTGATAAGGATGGTGTTGTCCAGAGACTGACGACCATCAGCGGTGATTCTCAATTGGCTGCAGCGGCCACGGACGCGGTCAAGCAATGGCGTTTCCGGCCTTTCTTTCGCCACGGGCAGCCAGAGGAATTCCAGACTCAGATCGCGGTCGTGTTCAGATTGCCGTGAACCAGGTAGGCAGTCGAGATCAATTCTGTAAGTTCGGATCCTTGCCTGACCGCTGCGGCAGATCGGGCATCGAGAGGGGTTTGAAGCCAGGCAGTTTCGGCTGCGAAATCTGGCCCTGCCTGAGGGCGTATAGCGTGAGTCCGACTCGGGTGGAAACCCCCAACTTTTCGAAGACCCGGAACAAGTAGTTCTTCACGGTGTGCTCGCTTAGGTCCAGGTGTTCAGAAATCTGGCGGTTGCTGTAGCCCTCGGCGACCAGGAAGGTAATCTGCTCCTCGCGTTTGCTGAGCGGACGGGCGCCAGGTGGCTGGCTCACAGCGGGCCCGTGTTCCACCAACGCTTCCAGGACAAATTGCAGGCCCCGCGAACTGGCCCATACCTGGCCCTCATGCAGACACTGAATGCACTTGCACAGGGCCTCGAAGGAATCCGATCGCGAGAAGATGCCACGCGCGCCGGCGCGAAAAGTCTCCACCACCAGGTTGCGGTCGTGGCCATCCAGCAGCACAAGAATGCTCAACTCGGGATGGAGGCTGCGCAGTTGGCGGACGAAACGGATGCTTTGTAAGGCATCTCCCGAAAAACCGAGGCCGACTATGGCCACGTCAAACCGGCCCTTCTCCAGCAACTGCAGGGCCCGCTTGGGAGTGGTGGCTGCCACTGCATGGCAGTGCTCGGTGCGCCGCAAAGCGGCGGCGAGCAGGTGGCAGCTCATAGTAACCGTGTCTGCCACGAGCACTTTTGTCCTAGAATCCGAGATGGCAACGGGTATCGAAGGCACCGGGAAGCCTGAAAAACCCCACAAGCTCGCGAAATTCTATGGTGAAAACCTGATGCTGGCAAGGAGTCGAGCGACTCTGCGACTTTGGTGAGTCGCTAAGTTGGGTTGGCGGACGGCGCTAAATTACGTAGAATCAACTGTCCAGTGGATTCTGAGCTTGGGTTCGAGCTTTCCGATGCGATAGACGGTAGACCCTATAACTTTTATCCACTTGCCCAGGTATCCGTTACGGGGCAGAGTGTACCCGGGGGCGTCTCGAAGGAGCCATTTGCCGGAGTTTGCCGGGTGAGCGCCGAACCGCATTAGCTACATGGACTTGGCTGTTCCGCTCATACCACGCGGTTTCTGGAGGTCTTGGCCGCAAGTTTCTGTCCGCTGAAGGTGGGATTCGGTATGCTGATAGGAGTTGCCGTGGAGGTCGGAGGATAGGGCATGTATCTAAGTTATTTCGGTTTGCGCGAGCAGCCCTTCGGTGTGACTCCGGATCCGCGGTACCTGTATCTAGGCGCGGCCCATCGGGAAGCGTTTGCGTCCTTGTACTACGGCATCGAAGCCAATCGAGGTTTCCTGTGCCTGGTCGCAAAGCCTGGAATGGGCAAGACCACCATCCTTTTTCACCTGCTGGAAAAATTTCGCACCACCGCTCGCACCGCGTTTCTGTTCCAGACGCAATGCAACTCGCGCGAGTTCATGCGCTACCTGCTCGCCGAACTGGGTTACGAAGGGGACACTCAGGATTTTGTCCGTTTGCACGAGGAGTTCAACCGGCGCCTCCTGCAGGAGGCGCGGGCCGGAAATCGCCTGATCGTTGTCATTGATGAAGCCCAGAACCTGGACCCCTCGGTGTTGGAAACCGTGCGTTTACTTTCTGACTTCGAAACGCCGCAGGCGAAGCTAATGCACATCATTCTCTCGGGGCAGCCGGAATTGGCCGATAAACTGGCCAGTCCGGGTCTTTCCCAGTTGCGGCAGAGAGTGTCCATTCTTCACGGGCTGGAGCCGTTGCCCTCGTGGGAGATCAAGAATTACATTGAGCATCGGCTGAAGATTGGCGGATACGAGGGGGAACCGCTTTTTACCCCTGAAGCCTACGAGTCCATCGCCGAATTCACCGAAGGCATCCCCAGAAATGTGAACAACTTCTGCTTCAACGCTCTTTCCCTGGCGTATGCACTGCAAAAAAAGATCGTCGATTCCGATATTGTGAAAGAAGTTATCTCCGATCTGGACATCTCCAAACTGACGACGACCAGAGCACCGCAGGTAAACGAGGAACCGGAAGCATTCTACGCGCCGACTCCTCCGCTTCCCGCGTCCAGCCTGAAAGAGAGCAATCGCGGGGAAATCTTGAGCCCGTCGGAGGCGGCTGCTTACATGCAGGAAGTAGCTTTGAAGTTGAAGAACTGGCAGCAGTCGGTGGACAAGAGATTGGGCCCCGTGCGGCGGCACCCGCGGCCGCCCCAATCGGGCTGATGCCGATCGGGTGGGTGCCTTCTGAGTTATGTGCTTGCCGGGGGAAACCGGTGGGGCTACTCCCCGGGTGCCATTGCCGGAGACATGCGAGACCTGGCTGCCTGAGTAGCGAGAGCCGGCGACACAGTTTTTCCCTTGCCAAGTACGGGCGAGGCGGCAAGCTCATGTGCGCCACCCAAACTGTAGGCGTACAGAACCACCTCAACCCGTTTGGACACACCCAGCTTGTCAAAAATCCGGAACAAGTAATTCTTGACTGTGTGCTCAGTCAGGCCCAGCCGCTGGGCAATCTCGCGGTTGGACAATCCTTCCGCCACGCAGCGCACGACTTCCTGTTCCCGGCGGGAGAGCAGTTCCGCTCCCCGCGCATCAATCACACGCAGCGGCAGCGCTTCGCCTAATGCCTCCAGCAGGTAGCGCAACTCCTTGCTGTTGGCCCACACTTGGCCCTGACTGACGCAGTAGATGCACTTAGCGAGTGACCTTAAGGACTCGCTGCGGGAGAAGACGCCACGTGCACCTGCCCGGAATGCCTCCACCACCTGGCTACGCTCGGAAGAATCAAGCAGCATAACGATGCGGGTTTCCGGGCGCAGGGCGTGCACTTCGCGGGACAGTTCGAACCCTTTGCGAGGGTCGCTGTCGATCTCAGCGCTGATGACTACGATGGTCGGCTGCTCCTTGAGGACCGTGGCCACAAATCCTCGTGAGTCTGGAACCGAATCCAGCACCTGAAAGCGCTTGTCTCGCTCCAAGGCGCTGGCCAAAAGTTGGCTGTTCATGCGCGTGCTGTCGGCGGCCAATACTCGGATCACTTCTGGAACTTCCGGCAAGGTAACTGCGTGTGCCAAGGGCTTCTCCCAAGATCAGTTTGTTGGAACGGTGCGAGACAGCGAGACGGGCCCTATTGCAATGGGAGGAGAACGCCCACCCCTAAGCCGCTACCCTAGCGACTATTGTGCTGGGACTTTATTCTCACGTCCCTGTCATTGTAAATGGCACTTTGGTGCTACAAGAGGCCAGTTCTCAGTCGGAAGTGCATCCTGTTAACTCCGGGGAGACTCATTGTAACATGTTGATAAATAACATAGTTTTTGAAGAATGACGAGGTCGAGTCGCCCCGGCGACCAAGTGTCTCCCCGGGGTGACGAAATATCGGCTATGTCAGGGGTGTCTTGTGAGGTTTCCATCAGTTCGAGTGGAGTCGAATGCCTCCTTCGGCCAGGCGCACGATCTCGCGTCCGATCGCCAGTGAGGCGGTGGCCGCCGGCGATGGAACATTCCACACGTGCAGGATGTTCCCCGAACATACGAACTGGAAATCATCCACCAGCGATCCATCGCGACGGAGCGCTTGTGCGCGTACCCCCGAGCCATCGGAAACCAGGTCAGAGCTGCGAATCTCCGGTAGGAGCCGTTGCAGCGCAGTCACGAAAGCTTGCTTGCTAAATGATCGATAGAATTCGGCCGCTCCACTCTGCCAGTACTTGGCCGCCATCCGCCAGAATCCGGGATAAGTGAGTGTGCCCGCGAGATCACGCAGGCTGAAATCGGTGCGGCGGTAGCCTTCGCGTTTGAAGGCGAGGACCGCGTTAGGGCCGGCATCTACGCCGCCGCGAATGCGACGCGTGAAATGCACTCCCAGAAAAGGAAAGCGGAGATCGGGCACCGGGTAGATCAGGTTCTTGACCAGATGCTCCCGCTCGGGTACCAGATCATAATATTCGCCGCGGAAGGGAACGATCTGGACCTCGGGTTTTTGATTTGCCATGCGGGTGACGCGGTCGCTGTGCAGGCCGGCACAGTTGATCACGAAGCGCACGGAAAATGCGCCTCTGCTCGTCTCCACCGTCGTCTCGCCATTGCGGTGGGCGATGCCGGTGACTTCGGTTGCGGTGCTGACCGTCCCGCCCTGGGCCGTGATCAACTCTGCGTACTTGGCGCATACCGCGGCGTAGTCGGTGATCCCTGTGCCGGGCACGCGCAGCCAGGCCACGCCTCCGCAGTTGGGTTCAATCTCGCGCAACTCTCCATGGTCGAGCATTTTCAGGCCAGCCAGACCGTTGGCCTGACCACGTTCCATCAAAGATTGCAGTCGCGGTACTTCTTCCTCGGTGATCGCAGCGATCACTTTCCCGCATATCTGATAGGGGATGCCATGTTCGCGGCAAAACGCGACCATCGCGGCCGCACCCTCGACACAGAATTTGGCCTTCAGTGAGCCGGGTTTGTAGTAGATCCCGGAGTGAATGACGCCGCTGTTGTGGCCACTCTGGTGGCGTCCCACCCCATCTTCCTTTTCTGCGAGAAGAAGGCGCAGCTTGGGATAGAGGCGAGTAACATGCATCGCGGTGGAGAGACCGACGATGCCACCGCCAATGACAACAACGTCAAAATGCTGGTCGGGCATGCCACTGCCATCGTCCTATATTTCGGCGCGGGTGTCGAGGGCGGGGTCGGTTCGGCAGTGCCTCAGTTTGCCCTTCGCCGGGCTTCTCCGCGCCCTCTGCGGGTGTTCTCTGCGACTTCCGCGATTTAGGATTTTGGGCTTGGCGAAGTCTCGCCAAGACCTTGATCGCCGAGAGCGCTGAGAACAGCCGCAGAGCACGCGGAGGCGCCAAAGCCAAACTGATCCACTGCTGTTAATTCACAGTCAGCGTCACGAATGCGGTTTTTGTAGGCGACCCGGGAGCTGCGCTCATAGTAGCGCTGACCGTCATGGTGTAGGTGCCTGGAGGTGTGCCGGGTTGGGCCACCGCCGCGTCCCCTCCTTCCAGGCCGCCACCGCCGCAAGACACCGTCAAGGCGAGCACGACCGCGATCAACGCCAGCGAGGAGAAGAATAGCGTCGCTCTCCGACGTCGGCCATGACTAACCCCGCCTGCGACGGTCAAGATCAACCCTGGCAAGCAAAGCCAAATGGCGTAGGAGGCTCTCTGGGTTGGCCGCAGGCTCGCCTTGATGGCTGCGGTGGTTTGGACCGCGAAGCGAATTGATGTGGCGGATTGGCCAGCGTTCACCTGCACTGGACTTAAGGAACAGTTGCTGAGCGAGGGGCATGCCACAAAGGTCAAGGTCACAGTGTCAGGAAACGTGCCGTTTTGTGGTGTGACTCTCAGGTCAAACGTCGCCGTTCCCCCTGCCGTCACCGACTCTGCTCCCGAGTTGTTGGTGAGGGAGAAATCGAAGCCGGGGGGAGGGCTTGAAGTGAATGCGACGATGGCTACATGCTGAACCGCGGACGGATCGGTGCCCTGTCCGGAGAGGCCGAAGCTGTACTCCTGGACCTTGTTGCTGCTCACCTTCACCGTGAACGGGGCGCCCGTAATGGTAGGAGTCAAGGTTGCGGGTGATGCGGTGCAGGTTGGAGGCGCGCCCGAACCGCAACTGAGCTGCACCGGATAGCTGTAGCAGGCTGTGGAAGTCAGCGAGCCTTCAAAGGTTGCCGGAGTGTTGACCGTCGACGTAAGAGAAGGATTGCCGATCGCCAAGGTGTAGTCGGGCTGTCCCAGGCTCTGTGAATTGAAGATCACCGCCGCGGAGTGGGAGGTGGCCAAGGAATCCGTGCCCTTGGCAAGGATGTTGAAGTTGTACTCGCCGCACTGATTGCTGCTCACCGTCACCGTAAAGTCGCTACCCCTCGTGGTGGGCGTCACGGTAGAAGGAGCGACGGTGCAGGTAGGAGGAGCTCCGGAGCTACAACTGAGGTTGACCGGGCTGTCATAGCCGTTAAGGGAGGTCAAGGTGCCGTTGAAGGTTGCATTTGTGTTCTCGAAGGCTGTCAGTACCGGATTCTTGATCGCCAGGGAGTAATCCTCGGTGACGGTCAGAGTCAATTCCTGGGTCTTGGTTGGACCGTCCGTTACCAACCCACTAATCGTGACCGGATACTCGCCTGCAGCGGTGTCGGCGGCTGTGTTGATAGTGAGCGTCACGGCCACCGGCTTACTGGAAGTCGGATCCACGGAATCGGATGGCTGCAACTCACAAGTTGCGCCCGCCGGCAGCTCCGAACAGGAAAGCACCACGGTCTGTTGGAACGGTCCCGCTGCCGTGACTTGGAACCGCACAGGTGGGGAGGTGCTTGCCGGCCCAACGGTAATGCTGTCCGGTGATGGAGCGGTCAAGTTGAAATCGACCACATTCAGGGTGACTGGGGAATCATGGGTCACGGAATTGGGATCAGATCCCACCCCGTGAAGGTTGAAAGTGTACGAACCGTCATCGCCGCTCGCGGCGATGGTGAATGCTGTTCCCCGGTCTGTAGGGACAGGATCGCTGGGCGTGACGAAACAGGTCGGGGGCGGTGGGCCGCTGCCCGCCATGCAGCTTAGGTGGACCTGGCTGTTGTAGTCGCCCAGCGAGAATATTTCACCGTGAAACACAGCCGCTGAGCCGGCAAAGACCGTCATGGGCGTGTCGGAAATGTAGAACAAATAGTCCGGCGCTGTGACCAGGGGAAACTGCCATACGCCGCGCCCATAGGTGGCAGCTCGCAGCAGCCTGTTATTTCCCGTGTTGAGCATGTGCAGCGCAGTGACCGCAACATTGGGAAGATATCCGGGCTGCCCGCTGTTGGGCGCTGGGCCTACTTCTGTCCAATTCGCGTTGGCGGTGGGGCTGGAAAACACGCCAACGTCGGTGGCTACGTACACGGTTCCGGTCAATGGATTCGAGCCGGGGTCAACCAGAACAGCATCGGCCGGCGCATCCGGCAGGCTGCCTGAAAAGTCGGACCATGACACTCCGCCGTTGCTGGTTTTCCAGATATGCGAGGTGTGGAAGCCCATAATGCTCACATAGGCAGTGAGGCCTGTCGCATCGGAGGTGTCCAGAGCAATTCCAGAAATCGGGAAGGCACTGGGATTGATTCCGCCGGTGCGGTCTACCCAGGTCGAGGTTCCACCCGCCGCATTCGTGCTTACCCAAACGTGGCCGCCTGGTGGGATCGTAGGAATCAACGGCCCGAAGCCATCCGTTCCCGCATAGACCACGTTGGACTGGCCCTGACTGTCGGGCGGGCCGCCGGCCGCCAGGGAGCGCACCAGGTTCGTCTCGCCACCGGTGCAAATACCTGATCCTCCGGTTTCGAAGTTGTCGCTGAGGGGAGTGAATCCGTTGCCGCTGCTGGACCCACGCCACACCCGGCACGTACCCACTATCAGCTCGCCGGAACTCCGCGGGTCTAGCGTGAAAAATGGATAGTACCCGCCGGTATCACCGCCCACCGTGGCACTGCTTACGACTTGGTCGTTCTGGAAGTCCAGCGTGTGGCAATTGATTCCGAAGAGGCATCGGAAGATGTTGACTCCCGATCCCGAATTCGGCGGATTGGAGACAAACCACTCATCGGGATCATCCGGATTGATCTGGCTGTAGCCGCCGTCGCCTCCGTTCACGTTCAGCCAACTGGAGTTGGCCAGGGCGGATTGCGTAGCAGGTGACCCGTTGCCTTGGGCGCCTCCGAGAATGGTATTGAAATCGTTGGGCGACTGGGAAAAAGCGACAAACTGGGTCATCGAACCCAGAGTCTGGTTGACGCTGTCGAACTGGTTGTTGGCGCCGCAGTCGCCGGTGAGCAGGCCGCTATAGCCGTCGAGCGTGCGGTATATGCCACCGTCGTTGGCGAAGTACATGACGTCTTGCGTGTTGCTGTTGAGCAATAGAAACGCCAGCGCATGCTGCGCAGGATGAACCCTCGCAATCGAACTGCAACCGTATGCGTGGGTGAGATTGAGGAATGTGTTCGGCCCGGCGCCCCCGCAATTCGGCGAAGCGCTGGTGATCTGGCATTTGTAGAGGTTGATCGCGCCAGCATAGAGGTCAGTTGATCCGCCGTCAGGCATGGCCGCCAGTTCCAGGTTGTAGGTCCCTTGCTGAGCGCTGCATCCATCCTGGTCACCACAGTTCGTGATACCGGATTCGTCTAGCTGAGTCCAGGAGTTGCCACCATTCGTCGTTTTCCAGATGCCTTGATCATGGTCGTTGACATCGACGTACCAGACGTACATCTCATTGCGCCCGGGCACCACGGCAAGCTCGCCGCGGTAAATCGGACAGGTTGAGGAATGGGGGTTCGCCGGGCATGCCTGTACGCTCAGCCCCGTACCGGGCTGGTTCGCCACGCGCGTCCAGTTGATGCCATCACTCGAAGAATAGAAGCCGTGATAACGCAGAGCGGCGAAGAAGCTTCCGGCACCCGCGTTGTACACAGCACTGGTCGCCGAGCCAGGCTCGGTCGTAACATCGCCGTCTTGCACGCTGGCAAAGTTCCAGGACACACCGCCATCGGTTGAGTAATAGAGACCAAGGTTCGCAGTCAGCGGGTCTGCGAGCCCTTCCAGGATTCCCTGCGAGGCGCCCGCAGTGGCCGCTACCGCCAGGCTGAGGTTGTTGCTGCTGAACGCGATCTTGCTGAAGGCCATTCCGGCGAAAGGCCGAGTGCCGGAGCTGTCGGACGAAATCAGGTTCCAGGTTGCGCCTGCGTTAGCAGAGCGCAGAATGCCCAGGCCGTAATAGGAGTCGGCGGAACTATTGGCTTCTCCCGTGCCCACCAGGATCACGCTCTTGGCGGGATCGGGATTGGCTAGTTGTGGCTGAATCGCGATAGCGCCCACCGCCAGGGTCGCTTGATCGTCGGTGATAGGGTTCCACGAAACGTTGGCGGGGTCTTGAGTCGCCGCGTTGGTGGACTTCCAAACGCCTCCGTAAGCCCCGCCAACGTAGACGGTGTTGGCCGTCGGGTCAGCGGAGTCAATGGCGACTGCAGTGGCCCGCCCGGAAACCCAGTTGTAGTCTTGCTGGCCGACGCCGCTCGCGTCGGATGCCAGCGGCGCTGGACCTAAGGGAGCCCAGCCTGAATTTGGGAGCTGTGATGACGTGAGTTTGGTGCCGCCCTGGGTCTCGGCCACGTGCCGTGCCCGCAATCGCATCTTCTGCCGGTAAGCGCGACGTCGTAATTCTGCCGCAACCTGCCCGCGAATTATTCGTCCGTGAAGGAACCACTGTTCCTGTTGTGTTCGTTTGGCAGCCCTTGGGGCGTGCATCTCCTGTCCAAGAGCTATTGCACCCGCAAGCAGGACGACAAGCGCCGTGATCGGGGAAGGGCCAAAGACACTCCTGCGAATCCAGCGGAGAGCATTGCCGGGCGATCTGCGGCACGCCACTACGCCACCTTTGGCGGAAAGAGATCACCGGCCTTGCCGGGAGCAATCTTTCCGAGCTTTACTAGGCGTGCCAGGATAGCGGCGATGCTTCGGTTATGTGTCTTGGCAATCTCGTGGAAGTCGGTTCCCTTGCGTAATTCCTCGCAGACCTGTTCGTCTTCCGTTTGCGACCAGGCTCTCCCCGCATTGGACGGCCTTTTTCGTTCGCGCTCCTGCTGTGCGACCAGCGCCGCCAGGGCGCGGTTCAATGCCTTCACGGCTTGTGGGCGCCGGCAAACCGATGTTTCTTCCAAGGATTCATTAGTCTCCGGGTTCGTTCCGTTGGCGAGAGCACGAATACACTGGATCGCTTCCTCAATCTCCATGGCTGGACCTCCTCGGTGAGTATCGCGGGAATCGAGCCTGCGGCTTTGTGACCGCTGAACATTTCCGCATTGCGTTGGCCCGGATTGGGAATTTATTCACGCACCAGTTTGTCTATACTGGCTCTCTCAGTTGCCGATTGAGGCCGAGCACAATGGACTGGCAAGCTTTTTGGCTAACAATCCGGCTGGCGATGCTGGTTGCGGTGATCCTGGTGATTGTGGGGTTACCAATAGCGTACTGGATTGCCTACTCGCGCTGGCGCTGGAAGTTCCTTGCGGAAGCGGTGGTGGCGCTACCCATCGTGTTGCCGCCGACGGTTCTCGGGTTTTATGTCCTGGTGGCGCTCGGGTCGCGCAGCCCGCTCGGACGCTGGTGGCAGGCGATCACCGGGCACACCCTGGCATTTACTTTCACCGGGCTGGTGATTGGATCGCTGATCTATAGTCTTCCGTTTGCGGTGCAACCCTTCGCCACGGCATTTTCTCTGGTCGATTCGAAGCTGATGGCCGCGTCGGCGACGCTGGGAGCTTCGAAACTGCAGACCTTTCTTCGAGTGGTGCTGCCGCTGTCGGTGCCCGGATTGGTGACCGGTGTGGCGCTGAGTTTCGCGCACACCTTGGGCGAATTCGGAGTGGTGCTGATGGTCGGAGGCAATATTCCCGGCGTGACGCGCACTGTCTCCATTGATATCTACGACCGGGTGCAGGCCTTCGACTATGCGGCCGCCAACCAGACCGCGTTGATGCTGCTGTCGGTCTCGTTCGCCGCGCTGTGTCTGGTGTACGGCGTGAACCGGAAAGTGTGGGCGTTATGGCCGTGGAAATGAGGCCAACAACATCCTCACCACAGAGGACGCAGAGAACGCAGAGGTCCTCAGAAAGCTTGCTCGCGTCACTATGACGATGGCACAGAACGATATCGTGATCCTGCCACCGTCTGGTTCAAATGTGCTTTCGGTCGAAATCAGAAAGTCTCGCTCCCAAGTGGATGGCGGTTTCACGCTTGATTTGCGATTCGAGGTCATGTCCGGATTCACGGTGTTGTTCGGTCCATCGGGAGCAGGGAAGACCACGCTGCTGGATTGCATCGCCGGCTTGGCGGCGCCGGATAGGGGAACGATCACAATCGGTGGCTCGGTTCTGTTTGATCCTCAGCGGAAAATTGACCTCCCGGTCCAGCGCCGCAGGATCGGGTACGTTTTCCAGGGCCTGGCTCTGTTTCCGCATCTCACTGCGGAAAAGAACATCGCTTATGGGCTCACTGGACGGGGCGCAAGCGAGCGGAGGAGACACACGGGTGCGATCCTGGAGTCTTTCCGCATCTCTCATTTGCGCCAGCGCAGGCCGGCGGAGATCTCCGGCGGGGAGCGTCAGAGAGTTGCGCTGGCCCGCGCACTGGTCACCGACCCGTGCATTTTGCTGCTCGACGAGCCTCTAGCTGCGCTGGATGCGGCCACCAAGTCGAAGATCATCGACGACCTGCGGGCCTGGAACCATGAACATCGCATCCCGATTCTCTACGTCACCCACAGCCGCGATGAGGTTTTTGCCCTGGGGGAGCGGGTTTTGGTGTTGGAGAACGGCCGAATTACGGCCCAAGGCACTCCGCATGAGGTCATGACCGCGCCACGCACGGAAACGGTGGCACAACTGGCGGGCTTCGAGAATGTTTTCGATGCAGCGGTGGTTGCGGCCCATGAGGACCGTGGCACCATGACTTGCCGGATCGTAGGCAGCCAGGTGGAACTGGAGACGCCGCTGGTTCGGGCGGAACCGGGCTCGTCCCTGCGCGTGGGGATCCGCGCCGGAGATATCTTGCTAGCTACCGTTCGACCTCAGGGCTTGAGCGCTCGTAACGTAATTCCGGGACGGATCGTGTCGCTGCAGCAGCGAGACATGATTGTGGTGGCGCGAGTCGATTGCGGCATCGAGATGGACCTGCATCTGACTCTGGCCGCGCGGGATTTGCTGGAGTTACAGGCGGGACGCGAGGTCTGGCTGGTGGTCAAGACGCACTCGTGCCATCTGATGGCAGGGTGAATCCTTATTGGGCGCGGGCGTCTTTGCCTGTTGCGGGGCATCAGTGCTGAGGTGAGCATTGACGAAGGCAGTCGTTTGTATGTACATTATGTACATATATTGCGATGGAGATTACGCGAACCACCTCAAGAAAGCGGACAAGGGGCAAAACGGATTTTAGACGCCTGCGAGCGATGCGCGACGGGGATATTGACGACTCCGACATTCCTAGGCTAGATAAATCGTTTTGGAAGGCTGCCAGGCTCGTCATGCCCGAACCCAAAGACCGGCTGACCATCCGGCTTGACCATGACGTTGTGGAATGGCTCAAGAAGGCGGGCAGCGGCTACCAGACCCGCATTAACGCCATCTTGCGCTCCTACATGAAGGCGCGATTGGAGGAAAGCACAGACAGCCGAGGATAAAGCGGCGTTATCGAAACAGTGCTGACAGCGCCCGGAAGAACTCTGCCGGCGTGGCAATGTGTAGCGACGACCGCTGAGCAACCGCTTTCGTGAAGTGCTTGGTATTGTGCGTCAGTAGCCAGTCGGGATTGCTTGCCATAGCAGATAGCAACACCGGCACGTCCGCCTCATGCCGGACCAAGTGTCGACTCGATCGAACCAGGTCTTTATCCGGGTAGGGAACAATCTCAGGGTTAGTCAACTTGACAAGGCGGCGATAGTCCGCGATCAGTTGGTTAGCGTCTAGGGACGGCAGTCGCTCGGAGTGAAGAAGCAGGTTCTCCTCCACTTCATCGCGGACCACTTCCGCCAGAACCAGCCTGCAGACCTTCGCGGCACAGAGTGACAAAGTGGCCTTATCAAGTCCCCAAGGAGAAACAATTCCTCCGGTCAGGACGTTGGAGTCCAGGAACAGGCGGATTCTGCGCTGCGTGGTCACTTCCTGCGATGGTTGTGGATGCGACGCTGAGAGGCGTTGCCTTTAGATTGTTTGCCGTAGCGGCGGGTGTAAACGCGATTTCGGGCTTCTGGAAGCGTAGCGAGAAGGTCTTCCGGCGCCAGGCCGGCTGCGGTGAGGGCTGAGCTCACCTGCTGGCACAGTTGCTCGAAGCGCTGTTGCTCGGGCAAGAGGATGAG
This sequence comes from Terriglobia bacterium, assembly GCA_020073105.1. GTDB lineage: Bacteria > Acidobacteriota > Terriglobia > Terriglobales > Acidobacteriaceae > JAIQFW01. The sequence goes on from JAIQFW010000005.1 coordinate 23,271, forward strand.
GCCATCCCCTAGACGTAGAACAGCGAAGGGTGCGCCATTGCCCAACCCCAGATCCTCGCGAAACTGCTTGGGGACGGTCAACTGGCCCTTTTCGCCGATCTTGGTCGTGGTCAGATATTCGAGAGTGGTATGGTGAGCTCCCATGGCTGGTAGGAAAATCCTACCATAAACAGTGTTTGTTGTCATCCCGAGCGGAAGGCGAGGGATGGTTGCAGGTGGAAGGAAACTGCAGATTTCTCGTCGCAACTACTCCTGGGAATGACAAAGCGTAAGGTTCTTCAATAGGTTAGGGATCCGAAGCCGGCGACTATGGATTGTACTGTTGCGCTTCGGTTCTTACCGTGTATACTGAATTTGGCTCAGTTTGATTCACGGCCAGTTGAAAGTCGGTACCGCCAACCAGCGTCACCCCTCTCACCAGCAGCGATTCTTCTCAGCACAATTCAAAGCATAGAAAAAGGAACAACAACAATGGCAGAAACAGGAACAGTAAAGTGGTTTAACGACGCCAAGGGCTATGGCTTCATCAGCCGTCAAACTGGCGAGGACGTGTTTGTACATTTCTCCGCGATTCAGGCGGGTGGTTTTCGCAGCCTGCAAGAAGGCCAAACCGTGCAGTTCGACGTGACCAAGGGCCCCAAGGGCTGGCAAGCTGAGAACGTTACAGCTGTCTAGGTGACCAAACGAGACTGCCCGTTATTCGAAAGGATGGCGGGCATTTTCGTGTCTTGAGATGGCTCGTGCTTCTTCTACCCCTTCCACCTCGATTACTCCCACCCACTGATTTTTGTGCTGCGTTTGATACACAAGCTGGCCTCCCAGGATCTGCGCGGCTGCGGCGGGCGGAACGTCACGGTGATAGCCGAAGAATTCTGTCTTCCATTGTTGCCACTGGTGCCAACGTTCGAACCAGGGATGGGGTGGCTCATACTTGGTCGAAAAGACCAGCGCCACGTCGAACTTCGATCGAAGATCAGTCGCGGACAGCAGTTGCTCGGCGGTGAAGTCCTCGATGCGGACCACCCGCATCGGTCGTGTGACATAGCCAAGGTAGGGCCGGCTGAGTTCGTCGCTGGCTGGCCAGGCCGTCAGTACTCGAGCCATGGGGTAGCGCGCTTCGAGGAAATTCTCCGCACCTTGGTGGAGCCGAATGTAGTCCCGGTAGGCCAGGTTGTCCTCAATAGAGAACCCGTACGGGGGATTTACGAATAGCGCAGCCGCAAACGTGAGCGCCACGATCCCGACCACCACCCGCCACTTCTGCACTCTGCGCCGCAACGTGGAAACGCAGATGATGATGACCAGAGGAAACACCGGAAGCATGTAACGGGCGAGCACCGCCCCCCCTACCACCGCCATCGCGAGCGCATAGGTGACGATCACCGACAGAAAGGCAAATTGAGTGTGCAGGGCGATCCTTGGACGCTCGGGGTTGCTGTCCTTGATCGGAGGTCGCCCCATAGCCAAGAGCGTCGCCAGCGTAAGGAAATACAAATTCAGATATCCGAGGACCTGCCACAAGCGGAGTCCGAGTGCCAGCAGGATGCGCAGCGGCTGCACAGTTGCCTGCACGTTGTAGCGGAAGAATTCGGGATTGCCGAAGACGAATCCGGTGCGCAGATAGTGATAGGAGTACCAGAGGGCGAGAGGCAGGATGGGGACCAGGAGTTCAGCCCTCCAGCTTCTTTGAAAGGGCACGGCTTCAGCCGTGCCGCCCGTGGCCATCCCCAAGCCGGGTTTTAGCCCCTGAGGGAGTGCTTCCCAGAAAAACAACGCCAACGGCGCCAGAATCGCGGTCTCCTTCGTTAGTACTGCCAGTGAGAACCAGATAGCCGTCGCTAGGCGCCGGTCCTTCACGTATGCCAACATTCCCCAGAAGGTAAGCCCTGCAGCCGCCAGGTCAAGATGAGCCAGAGAACTCTGCGAGAAGAACACGGGGTAAAGCGCTGTGCAGATCGCCGACCCAACCGCGACTTCAGTGTTCGCAACCCGCTGGGCCAGCCGGAACACACCCAACAGAGAAAACGCTGCCAGCAGCAACATCGCCGTGCGTGTCACCACCGGCGCAAACCCCATGATTTTCCATGTCAGGGCGAGATACGCCATTACCAGCGGAGGGTGCGCGTTCGAGAGTGTGGAATGCGGGATCAGCGATCCCGTGTGCAGCACATCGCGGGCCGCCGGCACGTAGTATCCCGCTTCATCCCAAAAATAGGGAAGGTGCAGCAGCGGGGCGTGCAACGCGAAGAGAACCAGAAAAAACAGCGGGAACAGCAGCGCTGTGGGGTATCGGCGCGAGTCGGTCGCGGGGCTCACCTGGTCAGTCTAGTGAATGGGGCCGGCGGTGGCGAGGCGGGGATCGAGTTTGATCTCGCCGAACGCGCTCTCATAGCCGGCGACGTTCTGCTGCAGAATTGCCGTCAGGGCCTTAGCCTGCTGCGGGCTCAGATAGATGCCCTGAAAATTCTTGACCTCGACCTGGGTTTCGCTCTGCTGCTGCAGCGTGCCGAAGACCAGGAAAAAGTCCCACACGTTGACCCGCACCTGCACGCTATTGGCGTAATTTTCGCGGTAGTCGGGAGCGTTCACCAGTTTGATGTTGGGCTGAGTTGGATTGGTCATGGAATTCAGTGTAGCGGGAGGGGTGGGGAGAAAGAAAGAGGAGGGTCATCGGTACACAGTTCTAGTTAGCCTTGTGCCCACGTTCCGCGAGCGGTTCCGCGAGCTAACGTGGGAGATCCGCTCATATCTGTGACAGGAATTTTCCACCCTAGCGCAAAGAACGCGCTAGGATGAGGCACCCACAGACGACGTAGTTCCGTTCTACTCCGCCCTCAACGCCTCCACCGGATCGACGTTCGCGGCGCGCCGCGATGGCAAGTAGCAAGCCAGAGATGCGATGGCAACCAGCCCGGCCGAGACCATCGAATAGGTCAACGGGTCTGCGGACGTCACGTTGAACAGCAACGAAGACATCAGGCGCATCACGCCAAAGGCTGAAACCAGCCCCAGCGCGACGCCAATGCCAGTCAACAGCAATCCTTGCCGCAAGAACAGTGAGGTCACTGTACCCTGCTGCGCGCCCAACGCCATCCGTATTCCGATCTCCCGCGTGCGCTGCGAGACGGAATAGGCAATCACGCTGTAAATTCCGACAGCCCCCAGCAACAGTGCCATGCTTCCTGCTACCGCCAGCATCACCAAGGTGAATGAGGTCCGCGCCATTGAGCGGGTCTGCAACACCGCCAGCGTCTGCGGATCGGCCAGCGGGAGGTTCGCATTCACCGACCACACAGCGTTGCGGATGTCTTTCATCAGACTCTCGGAGCCGGCACGTGGACTTCGCACCGCGTAGGTGATGGCCCGCCGGGTAGCAAGCTGCTGGCCTTCAAAGTTCTTCTGCAAGATCGGCCAGTACACGGTCAGCGGAGCGTCCTGGTTCACGCCGTCGTCGTGCACGTTGCCGACTACCGCCACAATCTCCCGCCACTCGTCCGTGCTCCCGACGCGGATCCGTTTGCCGATCGCGTCGGCCGGGTTTTGCCACAATTCCCGGGCCAGGTTTTCCGAGACCATGGCCACCGGCATGGTGTTGAAAATGTCGTCCCAGGTGAAATCCCGTCCCAGCAGCCGGGGGATCTGCAGCGTCGAGAGGAAGCCTGGGGCGACAAACTTGAATCGCCGCAACGGCGGCAGCTGGCCTTCTCTGTAGGTATGGTCCTGGGCAAAGATGGGATCATAGCTCTGGTTTCCATCCATGGGGATGGCGCTGCCGAAACTTACTGAAGAGGCTCCGGGAACTGCCTCCAGCCTTCGCGCGATCTGCTCTTCCATGCGTACGACTTTGTCATCTTCTTTAATTTGTGCTTCGGGGATGGCGATAGAGAAGAGTTGAAGCTCCGACGCGCCCCGGAAGCCGGGATCGACCCGCGTCAGGGCGCGGAAGGTCCGGATCATCAGACCCGAGCAGATCAGCAGCACCAGTGCCAGCGCCACCTGCGCCACCACCAGCACATTGCTGGCGCGATGTTGTTCTCTGGTTTGGCTGAGAGTGCGGCTTCCGGCCCGGAGAGCGATGTTCAACTTTGTGCCCGTGTACTTGAAGATTGGAACACAGGCGACGAGTATGCTGGCCAGCAACGATGCGCCAAGCGTAAAGAGCACTACGTTGAGATCAATGCCAATTTCGTGGATACGCGGCAGTCCCGCGGGGGCGATGGCCACCAGGCCCCGCAAGGCCAGGTATGCCAGGGTCAGACCGAGGAGGCCGCCTGCGAGTCCCAGCAACAGGCTCTCGTACAGCAATTCGGCCGCAAGACGTCCGCGTCCGGCGCCGAGCGCTGAGCGCACCGCTAACTCCTGGCTCCTGCCCTCGACCCGCACGAGTAGCAGGTTGGCTACGTTGGCGCATGCGATCAGCAAGACCAGGCCGATCGAACCCATCAGGATCCATAATGTCTTGCCAACATCACCGACCACATACGTTTTCAGCGAGGAGAGATTTGGGGCCAGGTGCGCATCCTCGAACATCTTCAGGCTGAATCCTTCCGGGGCGGGAAAACTCTGTTCCACGACCGGGATCAGGCGGGCCAAGTCTCCCTTTGCCTGCTCCATGGTGATGCCAGGTTTCAGCCGTCCGATTCCCGAGTAGCTGAAGTTGCCGAGCTTGAGTTTGGCTCGGTCGAACTGGAAGGGAATGAGCAGCGCCGGATCTTCGGTGTCAATGGAGTGAAACTGTTTCGGCATCACGCCGATGATCTCGCGCGATTTTCCGTCCACCATGACGCTGCGGCCGATCACCGTCGGATCGCCTCCGAATTTCCTTTGCCAGTAGCCGTGCATCAGGATGACCGTGTCGGGCGCGCCGGCTGTGTCATCCTGCCGGCTAAAGAACCTGCCGAGAGCGGGAGGCACGCCCAGAATCGGCAGGAGGCCGTCGGTCACGTCCAAGGCCTGTACCTGTTCGGGTTCGGAAACGCCAATCACGCTCACCGAGTCGCGCGCAAACAGGGCCACGTCCTGGAAGGTGCGGTTCTGTTCCCGATAAATAATGTTGCTGGACGGCGAAGACGGCAGAACCGGAATGTTGATTCCTGGGGCCGAATGCATGATGCTGACCAGTTCTTCGGCGTGCGGATAGGCGAGCGGCTTAAGCAGGATGCCCTCAACAACACTGAAGACAACTGTGTTTCCGCCGATTCCTGCTGCCAGGGTAATCAGCGTGACCACGGTGAATCCTGGTTTCCGGACCAGCCTGCGCACGACTTGTTTCAGTTGACTCATGAGCTCCGGCATAAACGCTCCCTGTTTTTGGACGCATGTCTCCTGGGGCAGAAGGACATTTATTGGTACGTAAGCGAGGGAGGGAGGTTCCAAGGATTATCGGTGGTTTCGGGCAGATGGTGTCCTTCGGTCTTGTCGAGAGCCTCGGCTCCTTGCGAGGTGATTTGGAATGGGGGCTGGCCCAACCCACGCCCTTATCCTAACTCCTCGGTACGCCCCGTCAGAAGGAGCGGATGAGGAGGTTAGGGGGTAGGTTAAAATATCCCCAGGCCGGGATGGCGGAATTGGCAGACGCGCTGGACTTAGGATCCAGTGCCGCAAGGCGTGCAGGTTCGAGTCCTGTTCCCGGCACCAGAAGTTTGCTGCGGGCAGACGAAGCTCCACTCCAAATTCTCGGCCAGAAGTGGAGTGGCGACTCGCGCCCCAGACTACTGCATCTGCTGCGACAGGCCCTGGTAGATCCACATGCCGGCAATGACCAGGATCAGCACTCCCGAGGCCGCTCCCAGCCATTTCACGATGGGAGTGACCTTGTTCAGCTTTTGCATGATCTCAATCTGTTCCCTTTCCATGTGCGATTCGGATTCGCCCAGGAACAGTTGGTCATCCTCGTGCATGGTGAGCGTGCTGCGGTAGATCAGGAGGATGATGAGGACGGTGGTGAGAACACCCCATACAACCAGTGGCCACATCAGCATCGTCGTCATAGGGCACCTCGGTGGTGATCAAGAGTCCCAAGCTTCGCCCATGCTCAAAGCCACAGCCGGCACCGGCAAGGGTCCCCTAACCGCGAATTATAGCCCTGAAAAGCGATGGCCAACGCTTTTTGTTTTGCTTGCGACGGTTGCCCCTCCAGGGTCATCTAACTAATTGAGTTACCTATGGGTTATTTTGACAGACAGGATCGAACCCTGGCTTTGCTATAATTCATCACTGACTGATTTGGAGGAGATGCGAATGGCCACAACAACTACTACGCCGACGACACCAGCAGTACAGCCCAAGCAAATGCCGATCACCCTGACGCCGAATGCCGTTGCCAAGGTCAAGGAGATTATGGGACAGCAGAACCCGGTCCCAGCCGGCTTGCGTGTGGGGGTGGTGGGTGGCGGCTGCTCCGGCTTCTCGTATTCGATGTCGTTTGAGAATGCTGCCGGGCTGATGGACAAGACTTTCGACATGGACGGTCTGAAAGTGTATGTGGACGCGACCTCGGTCATGTACCTGAATGGTTGCATCGTGGATTACGTAGAGACGCTGGAGGGCGCAGGCTTCAAGTTCGAGAATCCGAACGTGAAGAGCACCTGCGGCTGCGGATCGTCGTTCAGCGTGTAGGTTTCCCTGCCGAGTTTGGAAAGCCCCATCGCGTAAGCGATGGGGCTTTTTGCTTCCTCGCCCCCGGTAGTCACCTCTATCTGTGTGGTCCATCACTGCCTGCTGCGTCACTGACTCCGACAATAAGAGGGGATAGAGTTGAGGTAGAGAGGGCTACGTCGCGGCTCGGGAGGACAGCATGTTCCCTGCAATGCTGATTCAACTTATCGAAGCTCACGCTGACAACCTGGTTGAAGGATTGCTCCGTAAGGTCAGCAACTCGGACCGATGCCGTGAGCTGGTGCGAAGAGTGCCCGCTGACGAGTTGAAGAGACGCGTCTACGAAATCTATCGCCATCTCAGCGACTGGCTACTGAGCAAGACGGAGTCCGAGATCGAGGAACGCTATATTGGGCTGGGCGTACGGCGTGCCAGGCAAGGCGTGCCTTTCAGCGAACTCTTGTGGACGATCAACACCGTCAAAGAGCACCTCTGGGAATACTTGGAGCAGGAAGGCCTGCTCGAGCACCCCGTGGATCTCTATGGCGATCAGGAGTTGCTGCAATCCTTGGAGCGGTTTTTTGACCGTGCATTGTATTTTGCGGCAACGGGGTATGAAAGCGTTGGCCAGGCGCACACTGAGCAGGCGGTAGCAGTCTCGCACGCGCGAGCAACTCGTGGATAGGTTGCCATGCTAGACGATGTCAGAAACTCGACGGCTGTGGCCAGCGCTTCGGCCGCAGTCCAGGAACCGACCGAGACCCCTGCCCTGGAGCCTACCCGCCGTGGCGAGGCCACTCGGGAATTTGAGGCATTTCTGCACAGCCGGATCGTGGGGCAGGATGCCGCTATCGAAGCCGTCACCGAGGTTTACCAGACTTTCCTGGTCGGAATGAATCCTCCTGACCGGCCGGTGGCGAACCTGCTTTTCCTGGGTCCGACAGGCTCAGGAAAAACCTACGTTGTAGAAGTAGTGGCAGAAGCCTTGTTCGGCAACCGGCATGCTTTTCTGAAAATCGACTGCGCCGAATTCCAGGAACACCATGAGATTGCCAAGTTGATCGGTTCCCCGCCGGGCTATATCGGACACTCCCAAACTCCGCCACTGCTCACGCAAGAAGCCTTGAGCCGGTGGCACACCGACAAAACCAAGCTCACGCTGCTGTTGTTCGATGAGATCGAAAAGGCGTCGGAAACCTTGTGGCAGCTGCTGTTGGGCATCCTCGACAAGGCGAGTCTCACCTTGGGGGACAACAGCCACGTCGATCTCTCGCAATGCATGATTTTCCTGACCTCCAACTTGGGCGCGACAGAGATGAGCGGCTTGGTGGAGGGCGGCATCGGCTTCGCCGCCCATCCGGTGGTTGCCGATGCCAGCCTGGACGAGAAGATTGCTCGCACCGCGTTGGAGGCGGCACGGCGGAAATTTGCCCCGGAGTTCATGAATCGCCTCGACAAAACCGTGGTTTTCAATACACTTCGCCCCGAGCAGTTGGAGCAGATTCTGGACCTGGAGTTGGCAAAAGTGCAGCAGCGGATTACAGGGGCTGCGGGCCGGGCCCATTTCACCTTCCGCTGCACTCCGGAAGCCAAGCAATGGCTGTTAAAGGAGGGAACCGATCCCAAATACGGTGCGCGTCATCTAAAGCGGGTCATCGAACGCAACATTGTCTATGCCCTCGCCAACCTCGTGGCCACGGTGCAGGTGGCGGCGGGCGATCTGGTGAACGTCAGCCTGGGAACCGGCGGCCTCGTGTTTACCAAAGCGCCGCCCTTGCGGGACACGGGATCGGTGGCAGATTAGGAGCGGGCCATGAAAAAGATTCTGGTAGTTGACGATAACGAGTTGCTCTGCCGCCTGGCTTGCGACATTCTGCACACCGAGGGCTACCACGCCAGTGCCGCGACCAGTGCCGCCGAAGCGCTGGAGGCTCTCGAGAACGACCAATTCGATCTGGTCGTGACCAATTTTGCCATGCCAGGCATGAGCGGACTGGAACTGGCCCGCGCCATTCGCGACAAGGACCCGCAATTCCCAGTGATTGTGATGACCACCTACGAGCCGGTGGAATGCGAGCACGTCACGCTCTGGCTGCCCAAGGATTATCTCTTCCCGAATCTGTTGGACAAGATCCGTATGTGCCTGTCGGAAATTGGGGCCCAGGTCATGGAGCAATACGACCGAACGGGGAGTCAAACGCCTTAACTGAATTTGAACTGTCGTTCTTGCCAACATTAACTGGCACTTGACTTCCAGGTCCTGTTTGCCCAAAATCCCCCGGACAGTTTTCTGAGGGGAAACTGAACCGTCAAGGAGATGATATGGCTCGACCTACGGGCAGGTGTTCCCTCTATACGCCGTTGCGGTACGGAACAGTGTTTGCCCTCATCCTCGCCGGGATGGTCTCGGCCCAGGATTTTTCGCAGCGCCCGTCGCCCGATCGTCCCCCTATCCCGGCTGCGGTGCAAGAAGGCAACACGAACGCGGCCTATAAGGCACTGCGCACGGTTAACACCAACGATGCCATCCCCGTAAAGAAGCTGGTTCTGACGCGGGATGCCGGGATCTTCACATTGGATGGGGTGCTCACCTTTCTCGGACCGGTCAACGGGAAGGTGACCGGGGCAGTGTTCTTTGGCCGCGGAACCCTCGACCTGACACCATCGATCGAGGTCGAACGGAAAAGCCTGGCTGAACTGACCAAGCAACCCACCCTGCACGAGGAATTCGACCAGGCCGTATTCCGATTTACGGATGGCACCTACGAAGAAGTGAAAAAAGGCGCCGGTGCGATTCCCGCAGTCGTGGGGTCGGGCGGGGACGTCATGGAAGCTCTCGGCCAAGTGCAGAAGTACTTGAGGAAGGACAGGAAGTACAACTTGGACGGGCGCATCCTGGAGGATGTGCTCGGTAGCCAGCCCGGAGGGCTGTTCTGGGCCTTTGTGCATGGTCAGAAGGTGAGCAGCAAAATGCTGTTTGCCGTTGATCCTCATGGCCTCACCGAGCTCGGGCTAGCGCCGGAGGAGGTTGCGCTTCGGACCTACGAAGACAAGAAGACCGGGACCTGGGCGGCTTTCCACTACTCGGAGGAATACAAGACTGGAAAGGCCCGCGGCAGCGAGGCCAACCTGACGATTGATATCGAACACCAGAAGCTCGATGTCAGCCTGGACCGCGACGGAAGATTGGAAGGCATTGCACAAACCACTTTCGTTTCGAGAGTGGACGGCCTGCGGGTGCTGCCGTTCGATCTATTCCACACTTTGCGCGTGCGTAATGTCCTGGACGCTGCCGGAAAGCCGCTCGATTTTGTTCAGGAGAACAAGGACGAAGACGCGGATTTCTTCGTCATCCTGGCCAAACCCCTCGCACTGGGCGAGCGGATGACGGTCATTACCGCCTATGGGGGCAAGGAAGCGGTCATTGATGCTGGGTGGGGCAATTATTTCCCCGTGGCCCGGGACGACTGGTATCCCAACACTACCTTCGGTGATTATGCGACCTACGACCTCATTTTCCATACCCCGAAGGAGTTGACGATGGTGGCGACTGGAATTCCAGGCAAGTCCTATGCCGAAGGCAAGGACACAGTAACCGAGTGGAAGGCAGCCGTACCGCAGGCCGTCGCGGGGTTCAACTTCGCTACCTATTCCAAGCAAGAGGCCAACGACGAAGAAGATCACTACAAGATTGAAGGCTACGCAAATGTCAAAGCTTACTCGCTGACGGCCATGCTGAAACGCGAAGTAGCCGAAGCGCAGCTGGCGGTGCGCCTCTATACCGATTACTTTGGCCCCGCCCCCTATCAAAGACTGGCCCTGACTCAGCAGCCAACCAATCAGTTTGGGCAATCGTGGCCGGCACTCATTTACCTTCCCTACGATTCCTTCCAGAAGGTTTACGGGAAGGGAAGCAATGCATCGTCGGGCGGCTTCTGGCGGTCGGTAACGCCCCACGAGATTGCGCACCAGTGGTTCGGTCACACCGTGGGCATCCCCAGCTACCGCGACAACTGGATGAGCGAAGGTTTCTCTGAATTCGCAGCATCTCTCTACCTGCAATCGGTGTATTCGGAGGAGCCCGATACCTATCGTGATTTCATGAAAGGGTGGAAAGCGGACCTGCTGCGAAAGAACCAGGAAGGCAAGCGTCCGATTGACGTTGGTTCGGTCACGATGGGGCATCGGCTGGGGAACTCCAAAGTGGGCTTCGATGTTAACCGCCTCATTTATCCCAAGGGGGGATACATCCTGCACATGCTGCGCATGATGATGTGGAGCCAGCAAACCAAAGACGATGCTTTCAAAGCGATGATGCGCGATTACGTGCACAGTTTCTACAACCGGCTGAGCAGCACCGAGGACTTCAAGGAAGTGGTCGAACGCCACATGACCCGCGACATGAACCAAACCGGCGACGGGAAGATGGACTGGTTCTTTAACCAATTTGTATACGGGACCTATCTGCCCGACTACCGGGTGGAATCGAACTTCACCCCCATCGCGAACGGCTTCGCCATGAATCTCAAGATCACGCAATCCAATGTGGACGACAAATTCACCATGCCGGTCCCTGTCTATCTCGACTTCGGCAACGACAAGGTGATGAAGCTGGGATCGGTCCGGGTAGTGGGAAACTCGACGGTGCCGGTGTCTTTGCCGCTGAACGGGATCAGCGAAGCTCCGAAGCGGGTGTTGCTGAACTACAACCTGGACATCCTCTGTACGGAGAATGGCAAGTAGGATCTTGCCCAAAAGGGTATCCGGAGGATTGAAGGCCCTTACTGCGGTTCCGGACCCTGTTCGGGAGGCATCGGCGGGTAGGGCGAGGGCTGCGGCGTAGGCTGCATTCCACCCGGAGGGTTGGGTTGATTTCCCTGAAGCCCGAAGTTCGAGCCTTGGTTTCCGAAGGGTCGGTTCTGTGTGTTGGCCCCGCCTTGCATTCCCGGCATGCCCCCGGAGCCCTGGAATCCCGGCTGGTTCGGCGTGGTCAGCAGGCCGCCGCGGTCCGAATTGGGATCGTAGATAAACTGCCACTCGTAATATTTGTCCTTCTTATTGAAGACGCGGATGGTTTTTTCCTTGCTGGTGCTGGCCACGCCAACGATGGGGCCGCCGCCGAACACCTGGTTGCCACCCGCTGCTTGCTGATTCTGTGCATTGCCTGGCGCCGCGGGATTGGCGCCAAAGCCTGATCCCGTCTGGGTTGCGTCGGATCCAAAGGCGCCGGTGCCCTGCGCCGGGTTCGTACCGCCAGGCCCGGTGTCGGGGCCACTTCCTAAGGAGAAGCCTGTCCCTCCACTGTTCCCGCCAGGCGCATTGCCCCCAAAGGTGCCGCCTCCCAGAGCATTATTGCCGAGACCGCCCTGGCTCCCAAAAGAACTGGTTCCGAATCCGCTATTGCCAAACCCGCCGGCGTTACCTCCAGGGAGCGGGTTGCCCGCGGCCAGCGCGCCAGCCGCAAGATTGGCGGCGGGGCTGGCTCCTTGGATGCCGGCGTTGAAAGAAGTCTGCACCTCGCCCAAGTGGAGAAGCTTGAAGTCCTTGCCGGTGATGGGATCCTTGTACCGCCTGCGCAGGAAGCGCATGTTGTTGGCGCTCTCCAGGTCTTCAATGCGCGTGGGGTAGCGGCCGAGTTTCTTGACATAGTGCTTGATGGCCCGCGAGTACTGCACCCCGCGGTGAATCAGTTCCTCCTCGCGGTCGCGCTTCACCTGTTGGGTGATGAGGGGGGCCATCGCGGCCATGCCAATGGCCAGCAGCGCCACGAACAGGATCATGGTGATGAGAATGTAGCCCCGCTCCGCCCTACGCGGAGGAGACGCCGAACGCCGAGAAAGTGGCGAGAGCTTCATTGCTATTGAGTAATTGCGTAATTTGGCAATTGAAGAGCAGCACTGCACGAAATTGCCCAATTGCCCAATTACAAAATTACTCAATCCTTCTCATCCTTGGGTCAGGGGGATACTCTGCCGGTTGTTGTTGAGCACGTCTTCGATCTCCACTGCCATGGGCGCAATATGCACAACCTTGTAGCGACGGTTGACGATCTCACCTTCGCTGGCAATGAACAGGTCCTCCCCCTGCGACAGAAAAACCTTCTTGGGTTCACCCGGCCGGCTGGCATATCCGTAGAACTTCAGGTTAATCGGCGGCGGAGGCGGTGGTGGCGGAGGGCCGATGTCCACATGTTTTGTCGGATCGGTATGGCCGGGGCCGAGCGGCTGCGGAATTTCTGCTTGCGCCAGAAAAATATTTCTTCCGTTGCCTTCGTACTTGGTTTCTTCGCTGGCTTTCAGCCAGTCGTAGCGGAGCGTGGGATCAATGGCATGGGAAGCCAGGCCGGCTCTCTTCCCGGAAGCTTTGGCCCGAGCCGCCGGCTTGGCGGACAAGACCGGCGATGGGGAAGCTGCCGGCACACTGGCTACTGGCGCTGGGGCGGAAGCTCCGGAACTGAACAGCATTCGTCCGACCAGCCCAACCGCCAGCACTCCCAGTACGGCCAAGGCGATTACCTTGTTCCGGCTTTCGGTTCCCAGCTTCACTTAGGCCCCCACCTTCAAATAAGTTTCCGCCTTCATCTGCAACTTGACCGTGCCTCCCTGTTCGCCACCTAGTTGCACGCTATCGACGAGGAAGAACATAGGGTCGCGTTCCAATGCGTTGATGAAGCGCACCAGTTGCAAATAATCGCCGGCGACATCGGCTTCCAGGCGAACCGGCTGTAGTCCCAACACGAGCGGATCCTTCATGTCGTACTTGATACTTCCGATCTTTACCCCGCTTTGGATTGCCAGTTTGCCGATGCTCTCCGAGATGGCAGAGTCCGCGGCAGGGAGGCGGATCTTATAGAAATCATCAATCTGCCGGTGCGCGACAGGAATCTTCTTGTCCAGGCCAACCAGAGGCTGGACCTCGTGGGTCTTTTGCTGCAGTTCCACCCAGAGTTGCTGGAGTTGGGCGCGCCGCGCGGGTTCCGAACCGATCAGCGGAGAAAAGTACACGATGACCGCGGCCACATCCAGCAGCGCCATGGTGGCCAAGGCGATTTTCGCCTTGCTCCGGGTTTCTCTCAGATCGGGCACTATGGAGCGCTCCTTGGTTTGAACTGGATCTCTGTGGCCGGCACATAGAGTGCGCTGATATCGAACTTGACCGTGTCCCCCGGGGTCAGGCTGCTGGTTTCAACGTTCTCCTGCGAAATGTAGGTTTGCTGGAAATGCTGCGAGGCCTCCATCTTGCGCACCAGTTCCAGTGCGCGGTCCCGCGAATCTCCGGCGACCACCAGCCTGATCTCCAATTCGTTCCCCGCGCCCAGTTCCGGCTGGATCGAGACCACGTGCAGCCGGGGTGGCATGACGCTTTCCAGGTCTTCGAATACTTTTGTCCAGGAGAACGCCTTGCGGTAAAAGAGATCGTTGAGGAACCAGGAGCGGTCGCGAATGCTGGCATTCTGCGCCAAATTCATGAGTGCCTGCGCGTCCGCCTTCTCTTGGTCGCGGGCCGCAATCTGATTCTGATATTGCCGCATCAGGGCCTTGTCTCTGCGCGCATTGAGCCATCCGGCGAAGGTGAAGTAGAGCAATCCCATGGTGACGATGCCCAGCGCCATCAGCGCTCCGCCCCAGCGGAACCAGAAACGCCGCGCGTCCTCGTACGGCTGAGTTGCGAGATTGATGTCTACGCGCATGTCAGGACAGCAGGGCCCCTACGACCCCGGCCATTCTCCACTTCGGCACCGACCCCATGCTCGTGCCCAGTTGCGCAGAGCCGACCAGTTCCTGTACTCCAACCCCGGTTTGTGCACGCAGCGCCGGCAGCGCGCCGCCGGAGTCCGATAAACCGGCCACGAAGATCTGCTCGATATTCAGGTGGTAAGTGTCCTGGAAAAACACGATGGAGGGATAGACTTCTTCTGCCAGTTGCTCGCCGGTGATGGTGACGCCACGCGCGTTTTCCAGCGTGCGGAACAGCAGTAGCTGTTGTTTGTCCAGAATGGCGATGCTGGTGGTGCGGGCATCGACTTTCACGACCAGTGTGGGACGATCGGCATCCACGGCGCCCAAAGCGGCCAGCATCGAGGGCAAAACCACGCCGGGGCTGTAACCGGCTTCACGAAACACCGACTCGTAATCCTCAACCACGGTGGTGAGTGCCACGGCCGCCACTACGCGAACCCCGCCGGTCGAGAATTGCGCGTCATAGGAAATCCGCGCCTTGTCAATGTCAAAGGGAAGGGACTTCTTGAGCCGGAAGCGCACGACGCCTTCGGCTTCCTGACGGTTGCTGGGAAGGGTTTCGAAATCCAGCAAAACCACCCGGACCGCGGTATCAGGGAGCACGGCGATGACGTCACGCGAACGGCCGCTCACGCTGCCCAAGGTTTCGCGCAGGGCTTCCAGGACGCGGTTCCGCTCCCGCAGGTTCGTCTCGATCAGGTCAGGAACCACCGACCCGGGGGCCAGTTCGCTGGCGGAGCACGTCTCGATCGTGTGCCCACGGTCCGAGACCCGCCCGGCAAGCACACGATCGGCGGAAATCTCGCAGGCCAGCTTTGGTCTCGATCCCGACTTGAAATTCGAACTCATTACTGTTGGCGCGATTCCTTTGTGGCCATTTCCAGTAGAACGCCGCGCTGCGGTGCCATGCAATAACTGGAAGGGCACTACGGCGTTGTCCGTTGGGACATCCCTATCTATATCTGTATTGTCATGCTGAGCGCAGCATCAGGCTCGTATCGCGAACCTGGTGCGGAATCGAAGCATCCCTAGCACTGGGCAACGCTGCTGGTTCGAGGGCTCCCTCGGCTACGCTCGGGATTTCGGCAGCGGGCTCTGACGCCCGCTAACGCCTCAACTTCGACTACGCAACTGTTCTCGCTGCGCGAGACAGTTGCTTCGCTCAGGATGACAATTCTTCCGATGAAACTTACCGGCTGCTCTCGATAAACGTAACTTTGTTGATCTCTTTCAGTGTCGTCAGGCCCAATCTGACCTTGTCCAAGGCTGATTCACGCAGGAACCGCATGCCCTCCTCGCGGGCTGCACGACGAATTTCGGAGGTCGGCTTCTTGAGCAGGATCATCTCGCGAATACGGTCGCTCAAATCGAGCAGCTCATGGATCGCGGTACGGCCGCGGAATCCTGTGCCGGCGCACTCGATGCAGCCCTGGCCTTCGTAGAACGGTACCTGCGACCACTGTTGAGGATCGAGACCGCTGGCCTCGAGCGTTTCCGGCTCGTAGTGCACCTGGGTACGGCAGGTTTCGCAGATCAAGCGCACCAGGCGCTGGGCCAGAATGCAATTCAACGCTGAAACGAAGTTGTACGGTTCGACGCCCATGTTCAGGAAGCGTCCAATCACGTCCACCACGTTGTTGGCGTGGACGGTGGTAAAGACCAGGTGCCCGGTCAAAGCGGACTGGATCGCGATCTGGGCCGTCTCAGTGTCGCGGATTTCGCCGACCATGATCTTGTCGGGGTCGTGACGCAAGATGGACCGCAAACCCCGGGCAAAGGTCAGGCCTTTTTTTTCGTTCACCGGAATCTGGGTGATGCCGCGAATCTGGTACTCCACCGGATCTTCGATGGTGATGATCTTGTCTTCATCAGTCTTGATTTCGTTCACCGCGGCGTAGAGCGTGGTGGTTTTGCCGCTGCCCGTCGGTCCCGTAACCAGCACCATGCCATACGGTTCCTTGATGTAACGGCGGAACTTGCGCAAGTCTTCTTCGTCGAAGCCGACCACGTCGAGCGTGAGCTTGTGAAACTTCTCGCTCATCGACTCTTTATCGAGTACGCGCAATACCGCGTCCTCGCCGTGGATCGAAGGCATGATGGAAACGCGGAAGTCGATGGGGCGCTCCGGGGTGCCGTATTTCACGCGGAAGCGGCCGTCCTGCGGTACCCGGCGCTCCGAGATGTCCAGTTCGCTCATCACCTTGATACGAGAGATGATGGTGGAGTGGTGCTCTTTGGCGATGGGCGGCATGGCCTGGGTGAGAACACCGTCGATGCGGAACTTGATGCACACGGAATCGTCGCGGGTTTCGATGTGAATATCGCTGGCACGCCGCTGCAGGGCGGTAAAGATCGTGGTATCGACCAGGCGGATGATCGGGCTGATGTCACCTTGTGCCGTGAGCCGGTCGATGGAAATGCTCTCGTCCGTGCCGGTCTCGTCTTCGCGGATCACATCCAGGGCGAAGCCTTCGCTGGCGTCTTCCAGGACCCGCTTGGATTGTTCCGTCTTCTTGAGAATTTCGCTGATCTGCGCGTAGGTGGCGACTTTGGTGATGATGCGCTTGCCCAGCAGCAGGCTGATTTCGTCGATCATCATCAACTGGCTGGGATCGGCAATCGCAATGGCCAGCCGGCCGTCTTCCGTCTCTTCCAGCGGAACGAAGCTGTAGCGGAACATCAGGTGGGGAGAGATCTTCTTGAAGAGATCGTGATGAAGCTGGAAGTTATGCAGGTCGACAAACTGGCAGCGATAGCGCCGCGCAATGTCCTGCGCCTTCGCCAGGTCTGTGTTCGGGGCCCCAGGAGTCGCTACACCCCCGTTTCCCCCACCCACGAATACTGTCTTGTTTTCCGGCATTGTTGCCATCTTTAATCCTGACCTACAAAACCCCGAGTGTTGTTGCCATTTAGTGCATAGCCGACCCGATGGTAAAAATGGGCAGATACAGCGAGATCAGGATGCCGCCCACAAAGACCGCCATGATGATCAGCACCATCGGCTCGATCAATGCCATCGCCGCGCCCAGCGCGGTCTGCACGTCTTCCTCATAGAATTCTGCCACCGAGTTCAGCATAGCGGGCAAGGCCCCGGTGGATTCGCCCACCTCGATCATCTCCACTGACAAGTCGGGAAACATTTTCTGTTCTTCCAGGCTCTTGGCCAGCGACTGCCCTTCGCGTACCCGCACGGCGGCGTCGGAAACCCCGTTCAGGATTCGCCGGCTGCTCATAGAAGCCCCGGCAGTCTCCAGTGAGGGTACCAGTGGCATGCCCCCGGCGAGTAGAGTCGAAAGCATCCGAGAAAAGTTGGCCACCTGGTACTTCAGCCAGATTTCCCCGAGCAAAGGAAACTTGAGGATGACGCGGTCAACCCGCTCGGCCCCGCGATCGGTTTTCTTCCACTGCCACAGGGCCAGCACGCCGACCACCCCAACGATAGCGGCCACGGGCGCGTACGCCTGGGCATGGGTTCCCAGGTTCAGCATGATCAGGGTGATCTGGGGCAACTGCGCGTTCATGTCCTGATACAGCTTGGCGAACTGCGGCACGACGTAGGTGACCAGAAAGATCAGCATGCTGAAAACCACGGTGACGAGCAGTGCTGGATACACCAGGGAAACCGCCAGCTTCTTCTTGAAGGTGAGGGCCATGCGCTGGAAGGCAATGTAGCGCGTCAGCACCTCTTCCATGTTGCCGCTTTTCTCGCCTGCCAACAGCGTGCTGGTGTAAATCTTGGGAAAAACGGCCTGTGCCGCGAAGGCATCGGAGAGCACTTCACCGCCCTTGACCCGGTCGCGAACGTTTTGCAGCAGGTTCTGCAAGTACTTGTTTCTTTGCCTCTTGATCAGCAGATCCAGCGAGTTCAGGACAGGCAGCCCGGCCTTGATCAGGGTAAGGAACTGCTGATTGAAAATGACGAACTGGCTTTGTTTGACCTTGCCGCCGCCCCGTTGAAACGAAAAATCGCCGGCAAAAATACCCTTGGGTTTGACCCAGTAAACCAGGAGCCCCTGCTGCACGAAACGCTCACGAACCTCGGCCTCGGAGTAGCCGTGCTCGACCTGCTGCAGCAGGTTTCCGCGTTCGTCCGCCGCCTTTACCAGGAATTCACCCATTCCGTTGTCCAGTCACCCTTGTGCCCACCCAAGTCTAACATTCAAAACCGCGAACTCTGTGTTAATTGCCGGTCAAAGCGTTCCCAGGGTAATGCATCAACCGGACGATCCTGCGATATTGACAACATATTGAAAACAATGCTTTTACTGTGACCCGCTGAGGCTCACTGCCCGAAGTTCTCCTCGATCACCTCGGCCCCGCTAGGAACCTCGAAACGGAAACGTTGGTCGGCGACGTTCACATCCTCCTGGTGGCTGCTGAATCGGTAATCAGTCGTCGAGCCGTCCGCTTCCTCGATGACCAAGCGCGAAATCCAGTGATCTGGGGTGATCTCCAGAAGCACCTGGTTTACCCGGTCGGCCATCGCCCGTGGCACACCTCTCAGAACGACATCGCCGGAGTTCAGCGGGGCCACGTCGGGCGCCAGCGATAGCCCGCGCAATTCCTTTTCCAGCTTGGTTTTGCCGAGCAGGAAGGCCAGCGGCGACCGCAGGTCATCGAGTTGCGTCACTCGCGTTTTCCTCACTTGCCGCTCTCCCGGGACGTAAAACCAGGCGTTCTTGCCGTCGCTGACAAACAGCTTCTCCCTGGGAGAACGGTACTCCCAGCGCATCTTGCCGGGTTTTTTCAGCCAGAGCGTGCCGGACTCGGTGCGTTCCATGCCGGCCCCGCGATAGATCTCGGTGAACTCGGCTTGCAGCGTGCGGAGGTGGTTGTAGTGGGAGTCGACCGCGTCGGAAAGGGTGTGGAGATCGGCGGCAGGGGCGAGGGCGAGGGAGGTGGCTAGAAAGGGGACAACGAACTTCAGCAGGATGGAATTGGCGCCCACGCCGTTAGTTTACCGGATGGGTGGGCCACTTGGTCCCTGTCCACATTGACCTCACAAATAGCGACTGCTACGCTGTGGGCAATCGTTGCGCCGGACCAGCCCGAACGTCCCGTGTCGGGATTCATCGACCTGATGTTTGAAGACCCGACGGAGGAGGATCATGAAGACGTTTCTGACTATCCTCACTGCCGTAGTTATCGCCGTAGGAGTCACGCAGCTGATTCGGTATCACGAACGCAAGCCTGACTCGGCGGGCAACGGGGGCCCGGGCCAGAATTTTGTGCACTGCGGGCTCGATTCCAAAGGGCATATAGTTCCTGACGGCAGGGGTGGCTGTATTCCCCCGCCGCCAACCGGCTACATCATTGACGTGCCGATACCGGAAGGTGCGGTTATTGAAAAGTACCCAGTTAAACATGCCGTCCCGACCGAAGAGCTTGAACGGGCTTGTCCGTGGAAAGCTCCTGTCTCCGAAGCCTGCCAGAGCCTCTTCATCTTACCGAGCGGTGTCTCGTGCATCGGCAAACCGTTCAACATCTGCATGGGCGGCGAAAAGCCATGAGCGATCTTCGGTGCGCCTGAGAGAAAACGAGGATATTCGTGCTCCCTATGGAAGTTATCCTGGGGGAGGAAAGAAGAGAATTCAGACTCTCAGTTTCGCGACCCGATGAGGTTTCAACTCTCGATAGGAGCAAATTTATGGTCTACCTAGTTAGCTATGGCGGTGCTTTGTGGCATGCGGCCGATCGGAAGTTTCCGCATGAATTGGCGGCAATCCAACACATCCAAGGTTTGCCGGAATTGAAGGGATACGAAGGTAGAATCGTGAGGATTTCAAAAGATCGAATGGAAGTCCATTTTGACGGTCTGTCACGGTTCTCGTCTCTCGCAGGATAGGTTCGCGCGAAAATCGAGACACCCCTCTCTTCGCGACGGCAGGGGTTTGGCGCGACGCGTGTGGCACTTCTCACGAATGAGTTGGGAGGAAACCGTCATCCAATCACTCGCCGATCACCTCCTGCCCTCCACGCTCCTGAGCGCTTTCACATACGTGCGCAGAATGGCGTTGATGCGGGTTTGATACCCGCGCTGTTGCCGGAACCATGCCAGCTCGATAGTTTTGACCTGAGCAGCGGAGGTCCTACGATGAGTTGAGAGGAGCTGAGACTACCCATGGATATGATGCCACTCAAGCTGGAACGCAGAGCGCAGCTGGAAGAGTACGCAAAGCGGCGTGGCCAGGATCCCGCCACCGCCCTTGATGATGCCTTGGCTACTTATCTGGAGTGGGAGCGGCAGGACTCCGCGGAAGCCGTTGAGGGAGTCCGCCAAGGCTACGAAGATGTAAGAGCCGGACGCACCAGCCCGCTGCCGAGTTTCTTACTGATCTGCGCCGCAAGCATGGCATCAGTTAACTTCGCGCCCCGGACTCATGCGCCTTCATATACGCGCGCAAGATGGCGTTGATCCGGGTTTGGTAGCCACGTTGTTGCCGGAACCAGGCCAGCAGGTCAGCATCCAGCCGCATGGTCACAATGACTTTCCGAGTCGGCCAGACAACCCTGGCGTCCCCCAGAATTCTTCGTCCGTGGGGAGTACGTCTGGGTCGGACGCAATGCCGCGGCGTATCTGGGCATCGCTCATGTGGCGGAGCTTGTCCCAGTCCGTACCCGTGCTGCGCTTAGCTTTCGATGTTCTGCCAGTAGAATCGTCTTTCGTGGGGCTCCGCTCGCCACGCCGAGATGATGCGTCTTTCGTCATCGTTTTCGTTTGCTAGTGGCGGCGACCGCTATCGATCAACTGCCGTACCGTGCTCTTACCCAATGTGATGCCTTTGCGCAGTTGGCGAATGTCACGAACCAGATCACGGCGTTGGGCAGTGTATTCAGCAATGGCTGGAACTAGCCTGGCGACCGGGACGCCGCGCACCGTAATCTGAAACGTCTCCCCCTCGGACACTCGCTTCAGCAAGGTGGCGAGATGAGTTTTCGCGTCGGATGCGCCAATGATGTTCATAAAGGCAGGCCTCAACCAGTCTACTACTCTTCAGACTCTTGCTTGCCAGCACCTGTCCCAGCACTGGATTGTGATAGATGACGAACACCGGCCGGGGATGCTCACGCAATGACTGCTCCAAATTGCCAAGCAGCTGTATCAATCCCAGCTCCGGCAGAGGGTTGAACAGATACACCACCAGCGGCTCAAGCGGAAAACAGAATTCGACGGCGTCCCCGCAAATCGATTCGATCGCGAAGCAGCGCTGCGAATCGTTCTTGTACCTGGCAATGTTCTCTTCCCCCACGCGATGCAACTCCAGCAGCAGTTCGATTCCCAGAATGCGCCGAAACGGATAGTCAGCCGCCATCAACAGCACCCGTCCTTTGCCCGAGCCGATGTCGATGAACACGAAGTCCTCGAATGGAATGTCCAGGTTTCCCAGCATCTCGTGAAACAAGGCCGGGTCAGTCGGCTGATACGGCGAGTGCAGAAGACCCAGCAGCCGGTCACGCCAGCCCACGGTGGCGCTGGTAGTGTCCACCCGGTGGTCCCAGTCGTAGTCCATATCGCCGTAGCGCTGGCGGCGGCGTGAGGGCAGGGAATCACGCGAAAATTCCCAAAGAAGCGAAAACAGGTGGCCGATCGCATATGCGAGACCCTGCGCCGTCTGCTGACGCCACCAATCGCGGAAGGCGGAAGTCAATCGGATCTCGCGAGGCTCAGGCATTCGTCGTCATAGTAATTGAAGTCTGAGCTGGCACGAACCGTCCGCACGGGCGAGACGTACGCAGGCACACGTGACCAAAGTGTGCTTCCGTGGTTCCGGTATGCGCTTCGTGTCGAGACGGCAAATATAATAGTGGGCACAGGGAAAATCGCTTGCCCTCTGCCGCGGCCAAAGCCCAACCAGTGACGTCACCGCTCCAATCTGCCGGACTTTTCTCTTCTCCGGAGAAACGCACCTTTGTCTTGTGCCTCTTGCTCGTGGTGGCCACGCTTGCGGTTTACAACCCCGTCAACCGCAACACCTTCGTCAACTTCGATGACGATCATTACATCACCAACAACCCGCACGTGTTGGCGGGCCTGAACTGGGACACGGTGCGGTGGGCCTTCAGCAATTTCTATGAAGCCAACTGGCACCCGTTGACCTGGATTTCGCACGCGCTTGATTGCCAGCTGTTTGGCTTGAATCCGGTCGGGCATCACTACACGAACGTATTCTTGCACGCTGTGAACGCGGTGCTCCTGCTCCTGCTGTTTCAGTCGGCGACGGGATTCACCTGGCGGAGCCTGATGGTGGCCGCGTTGTTCGCATTGCATCCTGTCAACGTCGAGTCCGTGGCTTGGGCGTCGGAGCGCAAGAACCTGCTGAGCATGATGTTTTTGCTGCTGGCGATGCAGGCTTACGGGTGGTATGCGAGCAGGCCCGGACGAGGGCGCTTCGCGCTTGTGGCGGGTTTGTTCGCTTGTGGATTGATGAGCAAGCCACAGGTGATCACCTTGCCGTTTGTGCTTTTGTTGTGGGATTACTGGCCCCTCCGGCGAACCGAACAGCAAGGTGCAGGCCAAGGCACGGCCACTGGCGGGACGCCCGCCCCTTTGACGTCGCTCAGGGCAGGCTTCCAGCCGGCAAGAATGTCCGCTTTGCTGCTGGAAAAAGTGCCGCTCTTCCTCATGTCGCTGGCTAGCGCTGTCATCACCATGAGGGCGCAAAAGGCTGGCGGTGCTATCCATTCGGCGATCTTGTATCCGCTCGACCTTCGGTTGGAAAACGCCGTCGTTTCTTATCTGCGCTACATCGGCAACGCCTTCTGGCCGACCAACCTTTCGCCACTCTATCCGCACCCGCTCGACTTGCTTCATCTCTGGCAAGTCTTCGCCTCAGGGCTGATTCTGCTGGTGGCGACGGGACTCGTGGTCCGGCAGCGGCAACGCGGTTATCTGCTGACTGGTTGGTTCTGGTTCCTGGGCACCCTGGTGCCCATGATCGGCCTGGTGCAAGTTGGGGAGCAGGCCATGGCCGACCGCTACGCCTATCTGCCATTCATCGGGTTGTTCCTGATCGTTTGCTGGGTTCTGGCGGAATGGGGCCAGGCACTTCGCGTATCTCCCGTGGGGTGGGCAATTCCCGCGGTGCTGGTGTGCCTGATGCTTGGGGCATTGACCTTTCGTCAGATCGGCTACTGGCGTGATAGCGAAACGCTGTGGTCGTACGCGCTGCGCGTGACCAGCGTCCGCAGTTACAAGGCGCACTTCAACCTGGCCATGGCTTATGACCAGCAGGGAAGATATGACGACGCGATTCTGCAGTTGAGCCAGTCCATTGACCCGCGCGGTGACGATCCCCGCATTCATCTGGGACTAGGCATCTACGACCAGCGGCACGACCACATTCAGGAAGCCATCGCCCAGTACCAGTCCGCTCTGGGCTTAACTTCGGACTCCGCCTTGAGGGCCGATGCTTACAGCAATCTCGGTGGGGCATACCGGAAAATACGGGACTATGAACATGCGCGGCAGAGTTTTGCTGCCGCTCTGCAGTTCGATCCCAACAAGACGATGGCGTTGGTCGGCATGGGGCTATTGGAGCAAAGAGACGGAGATTTCGCCCAGGCCATCGGTCATTACTCCCACGCGATGGCAGTGGAGCCTACCGCTGTGGGCTATTTGTTGCTGGCGAAAGCCCTGGAGAAAGCTGGGCACGGCTGGGAGGCCCGGGCAGCGTATGACAAAGCCAGCCAGCTCACCGATGATCTGGAACAGGCGCAGCGGACCGCCGAAGAGCTGCAAGCCTTCTGAGCGCTTTCCCCTAGCCAACCACACAGACCGGGCGTTAGACCCGTCCGGGAGCGGCGGCACTCTTGGATGCAACAGTCTGGTGGAGTTCCCTGATGAACGATTCCAGGTGCTTCCAGTCTTCCACGGTGGCGCCGTTGGTGAACCGTATGCCTAGACCGGTGGCATCGCGGCGTTGCACGATGCCCCATACATCGGCGTGTATGTCGACTACTTGCAGGACCACTCGAACTCTGGCGCCTTCGGCAATCTGCCGCGGCGTTTCCAGGTAACATCCGCTCAAACTGATGTTCTTCAGCTTGGCCAGAACGGCCGTCCCACCGGTCTCACGCAACACTACTGTGGTAGTGAGAGCGAACCTCGGGTGCGCCTGGGTGGCCTCTGTGCTCATGTCAGTAACAGGTAAGACCCTACTCAGCTAGAGGCTGCCGGGCAAATTACGACGGGCCAAGCGCGAAAGTTCGTGGTGATGCGCAGAATTAGTCAGACGGCAAGAACTTCGGTGGTGGGGGTTTATATCCCGGCGGAACACCCTTCTGGATAAAAGGCAGATCATCCGGAACACGTACTTCAACGTGTCCGTCAGGCATTAGTTTGTAAGTATGGCCGGTTGGATCCGTCGGGATCGCTGCTAGTAGGTCGACAGCCTGCAGATCGGAGAAACTGGAGGGCAGGTGCCCGGCTTGCTCGCGATACCTGGAAACCAGCCGTTCAAGATTGGTGACATCTTCATCGACTTGCAGGGCACGTAAATGGGTCACCGCGTTAGCGCGAACGTTGGGGTCCTGTGTGCTCTGGTAGGTGGTCGCCCACATCATTTGTGCCATGCGTCGTTCCCCACTGTGCTGCGCCATTTGCGCCGCCATGATTCGGAGAAAGGGGTGGGCACTCGGTACTGCCGCTCCGCGCGCAAAGGCATCGGCGGCATGGGAGTAGTCCCGGAGTTCCATGTAGTAGATGAATCCCAGGTTGTAATAAAGGTGCCAATCATCCGGATTACTGCGGATGCCGTACTCTGCCAGTTGGATCGCCCGCTCCGGCATGCCGGCGCCGTTCGGCGGTTTGGGAGCCAGAAAATTGGCGCCGAACTCATAGGCCACGGTCAGATGCGGATCCAGCGCCGTGGTGATTTCCAGCAGCGGAGCCAGGAGGTCGTAACTCTGCGCACCGGCGAAGTGCTTCCCGCCGAAGTACTGCACGGCCCGGGTCCAATAGATGTCGGCCAGTAGGCCGTCGTATCCGAGGCTCAACCGCTTCAGGACCTTGGGAGAGGAAAGGTAGAGAACTTCCTGCAGCGTAGCTCCCCGCCGCATGTGATCCAACCGTCGCAGTATCAGCACCGATGCCAGCATGCATACCGCCAACAGCACGCTGGCGGTCACGGTGACTGGGCGGGATGGCTTCATTTCAGGTTCCGGTGCTCAAAGATCAGTACCGCGCCGCTCACCGCCATGCCGGCGTACACCAGAGCATAGAGCGTGTTGGAAAAAACAAGCTGGGCTGCTACAGGTTGCCCGTGCGCCACCGAACTGACCACGTTCAGCGTCGAAAAATTAGGCACCAGATACGCGGTTCCGGTAGCCAGCCAGCGCGCGGCGCCTTGAGCCATGGCGGCAAACCCCCGCAAATCTTCCGCGAAACTGCCGATCACAAACAGCGAAAACGCAAACACAGCTGACAGCAGGGGCGAGGAGAACGAAGAAAATAACAGAGCCAGCGCGGTAATGATCAGAAACTGCAGAACGATGAAATACAAGGCCACCAGGACCCAGCCGTCAGCCATCTGAAACCGCCGCGAGACCCAGAGCAACGCCACGAATACGCCGATGGCCATGAAGAATGTATTCACCACCAGCGTGCCCACCAGTCCAAAGAACTTGCCAACAATGAATTCCCAGCGTTGCACCGGCCGTGAGAGGACCGTGTAAAGCGTGCGTTTCTCGATCTCTTTGGAGACCAGGCCGATTCCGATGAAGATCGCGATCACCATGCCAAACAGCGAAACCGCAGTAAGGCCCAAGTTGATGACCACCAGGCGTTCAATCCCGATGGATATCTGTCCGACCAGAATCGCGGCCCCAGACATCAACACGGCAAACGCGATCAGGTTGTAGAGCACGCGGTCCCGGACCGCTTCCCGGAAGGTGTTCGAGGCGATGTGCGCGATCCGCACGCTCCTCATGACCTCACCCCCGCGGCCGCCTCGGAAGGCTTCAGTTTAAGCACGAAATATTCCTCTAGAGAGGTCCGGACTGGAATCACGGAGACGATGCGAAGCCGCTCCCGCCGCAGTGCATCAATCACCGCATCCTGGTTGGCTTCTGGAACCACCGCGCGCGTGGTGTCGCCGGTCCCGTGACATTCCGTGGCGAAAGCTTTGAGCGATGCCGGCACAAGGTTTCCTTGCCAAACCACTTCCACCTGACCCTGTACGCTCGAGGTGAGGTCAGCTACCGCGCCCACGCCACGCAGTTCACCGAGATGGATAATCGCCACCCGATCGCAAAGCGACTCAGCATCAGACAGGATGTGAGTGGAGAAAAACACCGTCTTGCCCTGTTGCTTCAATTGCTCCATCAAGTCGCGGACCTCGCGACGGCCGATGGGATCCAGTCCGGACATGGGCTCATCGAAGAACAAGACTTGCGGATCGTGCAGAATGGCCTGCGCAATTCCGACCCGCTGCAGCATACCCTTGGAGAATTTCCGCAACTGCATGCCACCCACATCCGGGAGACCGACTCGGGCCAACACTTCGCTGACCTTGCGGCTGCGTTCCTTGGCTGCAACCCCCGAAAGCTGCGCGTAGTACTCGAGCAGTTCGGTGGCGGTCAGATAATCGTAAAAGTAGGGTTGCTCAGGAAGGAACCCGATCCGGGCCTTCATTTGCGGGTCGTTGATCTCCATTCCCAGAATTCGTGCCGATCCGGCGCTAGGAAAGACGAGGCCCATCAGCAGCTTCAAAGTCGTGGTTTTTCCCGCACCGTTGGGTCCAAGAAAGCCAAATATCTCTCCGGCCTCCACGCTCAGGTGCAGCGGCTGCAGTGCGCACTTCGGCTTCTTGCGCCAGAAGCCGACGCTGTAGGTCTTTGCCAGTCCAAGGATGTCGATGGCCGCCATGTGGGAGAACGATTTCGTGATGTCCTACGGAAAAATTATATGCAAACTCCTGCCGCCGTATGCTGTCAGGCTGGGTACGAGGTGTTACGAAGGTAAAGCCAAGGAGTACGCTGCGAGGCCGGACGGTCTATTGGGCGGTTCCGTAAGCCGTGCAAGTGCCCACGTCCGGGGCTGGCACTCCACCGGAAGTTCCCGTCGTGCTACGCAACATACCGTCGGAGATGATGCAGAAGTTCCTCACCCCCGTCAGATTGAACGAGACGGGCGCGGAACTCGCAACGAAGGACTCGTTCAGGCCACCCGCGCCACTGAAGCCCGCGGCATTGAGCAAATAACCGCCCTTGGTGCCGCTGGCGACCACGCTGTCAAGCATACAGGCGGCGGTTGACGTCGGGACGCAGCCCGTGGGTGGTCCGCCCAGGCTCGCCAAATCCTGCGCGTATCCGACCGTGGGGTAGGCGGCATTGTAAGCCACCTCCGCCGTCGCGATCTTGCGAACCGAACTGGCGGCGGATGATTCATTGGCAGCAATCCTGGCACGCAGCAAGTTGGGGATCGCCATCGCGGCGACGATCAGCATGATCGCCACCACGATCAGTAGCTCGATCAAGGAGAATCCCCGCGCATCCGCGCTTGGCTTTTGGGTCCGGATTGGCTGCGGTCGAAACATATGTACCACTTGGAATAGTTTGCACGTTGTTAGCCACGCTCCGGGAGTTTATTCGAAGGTAACGAGCTTGCAAATGAATGAGTTACAGCCGTTGGCAATCCATGCGGAGGCGGCTGACAGGCAAGTTGACAGTTTTCGTCACGAGGATGTGATCACAATCGCACATTCTCATGGCGATTCCGATACGCCTTACCTAGGAACGGATATTGCCCCGAAGTGATTCCGGCAAAACAAAGGGAGCAACGGATCGCTCCGTTGCTCCCTGGCTGGTACCCTCCCCCAGGTACTTCGCCGAAAAACAGCGACTACTGCAGGGCGGTGTAAGCCGCGCAGGCCGCAGTGGTCACAACCGGAGCAGCCGCGCTGGCGGTGTAGCGGATGACGCCGTCTTCGTTGGAGCAGAAGCCGCGTACGCCCGTCTGGCTCAATACCGCAGGCGCGCCGCCGACCGTGTAGGCGTTGTTCAAGCCGCCGCTAGCAAACGGAGTGCTGGTGAAGAAATAGCCGCTCTTGGCGCTGCCAGCAGCCGTAGCTTGCGCCACAACCCAGTCAACCAGACAAGAGGCGGTTGAGGTCGGCGTGGTGCAGCCGGTCGAGGCTGTGGGCCCCAGGTTCGCCATAAGAGCCGCGTAGCCGACCGTCGGATAGGTGGACTGGTAGGTAACTTGGGCAGTGTTCACGGTACGAATCGAGCTGACCGCAGACGACTCGTTAGCCGCAATGCGTGCCCGCAACAGGTTTGGAATAGCGATGGCAGCGATGATCAGGATGATCGCCACCACAATCAGCAACTCAATCAGTGAAAAACCCTTCTGTTTCCGCATTTCGTTTTTCCCTTCTTCTCCGTTATCAAGTGTGGTCTTAATCGACCCGGTTGGTTAGTATGTTCGCACTTTCCGGGCCACAGCCGGAAGTTACCAAGGGTCTAGCTCCGATCCGTCGGATGTCCTTTAGTTTGAATGCGCCACTCCGCTTTCGTAACCGGCAGATGGCATGGATCGCAGGCATAGATGAAGGCTGATTATCAGTTTTTGACTCCGCCCTGACAAATTGCGTCACTTTGGGACAGCGCTTGAGACGCCACCCTGGGCCAGGCAGGAAAGCTAAAGGGAGCAACGGATGACTCCGTTGCTCCCTAAGATTTCGTACAGGTCCGCCCAAGCAAATGCTACTGCAGGGCAGTGTAGGCCGCGCAGGCCGCCTTGGTCGTGACCGGGGCAGCAGCGCTGGCCGTATAGCGGATGACCGCGTCTTCGTTCGAGCAAAATCCGCGCACACCGGTTTGACTCAACGCCGCCGGCGCGCCGCCAACGGTGTAGGCGCTGTTAATGCCGCCGCCCGCGGTTACACCCAGACCGAAGAAATAGCCGCTCTTAGCGCTGCCTGCAGCCGTAGCCTGGGCCACGATCCAGTCAACCAGGCAGGAACTCGTCGATGTTGGTGTGGTACAGCCAGTTGAAGCTGAGGGGCCCAGAGCCGGAATGGTGCCGGCGTATCCCACTGTCGGATAGGTTGAAAAGTAACTGATTTGGGCCGTGTTCAGAGTCCGAATCGAACTGACCGCAGACGACTCGTTGGCCGCGATGCGGGCCCGTAACAGGTTCGGAATCGCGATGGCCGCGATAATCAGAATGATGGCCACCACGATCAGCAGTTCGATCAGTGAAAACCCCTTTTGCCTCTGCATGTTGCTATGTCCTTCTCCTGAAGAGTGAACTTTGTCCATAAGATCACTCTAATCTTTCGCAATTCAGTGGCCATTCAGACTTGCAGGTAGCTCCGGGCCAATGCATTCCGTAAACCGTTGCCACCGCACGCCCCTAGGCGGACAACTGGGGAAGGCCATTGAGCCAAGCATAGCCTCTTTGGCCCGTAGGGGCAACCGGTGTAACAAATTCCGTCCACCCGTCGCCAGGGTCGGCCCGTGCTCTACAATTCCAAGGGTTCTCTATGGGATCCAACGACAGGCTTACCATTCATTCCGATATCTCCCGCGCGTGGTCGATTCCCGCCCGGTTCTACGTCGATTCCGAGGTGTTTGCTCTGGAGCGGGAGCGGATATTCGCCCGGGCCTGGCAAGTTGTGGGGCACTCCGATCAGCTGAAGAACCCGGGTGACTTTTTTACTACCGAATTGCACGGAGAGCCGCTGTTGCTGGTGCGCGGGACGCAAGGCGAACTGCGCGGTTTCTACAACGTCTGCCGGCACCGGGCCGGGCCGCCGGCGGAGGGTTGTGGGTCGCGCAAGCTGTTTCGCTGCGGCTACCACGGATGGACCTATGGACTCGATGGAGCGCTCATCAGCGCTCCCGAGTTCGAGGGTGCATACGACTTCAAGCCAGAACAATTCGCGCTCATTCCGGTGCGCGTCGAGGAATGGTTCAACCTCATCTTCGTCAATCTCGATCCGAAGGCGGAGCCCTTGATGAAGAGTTTGGGTGAACTGCCCAAGCAGGCGGCACGATTCAACTTTGCCGGGATGAAGCTGTTTGAGCGGCGCACCTATGACACGAAGTGCAATTGGAAGACCTATGTGGACAACTATCTGGAGGGGTACCACCTGCCGAGTGTCCATCCGGGATTGAACCGCGAACTGGACTACAACGCCTACACAGTCGAGCCGTATGCCCGCCACGTTCGGCAGTTCAGTCCGATCCGCGGAGCGCAACCGGGAGATGCCACTGCGCGCCGCTATCAGGAAGCCCGTGAGGATCTGACCACGGATTATTTCTGGATTTTCCCCAACTGGATGCTGAACTGCTACCCGGATAATGTCTCATTGAACATTGTGTTGCCGCTTGGGCCCGAACGGACGCTAGCCATTTTCGAGTGGTATTTGCCGGAGAAAGATTTGGGCAGTCAAACCGCGAACGATTCTGTGCGTTTCAGCGATGAAATCCAGATCGAAGATGGTGCTATCTGCGAGACAGTGCAGAAAAATCTTCATTCCCGCAGCTATCAACGCGGCCGCTACAGCGTCAAACAGGAGAAAGGGGTACATGCGTTCCATCGCATGTACGCAGAGGCCATGAACAACCAAGAATCTAACCGCAGAGGACGCAGGGGACGCGGAGAATAGAGAAAAACAGCCAAAGTTGGGCGGCCGCCGTCCCGTGGGTATTGCACGTCTCACGCCCTACTCAACCTTCACTAGCAAACAGGTCACGTCGTCGTGCTGGGGCGTTGCGCCAACGAAAGCATCGAGATCGCGCATGATGCTGCGCAGCAGGCCTTCGGGAGTGCCCGCGACCCCCAACTGCAACACGCTGAAAAGCCGCGGCTCGTCATATTCCTCGCCCCGGGCGTTGAGAGCTTCTACCAGACCGTCGGTGAAGACCACCAGCCAGTCGCCCGCGCGCAGACTCACGGTGCCCGCCTCATAACTCGCTTCCGCCTGAATACCCAAGGGCATCCCACCGCTGGTCAGGCGCTCGATGGCGCCCGATGCCCGGCGCAGGATTGGCGCATTGTGTCCGGCATTGACATAGCTGAGGGTTCGACTTGGGGGATCGAACTCCGCCAGGAACGCGGTGGTGAATCGCAAACCGCCCTGGCTGTTAGTGGCGGCATAGCGATTCATGCCCGTTACCAGTTCCACCAGCGAACAGGGAACTGAGGACAACGTCTTAAGACTGGCTTGGAACGTGGCCATGAGCAGAGCGGCTGGAATGCTTTTGCCGGCGACATCGGCGACGGCGAGTAGAAAATGTGGCTGGGACTCAGTCGTTGACCGGGGAAAAACATCGTAGAAATCTCCGGCCACGGTGTTCGCGGGCCGGGTCGCGAACGCGAGGCTCAAGCCCGGGACCTGGGGAGGGCCTGCCGGCAGCAGCCACTTCTGAATGTCGCGCGCGATTTCGAGGTCGCGCTTCATCACCACGCGATCGGCGATCTCCAGCATCAGCAGAACGAAAAGCAGCGCCCCGCCGACAAAGTGAAAATCGAACTCTACGACTTCCACCTGTCCAGCTTCATTGTGATGGCTGAAACTGCCTCCGGGGAAGACGAGAAGCAAGAAGCCAAGGAGCAACAGTACACGCCGGGCGGGGGTCAGCTTCTCCAGAATCGCCCAGGCGAGTCCCTGCGCGGTAGGCCAGAATCCGCTTTTTCGTGTGGCCGCGGGAGATTGCGCTTCAAAATCCCTCTGATAGAGCCGGTAGCTGGCGCGGGCGTCCGCGCTGAACTGCTTCCAGAGCTGCCCCAGTTCGAGGCCTTCGGTGACCCTTTGCCAGAACCTGTTCAGTGGCACGAGAAAGCCGGATCGACGATTGGCCGGAGGCGGTACAGCGGGCGGGGTTGGAGTGCTCATCGAGTCCAGCCATTATAAGGTGAAAAAGGAACGCGTTTGGCCCGCTTTACGTCTGAAGCGCTGAGGCACTCCTGCACACCAATCTAGCCCAAGAACAGATTCAGTTGCTCGCCGATTTCTGGAGATGGAACCGGGTGGCTGCGCTCACTGTAGCGGTCGTAGTCAGTGTGGATGCCGTATTTCTGGCGAAGACGAGCCATGAGTTGCGAAAGTCGTTTGCGATAGGACGTTGACAGGAAAGCACGGTCCTGGAAGCACTGCCGGTAGCTTGCGACCAGTTCAGGGAACTCTTTTTCCAGAAAGGGCATGAAAACCGCTGCCGAGCATGGCTTCAGGAACAGGGAATTGGCAAAAATGTATTTGCCCCCAACCTCGGCAACGGCGCGGACAATGGCTTCCAGATCACGGGGTGCATCGGTGATGCCGGGAAGAACCGGGGCGCAGATGACGCCAGCGGGGACGCCCGCGCGGTTGAGTTCGCGCACTGCTTCCAATCGTAGATCGGGGCGCGGGGCGCGCGGTTCGAGGATGCGGGCGAGATCGGTCTTGAGAGTGGTGACGGTGAGATTTACGAATAGCTTGTTTTGCCGGGAGACTTGCTGTAGCAGATCGACGTCGCGAAGAATCAGGTTCGACTTGGTGACGATGCCAATCTCAAATCCCTTGTGCCGGGCAAATTCCTCCAAGATCGCGCGCGTCACCTCGAAGCGCTTCTCCGCCGGCTGATAGGGATCAGTCGCGGTTCCGATCGCGATTTCTTCCCCGGGCTTTACATGGCGAAGCTCCTGCCGCAGCAGGTCCGCAGCGTGTTGTTTGACGTAGATCTTCTGCTCGAACTCAATGCCATCACGCATCTCCATAAATTCGTGCGTGTAGCGGGCGTAGCAGTATTTGCAGGCGAACTCGCAACCGCGGTAGGGATTGATCGTCCAGGTAAACGGCATGCGCGAAGAGGTGCAGCGGTTAAGCAGGGAACGGATGGGCAGCGTGAAGTACTCGACTTCGTGGCCCTGGCGCAAGGATTCGCCGTCGGCGGCTAGCCGGGCGATGCCGACCAGCTTTGGCGTGGAATCCGGGAGCAGGGGCAGGGAAGACATGGCGAGATTCGCCTTTTGTTCGCCATTGAAGATAGGCCACGCCGCCCATATTTGTCAACTGCTATGAGTTGCTCATGACCGGACACTTACGAATTGGGGTCAGTTCCGTCTGTTTCCGCAATTCATTCCGAACCGCAGGAAGAAACGGTTAGACTCCAACGACAGGGACGCACAACTTGTGAAGACTGCTGACGGCTCGATCAAAGATTCTGACGGGAAGATCATATTCTTCAGCTTTGATCGATTCATGTCCGACATCGTCCGGGGCAACTGTTGCTTCATCTGTGGAGTAGGACCAAAGGATGCTACGTTCAACGACGAGCATGTTCTTCCTGACTGGCTACTCAGAAAATATCGACTGCATGATAAGAGCGTCACTCTCCCAAACGGCACACAATTCCGATATGGCGGGTTTACGGTTCCGTGTTGTGCTCGGTGCAATGCTCTTATGGGGGAGCAATTTGAAAATCCGATAAGAGAGCTATTCGCCAAAGGATCCGACGAAGTTAACCGGGAACTCAAGGAAAACGGACCTTGGAGGCTCTTTTGCTGGATGTGTCTGATTTTCGTTAAGACCCACCTGAAGGACCAGTCCCTTAACCTTCATCTCGACCGTAGAAAGGGCAATGAGAAGATTGGGGAATTGCACGATTGGGGCCAGCTTCATCACATACATTGTATGGCCCGATCTTTTTACACAGGTTGTGAACTCAATGCGGAAACGATGGGTTCGCTCCTCGTGGTGCCTGCGAAGGTTCGTTCTCACTACGAGAGTTTTGACTACGTCGATCTTTCATTTGCCAGGACCATGTTACTGAGAATAGATGAGATCGCTGTTATTGCGGTCTTGGACGACTCCCAAGGAGCTCTTAATATCTTCTCAGAAAAGCTAAACATGATAGGCGGCCCTTTGTCTCCCCTGCAAGCAAGAGAGATTGCGGCTCACTTCGCTTCAATCAATCTCCAGTTAGCGGAAAGGACTGTATTCGCGTCGGAATTCGATATTCTGACAGACAAATGCACAATCGTCGCCCGTCGCCCGCATCAACTAATGTTGTCTGACTGGAACAGTGAGATTCTAGGGGGAATCATGCATAGAATTTGCGATGAGATGCTTGTGGTTTTTCCAAACAAAGACGAAATCTCGGAGCAAATCAAAACTGGTCGCCGTACGTTCTTGGTCGACGACAATGGCAATTTTGTAACGAACAGCATGGAACTAGAAGAAAACGGTTCCCATCAAGGTGCTTGACCCCGACCCGCGTAAAAGTGGTCGTTCCAAATTAAGTCCGGCTTGCCTCCGGATCGACCATCTGCAATTCTCCGGGACACTCAGAAGAACGAATCGAGGGCTGGTCCGCCCCAACCTCCAACTCCAGCCTCGAGGGTGCCTCGTCCAAACTACGCTTGGGCGGGGTGTTCATCGACCACTTTCTGGTTCGTGGCTGTGGGCGCTCCACGGCGCCGAATCGCCCGCAGGCAGGCGCTCCGGTTCCACCGCTGGTCTCCCATCCTGTGACGATCCCGTGACAATAACTTAACAAGTTCCACCGCATCTTCGCTGGCTGCTTATCCATCCAACGCTGTAGCCGGATCAGGATGTTCTGGCAGAGTCCGGCCAAAAGGAGAATCGGCGATGTGGATGCGAAGCTGTGCGGCGTGCCGGCGGTTACTCAGAAAGCTGAGGTTATGCGATCAGATCCGATGCGAATGCGGGTGGGAGTGGTAACGTCATGGCAAAGGTAATCGAGTTTTACGTGCCGGACCGGTTCCGAAAGACGGGACCCTGGATTCCTCCGGAACAACGTGGCAAGGTGATTGAGTTTCCATCACCGCAGAAAAAGTCTGCCTGAAAATCACGGGACACGAAAGTGTGCTCGCCTAAGCCAAGTTTTTGTTCAGCTATCAGTTTCGATATAGTTGGCCAGGAGAAATGGTGTGCCCGACACAGCCGAGTACCTCGCCCGTATACGCCAGCATGTCCAAGCGAAGGAACCGCTAGCCCTGCAAGAGGAGACGCCAGGGGTTTTGGCGGAACTGATCGCGAACAAATCCCATCAGCAGCTCACTACACGGCCAAGCAAGGACAAGTGGTCGGTCTGCGAAATTCTTGCGCACCTGGCGGAAGACGAAATTGCCACGGCATGGCGCTATCGGCAGATGGTGGAGCACGGCGGGATCGAACTCGCCGGGTTTGACCAGGACCTGTGGGCAAAAATGGGGAGCTATGCGGCACGGGTGCCGCAGGAGTCCCTGGAACTGTTCCGATTACTTCGTACCGCCAACCTGCAATTCCTGCAGCAGCTCTCGCCGGAGCAGTGGGAGTGCTTTGGCATTCATGCTGAGCGTGGCCGGATCACGGTCAGGGAATTGGCCGCCCATATGGCGGGACACGACATCAATCACGTCGAACAAATCCGCAAGATCCTGGGCTGACGGGCCGGGCCACTTGCGATGCCGGGTGAGACCGGCATCAGCTCAGTTTTCCGGGCCTGCTGAGCGGCGAGTGAATCCCCATCCGCCGCCGAGTTCGCGGACTGCCAGCGCCAGTTCATTGCTGCCCTTCTTCAACGGAAGGTGAACAGTGTCGTTCTCCGGTTTCACGATGCCGAGAAACCCGGGATCGCGGAAACCCTGTGCACTTCGGCCACGGTAGAGAATCTTGAGGGCCTGGCCCGCCCTAACCCTCTACCCTTACTTTCGAGGGTGCCAGTAGTGTCGCGATTCCCGGTCAAGCCCGAACCGCCTCGTGAAACCTCCGTTTGTGGTTGCGGAACTCGGTGCAGCACCTTTTCTCAGGCTACTGATCGGCCATCCGCATAGATGTGAGCCGGGGTCCCACCGGCGCTGGGAGCAGGAAGATCAGCAGTGTGCCCAGCACACTCAACCAAGCCGTCGCAAGCATTGGGCGGTTCGTCACGGTCTTTTCCAGCATAACGCGCTGAAATCGGGGTCGTCTTTAGAATTTCGCAGAACTTTGGCTACGAAAGTGTGGATTCAACCGGAACCTTAGACCGACAGAGAAAAGAATCGATGTCTTGAAGAGAGTTGCGAGTTGCTGAATGCGCCACCCAGCACTAGAATGGCCCCGCGCTGAATCAGTCTGATAGTTTGCTTCTCAATCAGGAGGAGACATGAAAGCAAGAACAGCCGTATTGACTCTCGCAATGTGTTTTTTCGCAGCAGCAGTTGGCTTCGCAAGCGACGCAAACATGGGCACGTGGAAGCTGAACGAGGCCAAATCGAAGTTCGCCGCGGGGGCACCCAAGAACCACACGGTTGTCTACGAGGCAGCCGGTGACAACGTGAAAGTCACGGTGGATGGGACCGGCAGCGATGGTAAGCCTACGCACAACGAGTGGACGGGCAAGTTCGACGGGAACGACTACCCCGTCACGGGCGATCCGACTTCAGACATGCGGTCCTACAAGAGGGTCGATGACCGAACGCTGGAGTTAACCTCGAAGAAGGACGGCAAGGTGACTGTTACCGGCCGAATTGCCGTGTCGAAGAATGGCAAGAGCCGCACCGTCACTACCAGCGGAACCGATGCCATGGGCATGAAGGTAGAGAACACTGCAGTGTACGACAAGCAGTAGCGGGAATCTTCCCGCCGCTGAGTAAAAGTGATGCCCTCCCGCCCGGTTGTGAACGGGAGGGCATTTGTACCGAGCGAGGCTCAGGCCACTTCACTCACTGCCCAGGCTTGGCCGCCGGCGCTTCTTCTTTCTCCCCCGGAGGCGGTGGAATTGTGATGTCAACGTTAGTGACCGCGCCGAGCGAGGACAGCGGCTTGTCGAATTCCGAAGTATTACCCACGACCAGCACGGCGAGCTGGTCTTTGTGGAGGTACTTGGTCACGACCCGTTCTACGTCGGCCTTCTGCACCTTCTCGATCGCACTTCGAAAACGCTCCAGGAAATCCGGTGGATATCCATAAAACTCGTAGGCCATTTTCTCGCGCAGGACCTTCTCGGGCGAATCGAAGTTGAAGATGAAGGAATTAAGGATGGAGTCTTTGGCGCGCGCGATCTCGTCGTCCGAAATCGGGTTGGTCTTTAGCTTGTCGATTTCCTCGTACAGTCCCTGGATCGCCTCGACGGTACTTCCGCTCTTGGTGCCCATCGCCAGCCGCACCACTCCCACATGGTCAAAGGCGCTGCCGATGCCGCCGCCTACACTGTAGGCAAGCCCCTTGGCGGTTCGGATGCTCTGCACCAGGCGCGCGGCAAAACCGCCACCGAAGGCTTCGTTGAAGACCTGCGCGGCGAAGTAATCAGGATTGTCACGGCGGATGCCCAGTTCGACCATGCGGATGTTGCTCTGGTTCACGTCGGATTTCGGAATCAGGTAGTAGCCGGGCTTGGCGGGAGTGAACTGAATATCGGACGACTTCGCGGCCGGACCCTTGGCCCAGTCTCCGAAGACCTGGCGCAGCTTGGCTTCCATGGCGACAGAATCAAAGTCTCCAACCACGCCCAGAATGATGTTGTTGGGATAGACATGGGCATGGTGCCAGTCGAGTAGATCCTGCCGTGTGACTGCCGCAATGGTAGCGTACTCGGCCTGGCGGGCGTAAGGATTGTCCTTGCCGTAGGCCAGCTTCAGGGATTCGCGACCGGCAATTTCGCCAACATCGTCGTTCCGGCGTGATATCGAGTCGGCCATTTCCCGTTGCGCGAGATCGAGCTTGTCGGCGCGAAATTCGGGATTGCGCAGCAGGTCGATGAAGACCTTGAAGACGTCGTCCAAATCACTTTTCAGGCAGGACCACGAAATCGTGGTGGAGTCGGCCGTGTTGTTGGTCTCGACCTTGGCTGCCCGGACTTCGAGGAAGTCGTCGAGTTGATCGCCCGTCTGCGACTTGGTGCCGCCGGTGCGCCACACTTCACCGTACATATCGAGCATCCCGGTCTTGCCGGCGGGTTCGGAACGCGACCCGCCTCGAATGCGTGCGGTGCCGTCGATCAGCGGCAGTTCATGATCTTCCTGCAGAAAGATCACCATGCCGTTGGGAAGCTCGATGCGTTTGGGTTGCTGAGGATGGAAGACATGCAGCGGCGGAATGGGAACCTGCTTCCAATCGGTGGCTTGGGCGGCTAAGCGAGGTGTCGGCAGACAGGCGGCCGCAAGCAGAACGGTGAAAATCAGCGCATGCCGTCTCATTGCGCACCTCCCTGGCTGGCTTCAGCCGGGGGTGGGCCGGCGGTCTCAATGATGCCCACCGTTCGATTGTTGGCGGTGAAAGTCTGATTGGCCACGCGGCGAATGTCGGCCTTGGTGATCTTATCGATGCGGTCCACCTGGCGGAACAGCTCGCGCCAATCATCATAGCGCGCTTGGTTGATGCCGAGTTGGAACGCCAGACCCGAGTTGCTGTCCAGGCTGCGGATCAGGCCGGCCTTGGCTCGAGTCTTAATCATCTTCAGCTCATCGTCGCTGATGTCTTCCTTCTTGAGTTTGTCGATCTCGGCGTGGATTGGCCCGGCCATGTCATCCGGCTTGTGCCCGGGAAGAGGGAACGCATAAAAAGCGAAGAGGTGGGGATACTTATTTCCGGGCAGGCCGGTGAAACCCGCCGAATAGGATGCGATCTTCTGGTCGCGTACCAGAGCGCGGTATAAACGCGAAGTCCGGCCTTCCGACATCAGGTCGGCGATCGCGTCGTAGACGGCATCATCCGGACTGCGGTAATCCGGCCGGTGATAGCCCTCGAGGTAGAGCGGCTGCGATTGCTCGCGCAGCACCACCCGGCGCTCGGAATTCTGCGGCGGCTCGGTGGTGGTGCGGTCATCGGGCTTGGCGTGCGATGGAATGCGGCCAAAGTACTTCTCGATGATGGGCATGGCGTCGGCGGCCTTCACGTCGCCGACGACGGTCACGATCATGTTGGAAGGAACGTAGTACTCGTCGAAGAACTTCTGCGCATCCGTAGCGGAAAACGAGTTCAAGTCTGACATCCAACCGATAGTTGGGCGATGGTATTGGCTGGCCTGAAATGCTGCAGTCGTGAATTGCTCGAGCAGCCGCCCGATGGGGTTGCTGTCGGTGCGCATGCGCCGCTCTTCGATGACGACGTTGCGCTCTTTGTAGAATTCCCGCATTACCGGGTGCATGAAGCGTTCTGAATCGAGGTAGGCCCAGAGTTCGAGCCGGTTTTCGGGCAACGAGTAGAAATAGTTGGTTTCATCCTCGTTGGTGGACGCGTTGATGTTTTCTCCTCCGTTGCGCTCCAGGATCTCATCGAACTGGTTGGGAATTACGTACTGATTGGCGTCTTTGACAGCGCTTTGCCAGGCGGCTTCGAGCTGCTTGAGCTTCTGCTCGTCCCGGCCGATGCGCTTGTCACGTTCTTCGAGGTACGCAGCGTAGGCGGTCTCGACTTTTGCGAGTGCAACCTTCTCGGCAGCGAAATCCTTGGTGCCGATCTTGTCCGTGCCCTTGAAGGCCATGTGCTCGAACATGTGGGCCAGGCCGGTCTTGCCGAGCGGGTCTTGGGCTGAGCCGGCGTCCACATGAGTGTAAAAAGAGAAGACCGGGGCCTCTGGCCGCTCGCAGACCAGGACGGTCAAGCCGTTGTCGAGATTCTTAAGCGTGATGCGTTTCTCGAACGAGGCGATATCCTGCGCGGCGGCAAGGGTTACTGCGAAAACGGTGATTAAAATTGCGGGGAAACGGCGTTTCATTCGGCCTCCACAGCAGGTTGGACGTATGAGATAGGCAGAAGTTTGAAATTACGTGGTGAAAGGCGGGCTTGTCAAACCGGCAGCGGTCCAGAGCAACCTGAGAACTGGGAACTGAGATCTGACAACTGGGTCTGGTTTCGGTTCAAACCGAGCAGCCCCCTATAATCGAACCTATTCATGGCGGCCAAGCCACAAATCGTCGAAATTGATGGCAAGCACCTCAGCTTGACCAACCTGGACAAGGTCCTTTATCCCCTGGCCGGCTTCACCAAGGGGCAGGTCATCGACTATTACGCCCGCATTGCGCCGGTGCTGGTGCCGCATCTGGCCGGGAGGCCGCTCACGCTGAAGCGATATCCAGAGGGAGTGGACAAAGAATATTTTTTCGAGAAGAACGCCACCAAGCACCGTCCCGACTGGGTGAAGACCGCGCCAGTCTGGAGCGAACACAATCGGCGCAACATCCACTACCTTCTGGCCAACGACCTGCCCACGCTGGTCTGGATCGCAAACCTTGCCGGCCTGGAACTGCATCCGTCGCTCTCATTCGCCAGGGACATCCCGCGTCCGACCATGATGGTGTTTGATCTGGATCCCGGGCCGCCCGCCAACATTGTGCAGTGCTGCCAGGTCGGACTCTGGCTGCGAGAGATCTTCGAGCACTTTGGATTGCAGAGCTTTCCCAAGACTTCGGGATCGAAGGGACTGCAGATTTATGTTCCCTTGAACACGCCGATCAGCTACGACGTCACCAAGACTTTCGCAAACGCCTTGGCACGCTTGTTGGAGCACGATCACAAGGAACTCGTGGTCTCCGACATGAAAAAAGAGTTGCGGCTCGGCAAGGTGCTGGTGGACTGGAGCCAGAACGACGAGCACAAAACGACGATCAGCGTCTATTCTCTGCGGGCGAGGGAACGGCCGACGGTGTCCACTCCGGTGACGTGGGAGGAAGTGGAGCGCACGCTAAAGAAGAGAGATGCGAGTGTGCTGGTTTTTGAGGCGGGACAGGTGCTGGAGCGCGTCGAGAAGATGGGCGATCTATTCGCGCCGGTACTGAGCCTCAAGCAGAGACTGCCGAAGCTGGGCGGAGCAGAAGCTGCCGCGGAGGGAATCGAGATGGCCGCGCAAGCGGAGACGTCCGCCCCCAAACATACCCCCAAGACTGCTGGCTCCAAACGGCGCCGGACAGCCTCGAAGAAGTCAGTACGAAAGGTATAATGCGGCAGTTGGCAGCCGAGTCGCCTCTTGACCAATTGTTATTCCGAATCCGGCTTCAGCCGGTGAGGAATTTGCTTTCCCAGCACCATGGCGCAACTCTACGCAGGCACATCAGGATGGGCGTATCCCAGCTGGAAGCCCGACTTCTATCCGGCCAAGCTGGCGCAGGCGAAGTTCCTGCAGTTCTACTCCACCCAACTGAACGCGGTTGAGGTCAACTTCACCTTCCGCCAACTGCTGAAAGAGACGACGGCGCAGAAATGGATCGCTGAAACGCCCGCGACGTTTCGCTTCAGCATCAAGGCCCATCAGGTCATCACCCACATTAAACGCTTGAAGAAGACCGAAGATTTCGTCCCACGCTTCTTGAGCACGATTGAGCCGATTGCCCAAGCGGGCAAGCTGGGCCCGCTGCTGTTTCAGCTTCCGCCGAACCTCAAAGTGGATGTAGCGCTGCTGGAGGAGTTTCTGGCGGTCGTGCCGCGAGGGGTGCCCTCGGCTTTCGAGTTTCGACATGCCTCGTGGTTTGCCGACGAGGTTTTCGACCTCCTCAAGAGGGACAATCGTGCATTGTGCGTGGCGGAAAGCGAAGAACGCACCACGCCGGACGTGATCACGGCGGATTTTTGCTACTACCGCTATCGCAAGCCGAGTTACACCGCCGACGAGCGTAGCGCCATGGTCAGCCGTATGCAGGAGCATCGAGCGGCAGGCAGGAACGTGTTTGCCTACTTCAAGCACGAAGAAACGCCAGAAGGAGCGAAGTACGCGGTGGAGGTTTTGAAGGAACTGCAATAACCACAGAGGACGCAGAGGTTCACAACGGCTCTCTGTGTAACTCTGTGCCCTCTGTGGTTTGGATCGCACGCATCCCCCTGATCACTTTTCCCAGCGTCCGATAACGCGCATACTCGTTCCGTGCCTGCGGACCGCAACGCTCGTGTGCTCTCCGGCTTCCTCGATTACCTGAAGGTCGAGAAGGGCCTAGCGCCACTCACCGTGGCGGCGTATGCCACCGACATCGGCCAGTTCTCGGCGTTCTTGCAGAAGCAAAAGCGCACACTGCTCAATGCGCGCCGAATCGATGTGCGGGACTTCATCCAGGAATTGTTCGCTAACTCTGTCGA
The DNA here is from genome assembly GCA_020073105.1 of Terriglobia bacterium. GTDB lineage: Bacteria > Acidobacteriota > Terriglobia > Terriglobales > Acidobacteriaceae > JAIQFW01. Next base: position 65,581 of record JAIQFW010000005.1, read on the forward strand.
TGGTCGTTCGGTGGGACGAAAGCTGTCGGCGCTGCGGCATTTGTACCGGTACTTGCTGCTCGACAAGCTCATCGAACACGATCCCACGCTGAACATCGATTCTCCCAAACAGTGGAAGGTGCTGCCCAAGGCGCTGGCCCGCGACGAGATGGAGGCCATGCTGCGCGGTCCGCAACTTGTCTCTCCCAATAAAGAAGCAGAAGCCATCGCCGCTCGCGATCGTGCCATGTTGGAGGTGCTATACGCCGGAGCGCTGCGAGTGTCGGAGATCGTGGGAGTCCGGCTTGAGGACCTGAAACTCGATCTTGGCTACGTGCTGGTGCGCGGCAAGGGAGATAAGGAGCGCATCGTCCCGCTGGGGAAGTCGGCACAGGAAGCGCTGGCAGACTACATGAAGCACGCCCGGTCTGTGCTGGCGAAAGAGCGAAGCTCACCGCTGCTTTTTCTGGGCCGGGGGGCGCGCAAACTGACGCGCCAACGCATCTGGCAGATGGTCGGGGCGGCATCATCATCCGCAGGCCGGCATGCCAGCCCGCACATGCTGCGGCACAGCTGCGCAACGCATATGGTCGAAAACGGTGCCGACCTGCGTACGGTGCAGACGATTCTGGGCCACTCGGATATCTCGACTACTCAGGTGTACACGCACCTGGCGCTCGATCGCTTGAAGAACGTGTATCAGAAGCATCATCCCAGGGCGAAGGCAAGAGAGGGAATTGTTGAATTTTGATTGTTGATTGTTGAATGAAAGATCAAAGTGCTTGGGCAGTGGCACCTCCAATTCAAGAAATCAACAATCAAAAATCAACAATGAGGCAGAGCCGCACCACCGTCGAAAAGGCCATTGACCAGTTCTTGCGTTCTCTGCGAGAGCGCAACGCTTCGCTGCATACCATCAAGGCCTACACCGGCGATCTGGACAATTTTGCGGCATACGTTGGGCAGCGCGGTTGGAAGAGCATCGATCACGTAACCATTCGTGGGTTTCTGTCGCATCTTTATGAGAAGGGATTGGGCAAGACCTCGGTGGCGCGGTCATTGGCCGCAGTGCGGTCGTTATACCGATGGCTGGCGCAGGAAGGCGTGGTCGAGCAGAATCCGGCAGCCCTGGTGTCCACGCCGAAGCTGCCCAAGAAACTTCCTCGCGTTCCTACCATCGAAGAGATGAATACCGTGTTGGACGGGCAGATGCCCGAGGTTGCTGCCTTTCCCGAGCGCGACCGGCTGATGTTTGAGCTCCTCTACGGATGTGGCATTCGCAACTCTGAGCTGATCGGGATCAATCTGGATGACATCCGGCTGAGCGCCGAAGCCATCCTCATCCGTGGCAAAGGCAAAAAAGAACGCTACGTACCTTTTGGTGATGCGGTAAAGACGGCGCTGGCCGGTTACTTGCCGGTACGACAACAAATGCTGACCGCGCGCAAGAAGAATACGAACGCGCTCCTGCTCAACCAGCGCGGTGGGCGGCTGACGACACGCAGCGTCGGCCGGATCATCAAGAGGATTGCCGTGGCCAAGGGACTGCCGCCCGACGTTCATCCCCACACTTTGCGCCATGCCTTTGGAACGCACATGCTGGAGGAAGGTGCCGACTTGCGCGCGATTCAGGAGATGCTGGGCCACGAACGACTCTCCACCACGCAGCGCTACACCCAGCTTTCGATGAAGCATGTGCTCGAGGTGTACGACCAGACGCACCCCAGGGCGAAGTAGAGACGTTGCTTGCAACGTCTCTCTTAGGCTCGAACCGGTGAGACGTAGCAAGCTACGTCTCTACATGCAATTCTTGCCACATCGCCACCACCTGCGCTTTCAATTCTGCTGTGAGTTTCTCGTAGGCGTCTTCCGATGCCTCCGCTTCCGGAGGGGGATAGATTGGCTTGCCGAACCTGATCTGTAACGGCGCAAACCCCTGGAACCCTTTTCCCCGCGGCCAAGCTTTGTAGAAGCCCTCAATGGCGACCGGCACCATAGGCACCTGCATGTGTATCGAGAGAATCGCTGCCCCCTTCTTGAAAGTTTTGGGAGTGCCGTCAATCGAGCGCTCGCCCTCCGGAAACATGATCAGCACTCGTCCGTGGCGCAGGCCAAACGCCCCGGCACGCATGGCAGGGATCAGGTTGGCATCCGGGTCCACCACCATGATGCGCATCCAGCGCGCCAGGCGACGCATGAAGCCGGCGCCGAAAATCTCACTGGTGCCGACGAAGAAGATGTCGCGAAACACCGGCCAGGGCAGAAGCCCGCTCATAATGACGCCGTCGATGAAGCTCTGGTGGTTAGGGCAGATGAGAAAAGGGCCATGGGGCGGCAGATTCTCGAGTCCGGTGGCGCGCAGTTGAAAGCGGTCATAGGAAAACATCGCCGCCATGCGCGTCAGCAGGTACCAGAATCCCTCGACAGTCCGCTGCGGCTGCGCGAGTACCAGGACTTCCGGGTCGGCGGATTCTCCTTGCAGCACAGTATGCCAGCCTGCAAACTGGGGCCGGAGCGCCTGACTCGTGCCGGCCATTGCGCTCTCACGTACCAACTCGACCAGTTCTCGCACGGTGTAGATTTCCGCCAGCCGCGACTCCTCCACC